>NZ_LN555523.1:1200000-1554404 GCF_900015215.1 Romboutsia ilealis | reverse complement strand
AAAAGATAAATCCTGATTTTAAAAACTATATGGGAAAAGTGGCATATTATATAGCAGGAATAGAGGAAGCGCTTCATCTTAGAGCTTTTAATATAAAAGTAAAATCTGAGGAAGTAGAGTATAAAGGCAAGATGTATCTCATGTTAGTTTTTAATGGAAAAACTGCAGGAAATCTAAATTTAGCATATAAAGCTGAGTTAGATGATGGATATTTAGATGTAATTATTTTTAAAGATATGCCAATTCCAAAATCTATACCAGTATTTATAAATGTATTAAAGGGAGAGCATTTAGAAAATTTAAATGAGGATGATGATATATTATATTTTAAAACTAAGGAAATATACATTGAATGTGTAGATGGGTTAATTACAGATATTGATGGTGAAAAGGGGCCTGATTTCCCTCTGGATATAAAATGTATAGAAGATGGGTTAGAAATACTAGGGATACAAGAATAAACTTACAATTAAATTAATTAAAAGAAAAAACCTACTAAACTATTATTTTAGTAGGTTTTTTATAAATGATATATTATTTTCCAGGTTTAAAAGAACTCTTTAATGGTACAACTCTATTAAACACTAATTTATCATCTGTAGTATATTTTGTATCAACAGAGAAGAATCCATTTCTTACAAATTGGAATTTATCTAAAGGTTTTGCATTCTTTATTTGAGTAGGTTCAGCAAATCCTTGTAATATTTTCATAGAATTTGGATTTATTTGCTCTAAGAAGTGCTTTCCTTCATTTTCTGGAGCATCATCAAGTATTAATGGTTCATATAATCTAAATTCACAAGCAATAGCAGTATTTGCTTCTACCCAGTGTATAGTAGATTTTACTTTACGTCCTGTAAATCCTGAACCACTCTTAGTTTCTGGGTCGTAAGTACAATGTACTTCAATTACATTTCCATTTTCATCTTTTATAACATCAGTACATTTAACGAAGTAAGCTCCCTTTAAACGAACTTCATTTCCTGGGAATAATCTAAAGTACTTTTTCACAGGTTCTTCCATAAAGTCTTCTTGTTCAATATATAACTCTCTACCAAATGGTACTAATCTAGTTCCTTTAGTTTCGTCTTTTGCATTATTTTCAAGTTCGATCATTTCAGTTTGACCTTCAGGGTAATTTGTTATAACTAATTTAAGTGGATTTAAAATACCCATAGCAAGAGGAGCTTTATTTTGTAAATCTTCTCTTACAAAGAAATCAAGCATTTGACTATCAACTTTTGAATCAGCTTTAGATACACCAATTTCTGAACAGAATTTACGTATAGCATCAGCAGTATATCCTCTACGTCTGAAACCTGATATAGTAGGCATACGAGGATCATCCCAACCATCAGTAACACCTTCATCAACAAGTTGTTTTAATTTTCTTTTACTCATAACAGTATTTGTAAGATTAAGTCTAGCAAATTCTATTTGTCTTGGAGTAGCTTCCATTTCGCATTCTTTAACAACCCAATCGTATAATGGTCTTTGGTCTTCAAACTCTAATGTACATATAGAATGAGTTATTCCTTCTATAGCATCCTCTAATGGATGAGCAAAGGCATACATTGGGTATATACACCATTTATCACCAGTATTGTGATGAGTAGAGTGAGCGATTCTATATATTACAGGGTCTCTAAAGTTTATGTTAGGAGAAGACATATCTATTTTAGCTCTAAGAACTTTTTCTCCATCTTTAAATTCACCGTTTTTCATTTTTTCAAATAGTTCTAAGTTTTCTTCAACAGATCTATTTCTGTAAGGACTTTCTTTTCCTGGTTCAGTTAAAGTACCACGATATTCTCTCATTTCTTCAGAAGTTAAGTCACATACATAAGCTTTACCTTTTTTTATTAAAAGAACAGCTCTATTGTACATTTCTTCAAAGTAGTCAGATGCAAAGTATAGGTTATCCCAGTCAAACCCTAACCATTTAACATCTTCTTTTATAGAGTTTACGTACTCTACGTCTTCTTTTAAAGGATTTGTATCATCAAATCTTAAATTAACTTTTCCGTTAAATTCTTTCGCAAGTCCAAAATTTAAGCATATACTTTTGGCATGTCCGATATGTAAATAACCATTTGGTTCAGGTGGAAAACGAGTTATAATGCTATCATGTTTTCCAGTTTCTAAATCATTTATAACAATGTTTTTTATAAAGTTAGATGAATTAGTTTCATTTGACATTATATAATACCTCTCAATTTATTAAATTTCTATATAGTACATAAAGGGTACTATAATACATATTATTAATTTTAATCTAAGATGAATAAAAAATAAAGACATAATTACTCGATATTAATAACAAAATAGATATTAAACGCTATATTTAAGATTATTGTACAAATTTAAAAAAAATATGACTATAAAATAAAAAAGGACATAATACATTAGTAGTTATAAAAATATGCTATTTAAAAATTATAATATAAAGGAAGTCGATATTATGAAAAAAGGTATTACAATACTAATTAGTATATTGGTTATATTAGTCATTATAGGATTTGGAGGTTACTATGCACTAACCCCAAATGAACCTATTGACATATCATCAAAAGGTAAAGTTATAACAGCTGATGAAATTCTAAAGGGGTCTTTTATAAAGTCAGGTAACGTATATACTAATCCCCTTAGGATAACTGGTACTATAGCCATAGATGACGAAGAATTTAAAGATATAGTTTATACTATTGCTAAAAATAAAAATATAACAGAGCTTGAAAATATATACACAGAGATTGTAGGAGATAAGATAAAATTTATTTCTCCATATAAAATAATGGGGATAAATAGTCAAGTAGAGGTAAATTTAATACCAAGTATAGAAAATGGAAATTTAAAGCTTACTTTAACAAATGCAAAGGTAGGCAAAATTAATATAAATAATAAAGTTTTAAGTAAAGTGTTAGAAAAAAATATGAATAAAGTACCATTTACAATTAAAGATAATATTATTATAATAGAAAAACAACAAATATCTCCAATGACATTAAAAAAAATCATAATAGAAGATGATAGAATCATTGTAGATTTACAAATAAAAATTAATAATTTAATTAATTTTATAAATACATATGATTTTAAAATAAATGATTTGTAATTATATGTATAATATGATAATATAATTAAATATATTTAAAACTGAAAAAGGGGAAAGTTATGAAGAAGATATATATAGTTACTACATTTACAGGTACACTTTTATCTTGTTTAATCAGAAATATAAGTAAAACCCCATATGCGCATGTATCTATAGCTTTAAATGAAGATTTAAGGCCTATGTATTCTTTTGGACGATTAAATCCTAAAACACCTATATTTGCAGGGTTTGTAGAAGAAAATATAAATGAAGGCTTATATGCTATAAAAACTAATACTATGTGTAGAGTGTACTCGTTAACGGTAACAGAAAGACAATATGAAAAGTTAAAAGAGAATATATATAATGTTAGTATTAATAGAAAACAATATGTATATGATGTGAAAGCTCTTGTATACTTATCTGTAAATAAATCTAGAAAAAAAGATTATAAATATGTATGTTCTCAATTTGTTGCAGATATGTTACAAAGAAGTGAGATACAGATATTAGATAAAGAACCTCATCAAGTTAGGCCAAACGACTTTTATGATTTAGATGACCTAGAGCTAGAATATGAAGGATTACTATCTAAGTATTATGAAAAAGATAAAGTTCATAATATTGGAGAAGTTGTAAAAATATAAAATAAACACCTCTTAAATACTTAAGGGGTGTTTATTTTTTTACAAAATATGTATATAATAGTAATAATAATTAATTGTGGGTGAAAGGAGTATCAAATGAAGAAATTCATACAGACCTATGCAGTAGCAGCTATTATAGTAGCTATATATTCTTTTATTAAATTGCCAGTATTAAGATTAGACTTTTTATCTTTTATTTCAGTTTTAATAATATTCTTTGGAGCAGCCGGAGTATTAGATATGATGCTAGATAAAGGAGAGCACACATCTAAATTAGCAAAATATAACTTTGGTATAGCTATTGTATTAATAATTTTTAATATAGTAGCGCCATTTATAACTTCATCACCAATACTACACGCAAAAGCATATAGAAACTTAATTGGTGAAGTTGAAGAGAGTAATTTTTCAAAAGATGTAAGTCCGGTAAGTGTATCAGATATTCGTTTAGTTGATGAAGATATGGCTATGAGACTTGGAGATAAAAAAATTGGTGAAGATCCAGCTCTTGGAAGTGTAGCTAAACTTGGGCAATTTCATATACAAAGTGTAAATGGAGAATTATATTGGGTTGCACCACTTGTACATAGAGATATAATAAAATGGATAACATCACTTGATGGTACTAATGGATATGTAATGGTATCAGCAAGTAATCCTCAAGATGTTAGATTAGTTCAAGAAATAGATAAAAAACCAGTAAAAATAGTTTATCAACCAGAAGCATACTTATTACAAGATCTTCAGAGACATATGTATTTAAAAGGAATTGTAAATGCAGGTATGACAGATTTTACATTTGAAATAGATGATAAAGGAAAGCCATATTGGGTAACTACTTTATATGAACATAAAGTAGGATATAGTGGAGCAAATGCTATAGGAGTAGCTACAGTTGATGCATCAACTGGAGAAACTAAAAGATATTCTATAAAAGATGCTCCTAAGTGGATTGATAGAATACAACCTGAATCATTTGTAGTAGATCAGATAAATGATTGGGGGTTATATGTTAAAGGATTTTTAAATTCAGTTATATCAGAAGAAGGAGTACTTGTTGCAACAGAAGGTACATCTTTAGTGTATGGAAATGATGATAGAGCATACTGGTATACTGGAATAACTTCGGCAGGTGGAGATGAGTCTACAATTGGATTTATGTTAGTTGACACTCGTACTAAAGAAGCTAAACTTTATAAACAACCTGGAGCTACAGAAACGGCAGCTATGACTTCCGCTGAAGGTAAAGTACAAGAGAAAAACTATCAAGCTACTTTTCCTGTAATGTATAATATACTTGGAAAACCTACATATGTAATGTCATTAAAAGATAAAGCAGGTCTTGTTAAGATGGTTTCTTTTGTATCAGTTGAAGATTATAGTGTATTAGGTCTTGGTGAAAATAAAGAAGATGCTTTAAGAAACTATAGAGAAGCTTTAGCATCAAAAGGTAATTCTATAAAGCTTGAAAATGATGAAACACAGGAAACTATAGAAGGTACTATAACAAGAATAAATCAAGAGGTTCAAAGCGGCAATACATTCTACTATTTAACAATAGATACTGATACTTCGAGAATATTTAATGCAATGTCTAAAGTATCATCAGAGCTTCCTTTAACTCAAGTTGGAGATAAGGTTAAGTTATCTTATCAAAAAGAAGCAAAGGGATTAGTTGACATAAATGAATTTGATAATTTAAATATTTTAAATATTAAAGAAGATTAAATTAAATAATAATGAAAAAATCGCATTTTATATGCGATTTTTTTATGCTTAAACGAAGTGAATTTTTTTATTAAAACTGTAAATTTTAAAGCATTAATTTAATATATTGATACTATAACCAATAAATAATAACTTCGAGGAGATATAGACATGATGGTAGGAGTAGAAAAAGAGATATTAATACTAGTTAGTAAAATTAGATGTATAACTGAATCACAAGTTGGAAAGTTTTTTGGGACAAGAAGAAAATATACGAGAAAACCATTTAAAAAAACATTAAGGAAAATGTGTAATGAGTATACTTTAAGGAAATATCCTTGCAATCTAAATTATTCTGGATATAGAGATAATACTTATATATATTATTTAAATGGAAGTAAAATGTATAAAGGTAAAGAACTAGTTAAAGTAGTAATTGGTTCAGAATTAGCTATAAAACTTGAAACAGGAGGATATAAAGTAAGACGTTTTTATAGAAATGTTAAAGTAGATAAATCCACATATGATTTATTTATAGAGTATGTAGATAATTATAATGATATAAAACAAATATTAGTTGATATAAATATAGATGAAAATTTTAATATATTTAAGTATGATAGAATTGAAGAAAAAATAGAAAAATCAACTATACCATTCTTTGAAGTTCCTAAGATATTAGTAATAACTAAAAATAACAAAGATATAACTATACCAGATAAATTAGATTTAGATATAGACTTTGTTGATATAAATTTAAGTAAACTTTTTAAGGTTATATAAGTTTTAATATTAAATATATAGTAAATTTTTTAGGGAATAAAATCTATAATTATTTTTATGTAAGAATAATTATAGATTTTATTGTTTAAAAAATTAATTTAAATGAGAGTATTAAATGTAACTGACTTTATATATTTTATAACATAAATATTAAAAAATATATAATTAATCTGTTGTGCTAATTATTTTACTAAATATATTGAAATTACTATATAAAGTTTTTGAACTATAAAAGTATAGTTTACTAGGCTCTAGTGTTTTCAATAATCATATTTAACTAACACAACGAGTTAATTATTTATGATGCAGATAAGGTAAAATGATGTAGTACTTTAAGTACTTTCAAGGATAATAGAGTCTAATAGAAATTTGGATGTAAAGTTATTTCATCAACTATATTTATGAGGAGAGTACAATAATTACTTTAGTACAAGTTATCACTACGTTATTTAATTAATTGTATTAATAAGTAGTTAAATAATATTAATTTTACAGGGAATAGTAAATATATTATAATAATTAAGGATATTATCTAAAAAAATACATTTTTAGCCATTAAATCCAAAAAAATGCTATAATTTACATATACGGAGGGATTTTATGAAACAAAAGAAGATTTTAATACTTATGATTATAACAATATTTTTTACTGGATGTTCAGCATTTAAAAAAGATGAATTACTTAATGAAGGTAAGTTAGCTTTAGAAAAACATGAATATACAAAGGCACAAGATCTTTTATCTCAAGTTTTAACTGCGGATAGTACAAATGAAAATGCAAGAAGTATGTATATGCAAGCTGTAAAAATGAATGATGCAGCAGAATATGAAGAAAAGCAAAATTATGATAAGGCAATAGAATGTCTAAATGTTATAGAAAATTTAAAAGGTGGCTCATCAGAAATAAAAAAAGAAGCATCTAAAAAGAAAAAAGAATTTATAAAGCTAAATGAAGAATATAAAAAGTCTCAAGAAGAAAGAAAAGAAAATGCAAAAGATGTATCAAGCAAAGAGCAATATAAATTAGAACAAGATGCATTAAAAGAGAATCAAAAACAAGATGCATTAAAAGAAAAAGAAGAACAGAAAGCTCAAGAGGAAGAAAACAATCAACAAGATAATAAATTAGAAAATACTCAAGGTGATTCTAGTCAAGAAAATACTGGCGAAGTAATACAAACTCCAAGTAATAATCAAAGTCAATCAAGTAATACAAACCAGACTCATCAACCACAACAAGAATCACAAATATAAAGTTAATTGGTTTAATAATATAAAAATAGTGCATTTATTAATAGATGCACTATTTTTATATTTTAATTTGATTATATTAACTTTTAATGTATTTTTCAAGGAAGTTATTAACTGTCGACCAATAAAGTTTTGGGTTAACTAAATCTGAGTTGGCATGTTCCCCGCCTTCTATAGTTAGCTTTTCTTTTTCTGAGTTAGTTACATTATATAATTCATCCATCATATAATATGGAACAAAATCATCCTTGTCTCCATGTATGTATAATATTGGAGTAGTCGATTTTTTTACTTGATCTATAGCAGAAGCATCATTTAGGCAATATCCAGCTCTTATATGTGTAACAATATCTGAAACATTCATAATAGGAAATGCTGGTAAATTAAATAATTGTTTAAGCTGATAGCTAAATTCATCATAAACTGATGTATATCCGCAGTCAGCAACAATAGCTTTTACATTAGATGGAAGTTTTTCTCCGGATACCATTAAAACAGTAGCAGAACCCATTGAAGTTCCATGAAGAGCTATTTCAGATTTAGGATTATTTTTAACAACATAATTAATCCAATTAATTATATCAAATCTATCATCCCATCCCATTCCGATGTAGTCACCTTCGCTACTTCCGTGACTTCTTAAATCTGGGACTAATATATTATATCCCATATCATATAAATGTTTAGCTTTAGAACTTAATAATTTTCCTTCACTTGTGTATCCATGAACTACAATAGCCCATTTATTAGTTTCATTTTCATTTTTTACTTCGTATGCATGTAATTTTAAATTGTCAGATGAAGTTATATAACTATCTATGTAATTAGAATTTTTTAAAAGCCAGTTAACATCAGCTTCTACCTCTAGAGAATCATCATCATCTTCGCCAAAAATCATATCCTTTGAAGTAAAAGGATTTATTGCGAGGTTATAAAAATAGTTACCTACTAATCCACCTACACTTAAAATTACTATTAATAGTAATATAGAAATAGTTAATATTATTTTTTTCTTTTTACTCATAGTCAATCTCCTAGTTTGATATATATAGTATATTACTATAATAATAGTTAATTAAAAATATTGCAAGTCGATTATTTTGAATATCAAATTAAATAAAAATATCTATCAATATTGATAGATATTTTTATTTAATATTTATGAAGTTACTTTGATATTCTTATATGGATTTTATTTTGAACATATTTATCTATTGAAAACTTTATAATAGCAGCTATAGGAACTGATAAAAAGACTCCAATTATTCCAAATAATGATCCTCCTATTAAAACTGCAGATATTATCCAAAGTGGACTAAGGCCAACTTGATCACCCATAACTTTAGGTCCAATTAAATTTCCATCTAATTGTTGAAGTATAAGCAAGAATAAAGCTACCCATACTGCTTTTATAGGACTATAAACTAAAGTCATAACAATAGGGAATATTGCACCTATAAATGGTCCGAAATATGGTATTATGTTTGTTAAAAATACTATAAATGATAAAAATAATGTATTATTAATTTTTAGGATAAATTTAAATCCAATAAAAGCTAAACAACCTATGATTACAGAATCAATAAGTTTTCCAATAATATAATGATAGAAAATATTATGGGATACTTTAAAAAATTCGACTATATTATTAGCTTTGTTTATAGGAAAAAAAGCATATAATAATTTTTTACACCCAAGGCCTATTTTTTCCTTATCATATAGCATATATATAGATAAAATAATTCCCATTATTATATCAAATAGTAATGATGTTATGCTAAAAATATATATAAATAAATCTGAAGATACCTTAGAGAATAAATCTAATAGTTTTGTTAATATACTATTTAAATTATTTTGAAGGTGAGGTATAAGTATTTCTAATACCTGAGATTGAGATAAATATTTATTTAAAAATATATTTAACATATTTATATAATTGGGTATTTCATTTATTAATGTATTTAAAGTATCGATTATAGCAGGTATTAATAGTTTAAATCCAACACTGAATACAAAAGATATTAATATGTATGAAAAAAATATGTTAACAAGTCTATGAGATTTAAACTTTCGCTCTAAAAACATTATCATAGGATTTAAAAGTAATGTTAAGAATATCCCAACTAAAAATGGACTAAAAAAAGACATTAATCCATTGATGCTATCGAGTATTTGTCTTGGGGAATCGATAGCTTTGTATAGGAGTATAGAAATAAATGCTATAAGTATGTAGTATTTTATATTTTCTTTCGAAACCATAATAAACCCCTCCTTAGATAATGTTAAAAACTTCTACTAAATATATCTTATGCAAATATAAGAAATATAGGTATTATATATAAAATAATTTATTAAGAAACTTTTATAATAAGAATATTAACAATATATCTTTTTTTTAGTACATTTAATAAATAAAGTATTTTTATAAGAGTTAATTTAATTAAATAGCAAATTAAATATTTTAATTTTTACTCATATAGATTATATTATAATAATGAAATGAAAATTGCTTTATTAGAAATAGTAATAAAGAAACATTTTAATGTTTATATAATATACAGAAAGTAAAGAGGATTATATTAAAAACTATAAGAGAAAGGTGAAATTATGAGAATAAATAAATATATAGCATCTTGTGGTGTTGCATCAAGAAGAAAAGCAGAAGAAATAATACTAGATGGTAGAGTTACTGTAAATGGAAAGCTAGTTACAGAGCTTGCCTTTAATATAGATGAGGAAAAAGATATAGTTGAAATTGATGGAGAACAAATAGGTGTAGAAAAAAATAATGTTTACATTGTTTTAAATAAACCAGAAGGTTATATAACAACTGTTAAAGATCAATTTGATAGACCAAGTGTACTTGATTTAGTAAAAGATATAGATGAAAGAGTTTATCCTATAGGAAGATTAGATTATGAAACTAGTGGTTTATTAATACTTACTAATGATGGTGATTTAACTTATAAATTAACTCATCCAAAACATGAAGTTGATAAAACTTATATGGCTATAGTTAAAGGTGTACCAAATGCACAAGAAATTAAAAACTTTGAAGAAGGTTTATATATAGAAGACTACAAAACAGCTCCTGCTAAAATAAAAGTAGTTAAAATAAATGAAGAAAAGAACTACTCAATATGTCAAATAAAAATACATGAAGGTAGAAATAGACAAGTAAGAAAAATGTGTAGAGCTATAAACCATCCAGTACTTAGACTGAAAAGATCAGCTATGGGTAAAATAGTTTTAAAAGATTTAGAAGTAGGTCAGTACAGACATTTAACTAAAGAAGAAGTGGCTTATTTAAAAAGCATAAAATAGAGGTGTGGTATGAAATTAGGAAAGTGCTTAACTAAGATTACAGATATAAATAAATTATATTTAGAAAAAGTTATAAATGAAGGTGATATAGTAGTTGATGCTACTATGGGAAATGGATACGATACAAAGTATTTAGCAGAGAAGGTTGGAGAAGATGGTTTTGTATATAGCTTTGATGTACAAGAAACTGCTCTTAAATCTACTAAAAAAAGGTTAGATAAAGAAAATTTAAGCGATAGAGTTAAGTTAATACTTGATGGTCATGAAAATATGGACAAGTATGTTGAAGGAGAGGTAAGCTGTGTTTTATTTAACTTAGGATATCTACCAAGAGCTGATCATAATATAATCACAAAGCCAGAAACTACTATTAAGGCCATTAAACATTCTTTAAATTTATTAAAACCTCATGGAGTTATAAGTATAGCAATATACACAGGGCATGAAGGGGGAATGGAAGAGAAAAATAGTGTTTATGAATTTGTAAAAAATCTTGATCAAAATGAATTTAACGTATTAGAATGTGGATTTATAAATCAAATAAATAATCCACCACAGCTTGTTTTAATAGAGAAGAAAAAAGAATATATAAAATAAATTTGTATAATCGATTGAAAATTATTGATATTTTTAATATATAATTATACAATGTTGGTATAATATTTTATATTAGGCAAACATAATACAAATAAAAATTATATAAACTAAAAGGCATTTTAAAATAGATATTTATGAGATATAAATCTTATTAATATATTTTGAAATGCCTTTTTATAATATTTTGGAATTTGTTATAGAAAAGAGGTAAGTATAGTGGATTAGATATAACTAGCGATTGTTATCTATACTATGTTTTAGCAGACGTATATGTGAAACCATTTATGATGATATAAAAGACAATGCAACTTTTAGTAAGAAGATAAATTTATTAAAAGTAGAATTTTCATATTTAGAAAGTTCTATTTTTTTTTGTAAGAAAATCGTAAGAATTTAGTTAATAATTACGTAAGAAATTTATCTTATTATAAATATATAGTAAAAGTTAATAATCAATATAAATTATAAAAGGATGTGATTTTAATGTATAATACAGTGAGAAGTAATTTATAAAAAGGGGAGATACAATGTATAACATATTAGTAGTAGATGATGATAAGGAAATAGTTGAATCGATTGAAATATATTTAAAAAATGAAGGGTTCAATATATTTAAAGCATACAATGGTATAGAAGCGTTAGAAATTTTAGTAGAAAAAGAAATCCATTTAATATTAATGGATATAATGATGCCTAAATTAGATGGAATAAAGGCGACTATAAAAATAAGAGAAGAAAAAAATATACCAATAATATTAGTATCGGCAAAAAGTGAAGATACAGATAAAATAATAGGATTAAATATAGGTGCAGACGATTATATAACAAAACCATTTAATTTATTAGAACTTATAGCAAGAGTTAAGTCAAACTTAAGAAGATATGTTACTCTAGGCAACTATAATAATGATAATTTTAATAAAGATATATTAAAAAGTGGAGGACTTGAACTTAATATATCAACAAAGGAAGTAAAAGTTGATGGAGAAATTGTAAAAATAACTCCAATAGAATTTAAAATATTAAAGTTATTATTATCTAACAAAGGAAGAGTATTTTCTATAGATGAGATATACGAAAAAGTATGGAATGAAGAAAGCTTTAATGTTGAAAATACTGTTGCAGTACATATCAGAAGGATAAGAGAAAAAATTGAGATTAATCCGAAAGAACCGAGGTATTTAAAGGTGGTGTGGGGCGTTGGATATAAAATTGAAAAATTATAATGGGAAAATATTAAAAAATAAAAGCCTTATATTTAATTGTATTTTTATTTTAGCTATGTTTATGATTACTCAAGTTTTAGGGGTAATAATATGCTTTAAGCTAATAAACATAAATTTAGCGCTTACAATAGGCATAATTGGAATTTTGAATTTTTTATTATATAAGATTTTACTGTTTAATTAAAAAGGAGAGAGTATGAAAGAAAATAAAAAGTTAAAATTTGCTTTTTTAATCACAGCAATGATATCTTTGTCATTAATAGTAGCACTGATACCTGCTTTTAACTTTATTATAAATAATAGTAGAGGTGTTATGACAAGTTATATGCATGAGGATAAAAAGCTTATAGAAGATGATTTTTACAAGAGTAAAGCTTTCGATGAAGCTTTAATTAGACCATTATTATATTGGACAAGTACATCTATAATGGATGAAAATGATAATAGAAATTATGAATTTAAAGAGCATTATGAGAAAGCAAAAGATTCTGCCAAAAAACAATTATCATATATAAAAAATATGAAATATATAGCTATAAATAAAGATACTAATGAGGTTTATTCTAATACTAATTATAAAAGTATAGAAGACTTTAAGAAAAATATAAAAGGTGAATGTGATGTAGACTTATCATCTAATAATGATGTTATTAGCTATACCAAGCAAATCAAAGATGAGATATTTAAAAAGGTAAATGTAAATAAAGAATTAAGAGATGTTTTAACTTACAATTTATATGATTTTGAAGTATGTATATCAATTAATCAAAACTTTGAAAATTATGGTTATTACGATAAGGTTTCAGAGATAAAAAATGATTTTGATAATGAAGTAATTTATTTTAAAATTATAATAGTATCAGCTATAATATCTTTAATATTATTTATAATTTCAATAGTAATATACAAAAAAATGAAATGTGAAGTTTTGGATAGAAATAGTTTTTACTTAAAACTTTATAAAATAATACCTTTAGAGATTTATTTTTTACTAGATATATGTTTACTATGTATTTTACTTGAAACTATAGAAACTGGATATTATGGTTATTATTATGGTTCACTAGAACATTTAGCATATACTTTTATATGGATATTTGGTTTACTTGCAATAGCTTATATATTAAGAAAAGAAATAAAAAGCTTTGATAAACCTATAGAAATATTAAAAACTAGTTTAATAGTTAGATTATTAATATTAGGAAAGAAACAACTTAAGGATATTAATAAAGTAACAAAATCAATTCCACTAGCTAAAAGAGTTATAATATTAGCAGCATTAAGTGTAGGAGTAGGAACAATTGGTTGGTTTATAGGATTTTTATTTGGAAGTACTTTATTGTTATTTTTATTTGGACCAATACTTAGTTTAACTATTGTTGTACTATATGTTTATTACTTAATTAAAAAGCTATCGTACTTAAGTTATATAATGGAAGGAACTGAGCGTATAAAAGGTGGGGACATACATTATAAACTAGATATTATAGGTGATGATAATTTTAGCAACTTAGCAGAAAATATAAATAATATAGGAGAAGGTCTTGATAAGGCAATATATAATCAGTTAAAAAGTGAAAGATTAAAATCAGAACTTATAACTAATGTAAGCCATGATTTAAAAACACCTTTAACTTCTATAATTAACTATATAGAATTAATAAAAAAAGAAGAGGATATAAAACCTGAACATATTAAAGATTATGTAAATGTATTAGATTCAAAGTCTAAAAGATTAAAGGTATTAATAGAAGATTTATTTGAAGCTAGTAAGGCAAGTAGTGGTAACTTAGAGCTTAATATGGAAAAAATAGATATAACTCAACTTTTAAGACAAGCTATAGGTGAGATGGAAGAAAAGTTATCAAATGCTAATTTAGATTTAAAGCTAAGAGTACCAGAAGAAAAGACTTATATAATGGCAGATGGAAAAAAATTATATAGAGTTCTTGAAAACTTATTAAGTAATATATCAAAATACTCACTTAACAATACTAGAGTATATATTGATATAATTGAAGAGGATGATAAAGTAAAACTGACAATGAAAAATATATCATCTTATGAATTAAATTTTGACCCTGAAGAAATAATGGAAAGATTTAAAAGATCCGATGAGTCTAGAAATACTGAAGGTAGTGGGTTAGGTCTTGCTATTGCAAGAGACTTAGTAAATGCCCAAGGTGGTAGATTTGAGATAGATATAGATGGAGATTTATTTAAGTCAGTTGTAGAATTTAATTTAATAGATTAAATATGTAAAAGCTATGAAATTAGAAGAAACTTAATTTCATAGCTTTTTATATTTTTGTAATTTAGAAAATAAGAAAGATAAAATGTATATGAAAAGCAGATATAAGTACCATGAATTATAGAATCAAAGAATGAGAGTAATTTGGAAAATAAAGTAAAATCATTAAAAGAATATATTTAATATATAATTAACTCGTTGTGCTAGTTGGATTTAATTATTTAAAACACTAGAGTTTAGAATAGTTTATATTCTTTGTAAAAAACTTTATGTAGTAATTTCAATATGTGTAGTAAAATAACTAGCACAACAGATTAATTAGAAAATGTTTTCAAAAAATAAAAAATATTTCACATAATATATTAAAATTTATGCAAAAGATGATATAATATTAATAGTAAAAGAATATTTTTGCAATATACAGAAAATTTAAAAATTAATTATAGATTTATTTAATCAAAGGAGAAATCATGAAAGATTCAAAGCAAGAAGTAAAAGATAGCAAATATTTAATATCGCATATACAATCACAATATACAAGGTTTAGTAAGGGACAAAAACTTATAGCACAATATATATTAAAAAATTACGATAAAGTTGCATTTATGACGGCTTGTAAGTTAGGAGAAACGGTAGGGGTTAGTGAATCTACTGTTGTAAGATTTGCAAATGCCTTAGGATATTCTGGATATCCTAAACTTCAAGATGCTCTTCAAGAACTTATAAAAAATAAATTAACAACAGTACAAAGAGTAGATATGATAAAGGAATTTAATGATGATTCTGCAATACTTAAAAAAATAGTAAAGAGTGATATAGATAACATAAAAGACACTTTAGACGAAATTGACGAAAAAGCTTTTGAAGAAGCATCAAATAGAATATTAAAAGCAAAGCGAATTTATATAGTAGGAATGAGAAGTTCATTTACCATAGCTCAGTATTTAGGATTTTATCTAGGTATAATATTAGACAGTGTTCATGTTATAAGAACAGATATGGGAGATGCTTTTGAACAAGTTGTAAAGATAAATGAGGATGATGTTTTAATAGCTGTAAGTTTCCCTAGATACTCTAAGAAATCATACCAGATAGTAAGTTATGCTAAAGAAAAAGGAGCTCATATAGTATCTTTAACAGATAGTTTATTTGCACCAGTTGCATCTTTTACAGATAACTTATTATTAGTTAAGAGTAATATGGCATCATTTGTTGACTCTTTAGTTCCAGCTTTAAGTATAGCAAATGCACTTATAGTATCAGTTGGTATGAAAGAAAAAGAAGATATAAAACAACATTTTGATGATTTAGAAGCTATTTGGGAAAAATATTCTGTTTATGATAAATAGATGATAATAAGCTTAGTATAAATTGGATAATAAACTTTAGAAGGAGTATACACAAATAATATTTTGTGGTACTCCTTTTATATATAATATAATTAATTGTATAAATTAATTTGATGATATAGTACTTAATATAAGAGGGATTTAAAGAGGTGAAATATGAATAAGATAATAGGAATACTTGCACATGTAGACTGTGGGAAAACCACATTTTGTGAACAACTTCTTTATCATACAAATGCAATAAGAAAAAGAGGTAGAGTTGATAATAAAGATACATTTTTAGATAATCATGATATAGAAAAACAAAGAGGAATAACAATATTTTCAGAACAAGCAACATTTAAATATAATGAATCTAATTACTATTTAATAGACACACCAGGACATATAGATTTTTCTCCAGATATGGAAAGGTCTATTGGTATAATGGATTATGCTGTAATTATAATAAGTGCAATAGAAAAAGTTCAATCACATACTAAGACAGTTTTTAGATTGCTTAGAAAGTATAATGTTCCTACTATATTTTTTGTAAATAAAATAGATAGAGAAGGAGCTAACTTAGATGAAGTTATAAGTGATATAAAAAATAGTTTAACTAGTGATGTTATAAATATAAGTGATAATTTAAACCTAGATTTAGATAATATCTTAAATGAAGATATTATAGAATTTATAGCTGAAAGAGATGATTATTTATTTGAACGATATTTAGAAGAAGATTATGATAAAGATTTATGGATAGATACTATGAAAAAAATGATAAAAGAATCTAATATTTATCCATTAATGTATGGTTCAGCGATACAAGATATTGGTATAAATGAATTTATTAAAAGATTAGATTATTTAACTTATACAAATTATAACAAAGAATATGAATTTATAGGCAAGGTGTATAAGATAAAATATGATGATAATAAAAATAGAATTACATATATAAAGGCTTTACAAGGAAGTATTAAGGTTAAAGATGAAGTAAATTATAGCCAGGGAAATAATGTAAATGAAAAGATAAATGAAATAAGGATATATAATTCTAACAAATATACATCTATAAATGAAGCTTATGCAGGAGAAGTTTTTGCTGTATGTGGATTAAGTAAAGCTAGTATTGGTGACTTGGTTTTAAGCCATAATATATCAGAAGTTAAACTAAGTAAATTTAAAGTAAAAAATAATCTAGAAATGGTTCCAACATTAAAATCTAAGGTTATATTTGATAATAGTTTAAATATAAGAGAGGTATTAGGATACTTTAATATACTAAACAATGAAGAACCAGCATTAAATGTAGTTTGGGATGAAACATTAAAGGAAATACATATTCATGCTATGGGAAAAATACAACTTGAAATATTAAAAGCTATAGTGAAAAATAGATTTAATATAG
This sequence comes from Romboutsia ilealis, assembly GCF_900015215.1. Classification (NCBI taxonomy): domain Bacteria; kingdom Bacillati; phylum Bacillota; class Clostridia; order Peptostreptococcales; family Peptostreptococcaceae; genus Romboutsia; species Romboutsia ilealis. Next base: position 1,536,779 of record NZ_LN555523.1, on the reverse strand, counting down.
ATGTTGAATTTGGTCCATGCGAAATACTTTATAAAGAAACAATAGAAAGTGAAATAATTGGATATGGTCATTTTGAACCATTAGGTCATTATGCTGAAGTACATTTAAGGATTACTCCAAACGATAGAAATAGTGGGGTAAGTTTTGATAGTATTGCCCATGTGGATGATTTAATTTTAGGTCATCAAAATTTAGTTAAGACTCATATATTTGAAAAAGATCATAAGGGAATATTAGGAGGATATCCTTTAACTGATGTAAATATAACATTACTTACAGGTAGAGCTCATAATAAACATACTAGTGGTGGAGATTTTAGAGAAGCTACTTTTAGAGCTTTAAGACAAGGTCTTGAGAACACTAAAAATATATTGCTTGAGCCTTATTATAAATTTAGTATAGAAATAGCTATTGATTATGTTGGAAGGGTTATGTCTGATATTTCTAAAATGAGTGGTGAGTTTGAACCTCCTATTATTAATGAGAATTTAGCCATAGTAAATGGAAGGGGTCCAGTAGCTACATTTATGGATTATTCTCTTGAAATTGTATCTTTCAGTAAGGGAACAGGTTCTATTAGTTACATATTTGATGGATATGATATATGTCATAATACTGAAGAGGTATTAGAAAAAAGAAATTATGATAAAGATAGTGACATAGAATATACTTCTAATTCTATATTTTGTTCTAAGGGACAAGCATATGTTGTAAAGGGAAATGAAGCAAAAACTCATATGCATTGTCTATGTAAATAGCATTAACAATATTATCAGTATGAAATTTGCCATTTTGAAATGCTTCGCCGACACGTTGCTCAAGCGAAGCGAATTTTATATAAATATTAATTTAAGGAGATAAATATGAACAAAAGAAAATACATAATGTCTGCTATGATTATTATAGGTGTACTATCTATACTTGAATGGGGAATTAGTTTTTCATCTATATTTTTAATAGTATCTATGGCTCTTATATATATAGTTTTTTCTATGAGGGATTTATGTAGTAAAAGCAAGCATTTAAATATAATTTATAATATATATAAAGTTATAATAATCATATTTGTGTCTTTATTTTTATTATTAGAAGGATTGATACTTTTAAATATAAATGAAACAAAAGATGCAGATAAAGTAGATAATATAGATACAATGATAGTTCTTGGGGCTAAGGTAAATGGCACTGAAATTTCTAATACATTAAAATTAAGACTTGATAAGGCTATAGAGTATTACAACAAACATAAGTCTGTAAATATAATAGTATCTGGAGGTCAAGGTAATGATGAAAATATCACTGAGGCTTTAGCAATGAAAAATTATTTGATATCTAATGGAGTTAATTCAAATAATATTATTGAAGAAAATAAGGCCACAACTACATTAGAAAATATTATATATAGTAAAAAAATACTAGATAATATAAACAATAAAGGAAAAGTTCTTATAGTGACTAGTGATTATCATTTATTTAGAGGAAGACTTATTGCCAGTATTTTAGGTATAGAAAATGAAGGAATTTGTTCTACTAGCTCAATATCAGGAAGATTGTATTATATGATACGAGAATATCCAACTAGTATTATAGATTTAGTTAAAAGTATGGAATATATGCTTACTTATAAAAACATATAATATTAAATTTTTTCATATTATTTATAGATATTATTTTAATTTATAGGAGTAATAGTATGAAAAGAGATGAAAAATATTATAAGGGGTGCATATTAGGTGGAGCTATAGGCGACGCTTTAGGTCATCCTATAGAATTAAAAAAACTTAAAGTAATTAAGGCTACATATGGAAGTAATGGAATAACTAATTTGACTTTAAATGATAAAGGTGTTGCAGAAATAACTGATGATACCCAAATGACTTTATTTACGGCAGAAGGAATATTAAGAGCAAATTGCAAAAAAGGTAGATGTTATATACCCGCTGTAGTATACAATGCCTATTTAAGGTGGTACTTTACACAAAGAAATATAGATACAAGTGGATATGATGAGTGTACATATAATAGCTATTTATTAAAATATGATGAATTGTATGAAGATAGAGGTGCAGGAAATACTTGTTTAACTTCATTATGCAAAGAAGAAATGGGGAGTATAAGAGACCCTATAAATAATAGCAAAGGGTGTGGTGGAGTTATGAGAGTAGCACCGATAGGACTTATGTATGATAAGAAAGAAGCATTTAGATTAGGATGTGATTGCGCCGCATTAACACATGGGCATCCAAGTGGATACATTAGTGGAGGAATGTTATCTTGTATAATATCATGCATTATTGAAGGTATGGAAATTGATGAAGCTATAGAACATGCTATATCATTTGCAAGGGATATGGACGGACATTGTGAGTGTGTAGAGATAGTAGAAAAAGCAGTTAAACTTTCTGAAAATGATTTAGTAGATACAGATGCTATAAGAATGCTTGGTGAAGGATGGGTTGGAGAAGATGCATTAGCCATAGCTATATATAGCAGCTTAAAATATAAGAATGACTTTAAAAAAGCATTAATTTGTTCAGTTAATCATGATGGAGATAGTGATAGCACAGGGGCTATTTGTGGTAATATTTTAGGTGCATATTTAGGGAGTGATAATATACCTAAAGAATGGATTGATGTAATTGAGCTTAAAGAATTATTAGAAAATATTTCAATGGATTTATTAACTGGATATGAAGAAAGTGAAGAGTGGTTTGAGAAGTATCCAAAAAATTAAGTAGAAATATGGCGAATTACAATAATTTACAATAGGTTATGGCTATGATAAAATAAAAATATGTTATTGTGTATAGTAGCTCTAATAGTAAATAGGGTTAACTCATCTTAAAGTATAGATTTATATCTTTAGGATAGTCATCAATCTCCAAAAAATGTGTTTAATTGTGTGTGGTAAAAAGAAGGCATAGAAATATGCCTTCTTTTTACGCTTAAGTATATTATAATACTTAAAAAATGTGGATAAATTCTGAATGTAAGTAATATCAATAAATTGGTTTTGAGCGTAAAAAAGATTTTGAAATACTTCGCCGACACGCCGCTCAAGCGAAGCGAATTTTTTATTTGATAAAAATAGATTTTAAGTGCAAGTAAAATAAAACTGTAGAAGATCCTATGATTTTTATTGTTTTTGAATAAGCTATTAAAATGTTATTGGATTTTTTTGCTAAATCCTTCACCTAAAACCTCATGAGCATCATTAATTATAATAAATGCATTAGAATCTATGTCATTAACTAATTTTTTTAAATGAACTTCTTCGCGTCTAGAAACTACAACCAATAAAACTTCTTTTTTTATATTAGTGTATCCACCACGTCCTTCTAAAAATGTAACTCCTCTTTCCAAATCTGTCATAATAGCTTTAGATAATTCATCGAATTTATCAGTAACTATTATAAAAGATTTTGAAAAATTAAAGCCTTCAATAATAGTATCAGATATTTTTATAGTTATATAAAGTGAAATAGTAGCGTATAATGTAGTTTCTATATTTCTAGATACAAGCCCTGCAAGAACAATAACAATACCATCTATTATAAATAAAAATGTAGAGATACTTATAAATGGAAATATTTTATTTAAAATAAGACAAGCGAGTTCAGAACCACCAGTTGATGCATCTGTTCTAAATAGCATACCAAGGCTAATACCAACTATTATACCACCTGCTATAGCTGACAATAAAACATCACTTGTTGTATTGTAAGTTGTCAAACTCTCTGTTACTTTTAAGAAAAAAGTTAGTAGTAAAATACCTATTAAAGTCTTTATAGCATCTCTTTTCCCTAAGATTTTAATACCAATTATAAATAATGGTATATTAAAAGCTAAATTTATAAACCAAAGTGGAGTATTAAATAAGCTTTTAAAGACTATAGCTAAACCTGTTAATCCACCTGATGCAATTGTATATGGCTCTAAAAACATATTAAGTCCGACAGCCATTATAAAACATCCAAGACATAATATTATCATGTCAAATATATATGAAATAGAATTATTTTTAATAGTATCACTTCCTTATAATAAGATTTTATATTAGATTATTTACTAAATTAGTTTAGATAATACGTGGTAACAATGTTTATAAAATTCTATTATTTATTATCTTCTATAAAATATTTTGTATTATTAAAAATATAGTTATAGGAGTCCTTAGGGATTGAAATGTCTTGAGAAGTATTACAAAATTCATTAAATGTAATAGAATTAAAGTTGTTATTGTTAGTTACTATGAATATTCCTAAGAATTCATTTTCTATATAATTTTCAGTTATTGAATTATTAAGGTTATTAATAACTAACAAGATATTTGAAGACGCTATAGTAGACAAACTATTTTCTTTTATAATATTAGAATTATTTTCATCATTCAATACAACTGCGAAGTCATTACAGCTTATAGTATTGTATATTATAATATTTCCTATGTTTTCACTATCTAATATAATTGAAACACCTTCTATATCAATTAATTTATTATATGAAATTTTATTACCATAGTTTTCAGTCCATAAATTTATACTAGCTATTACTCCATGATTATTAGATTTTATTTTGAATATATTATCTTTTATATCTGAATCAGAATTATTATCAATTAAATCTAAGTTAAAAGCTTTAAATACAGTATCATTATTTATAGCATTATTTTTTGAAATTTCAAATTCATTGCAAAATATTTTTATAGATTTATTATTAGTATCAAGCACTAAATTGCTAATTTCAAATAAACTGTCTATTGAATTTAGGTTAGTACTGTTTTCATTTATATTGAGAATATTATTTTTTATAGTGCAGTTACTATGATTTGATAGATAAATATTGAATAAATATACTGATTGGAAACTTCCTTTTGTCATAATAAATTCATTTTGAGTGATAACTATTTCATTATTACTTATCTCTACATCACTATTATATTCGTAACAACCAATACCGATTATAAGTATATTAGGATAATTATTATTAATATTGCATTTGTTATTTTTAAATATTATTTTATTTTTAGATATAGTGTTAAATGTATTTTTATTGCCTTTAATGTATACCCCGATGAATTTTGAAGAAAGAGAACCTACTTCATAATTTATAAATTTATGTGAAAAGAGCATAAGATTTTTAGTTATTTTATTATAATGATTACTATTTAGTATAGATATACAATATTGTTGTAAAACATTGTTTTCGTTTTTAAAGTTATTGTTACTTATTATATTAAAGCAATTTTTAGATTCTATAGAAATTCCTATTATACAGTCTAAAAATAGATTATTTATTATATTACAATTATTGTTATTTTCAAATAGATAGAGTCCTTTTTTATTAGATGAAAAATGATTAGATTTTATTAAGGCATTTTTACAACCATATAACATTATTCCAATATTATCGAGAAAGTGATTATATTCTATAGATAAATTTTTTGACAAAAATGTATTAATGCCTAGATTCTTACCTTTAAATATACAATTATTAAACTTGATATCCTCGCAATAGGGCTCAATAAAAACATCTACATTATATGAATTTAATTTTAAATAATTAATAGTTATATTTTTTGATGCTTTAGATATAAGTATTGCAATATTTAAAGTATCGTTTCCGATAGAATAGTTATCCCCATTTAAAATAATATTATCTATATCTATAATCAAGCTCTTATTAATGATTGATTTAGTGAGCTTAGCTGTTCTAGTTTTTGAATCATATATTCCTACGGGTTCGCTGAATCCATTTTCAGTTAAATATATAGTATCATCTAATTTTTTTTTATAAATATCTTCAAAGTTAAAAGGAAGATTAGTGTTATTGAAAAAAAGAGCTAGTATATCATCAGTTTCATTCATAAATTTACCTCCTTATATAAATTTTGTATAAGTTAAGTACTTTATCAAGAGGTTGATAAAGTACTTAACTTATAATTGTGATAATTATTTAGATGATACAAGGATTAGTATAGATTAGAAGTTTAAGATTTGAAACATGCAAATTAAATCAATTTCTAACTATTAAAATATAATATATATTATGTTGATTTCTAGAGTGTGTGATATGTTTAAGTACATTAATAGGTATTAATAAATTTAAATTATAACGATCTACAGATATATAAATATTTGCAAATATAGAAAAAATATTAAATACGAGAACTATTTATATAAGAAAACGATATTATATATTAAAAGGAATTAGGGAGGGAAGATATGAACAAGAACAATCACGAAGATAATACTAATAAAGCTAGACACAATATACATGAATATGCGCAAAAGAATAGTGAAAAGTATATAAAAAAAATTGATGAAATGAGAAGTTCTAAAGAGAAAATGACATTTAAGAATAGCGTAAGATATTTATGGTCGTTGATTGTTTTAGGGATAAATTGGATGGTTTATAAAAAAGTAGTTATGGTATTGCTAACAGCGGCAATATTAGTTGGAGCATTAGTATGGTCGCCACCAATAGGACTTATACTTTGTTTACTTACTCCTATATTCTTAGGAATGTACGGCAAATATTTTTACTTTAGTATTGAAGATAAGTATCAAAGTATTGAAAAGCAAAGACTTTTAATCCCTTCGTCTTTATTAATTACGTGGATATTAATTATATTTGTATTTATACTTTTAATAATTTCTTTTATAGAAAAGTTAATTTAAGAATTTAAAAGGGGCTATTTATATAGCCCTTTATTTATTTAGTTAAGTATTTTATATAAGCAAATATAGTTATAAATTAAAAAAGAAATTAAAATTTAATTTTAAAATACATATATTAATATATTATTAAATAATAAAAATATATAATATATAGAAATATATTTTAAAATACATTGACAATGTTCGACTATAAATGGTATTATACGTATATAAAATTACTAAATTAACTCGTTGTGCTAGTTAAATATGATTATTGAAAACACTAAAGCATTGTAAACTATATTTTTATAGTTCAAGAACTTTATATAGTAATTTCAATATGTTTAGTAAAATAACTAGCACAACAGATTAAATTAGTAAATTGTTCGCATATTATAGTTAGGAAGGAGAAATGACATAATGAATAAAAAACATCAGTACATATTATTCTTACCATGTATCGTACTTATATCGTATTTTATGATAATTCCATTATTAGGAACAATATTACCGACATTTACGGATGTATCTAATGGAATGTTTAGTGCATATACGGAATTTTTAAAAGACGAATATATGATGAGTATATTATATAGAACTATAAAGGTATCATTAATATCATCAATAATATGTATGCTAATCGGAGTGCCAGTATCTTATTACATATCAAGAACATCTAAAAAATTAAGAGGATTATTTATAGCTTTAACGGTATTTCCTATTTTAACTAATTCGGTTGTTCGTTCATTTGCATGGATGAGTATACTAGGAAAAAATGGTGTTATAAATAATATACTTATGAAGTTAAATTTAATCACAGAGCCATTATCACTTTTATATACTGAAGGTGCCATAATAGTTGGTACTGTGTATATATTCTTACCGCTTATGATTATCTCACTTGTTGGAGTAATGGAAAATGTTGAAAATGATCTATTAGAAGCAGCAGAAAGCTTAGGAGCAAATAAAATAGTTGCATTTTTCAAAGTCATATTCCCATTAAGTTTACCTGGGTTAATAGTTGGAACAGTATTAGTATTTACAGGTGCATTAACTGCATATACAACTCCACAATTATTAGGTGGAAATAAAAATACTGTACTAGCAACACTTATATACCAAAAGACTATGACATTAGGTGATTGGCAAGGTGCAGCAGTAGTTGCAACTATAATGATAGTAGTTACATTAATAGTTGTAAAAACAATAAACTTCTTAGCATCAAGACTAGACAAGAGAGGTGTTTCTTAAAATGAAGAAAAGTAAATTTCTAACAGCATTTGTTGTTTTAGTATATATATTCTTATTTGCACCACTAGTTATAATAGCTATGACTAGTATAGGAACTGAAAATTATATAGCATTTCCACCAAAAGGATTTAGTTTACAGTGGTTTATGAATGTATTTACTTCAGAATCTTTTATGAATAGTATGATTACAAGTTTAGGAATATCTACTATAGCTACTGTAATAGCCTTAATTATAGGTATGCCAGCAGCTTATGGATTAAGCAGATTTGATTTTAAGGGTAAAAGTTTACTTAAGAACTTTTTCTTCTCACCGCTTATGATACCTGCAATAGTAGTTGGATTTTCATTATTCCAATTCTTATTAGTAAAGTTAAATCTGACAGTAACTTCAAGCTTACTTATAGGACATACTTTAGTAATTATTCCTTATATTATAAGGGTTGTGGGGTCTAGTTTAGAAGTATTTGACTATGCAATAGAAGAAGCTGCAATGAGTTTAGGATGTAAAAAATCGCAAACTTTTTTCAAGGTTGTACTTCCAAATATAACATCAGGAGTTATGGCAGCATTTATGTTAGCATTTATAAACTCATTTAATAACGTACCAGTTTCAATGTTTTTAACAGGACCAGGTGTATCTACATTACCTATAACAATGATGAACTATGTTGAGTATAATTATGACCCAACAGTATCAGCTTTATCAGTAATATTAATGATTTTAACTATAGGTATAATGTATATCTTAGAAAAGACATTAGGACTTAGTAATTTTTCAGCATAAGTTTAAGCAAAGCCTTGGAGGAATATAAAATGGATTTAATAAAATTACAAAATATAAACGTATCATACGATAAAAAAACTAATATACTTGAGAATTTAAACTTAAATATAAAAAAGGGAGAGCTTGTTTCACTTTTAGGTCCAAGTGGATGTGGTAAAACTACTACATTAAGAGTTGTTGCAGGATTTATAGAGCCAACAGCAGGTCATTTTTACTTAGGAGACAAGGATTATACGAAAATACCAGTACATAATAGAAACTTTGGTTTAGTTTTCCAAAGTTATGCACTATTTCCTCACTTAACAGTTGAAGAAAATGTGGCATTTGGTCTTAAGATGAAAAAGGTTGCTAAAGAAGAAATAAAGAAAAAGGTAAGTGAGATGTTAGAAGTTGTTGATATGTCTCATTTAGCAAAGAGATATCCTAAGGAATTATCAGGGGGACAAAGACAAAGAGTTGCTATAGCTAGAGCGTTAGTTATAGAGCCAAGCTTATTATTACTTGATGAACCACTTAGTAACTTAGATGCAAAATTAAGACTTAAAATGAGAGTTGAAATAAGAAAACTTCAACAAAAATTAGGTATAACAACTTTATTTGTTACTCATGATCAAGAGGAATGTTTCTCAATATCTGATAAAGTAGCAGTACTGAATAAAGGTGTTATAGAACAATTTGATACTCCAGAAAATATATATTCAAACCCTGCAACTGAATTTGTTGCAAGATTCGTTGGATTTGAAAACTTTATAGATTTAAAGAAAACATCTAAAAATTCATATTCTAGTGAAAATAATATAGAATTTAAGGTTGATAGAGCTAAGGATAAAGATATAGTTAAAGCTACTATAAGACCTGATGATATAAAAATAGTAGATGAAGATAGTGAAAATACAATAGATGGAACAGTTGAGATAAGAACTTTCTTAGGAAAGGCATATCAATATGATGTAAAAACATCTATAGGAAATTTAATAGTAAATAGTGAAAATAGTGTGGTTTATGAAAAAGGTAATAAAGTAAAACTTCAATTACCATCAAATAAAATTGTTGTATTATAAAGTGGAGGGAAATGACAGATGAATAAGAAAATTTTATCATTAGTATTAACAGGAGTTTTATCAGCATCACTTTTAGTAGGATGTAAAGCTAAAGATAATTCAGCAGAGTCTGACAAGCTTGTAATTTCAACTTGGGGACTAAATGAAGATGTATTAAAGAAAGAAATATTTGAACCTTTTGCTAAAGAACATGGAGTAGAAGTAGTTTTAGAAGTAGGAAATAACTCTGACAGATTAACTAAAATGAAGAATAATCCAAATTCAAATATAGATATAACTTATTTAGCGGAATCATTTTCAGAGCAAGGAGCAGATGCAGGTATATTTGAAAAATTAGATTATTCTAAAATACCAAATGCTGAGAAAATAAATGAAAAAGCTAAGTATACAGTAGAAAATGGATATGGACCAGCTTACACTTTAAATAGTATAGGTATAGTAGTTGATCCAACTAGTAATATAGAAATAAACTCTTGGGAAGATTTATGGAAACCTGAATTAAAAGGTAAAATAGCAATACCAGATATAACTACTACAAATGGGGCAGCAGTAGTTGATATAGCGGCAACTAAAGCTGGTGTTTCTATAACTGAAGATAATGGAGAAGCTGCATTTAAAGAGTTAGAAAAGTTAAAGCCAAATGTTGTAAAAACTTACAGCAAGTCATCTGATTTAGCTAATATGTTCTCAAGTGGAGAAATAGTAGCTGCTATAGCATCAGATTTTGCATTTGAAACTATACAAAAGGCTAAGCCAGAAGTTATAAATGTTATACCTGAATCAGGAACTTACTTAAACTTTAATACTATAAATATAAATGCAAACTCTAAAAATAAAGATTTAGCTTATGAATTTATAAATTATGTATTAAGTGATGAAGTACAAGAAAGAGCTGCAAAAACATTAAACGATGCTCCGATAAATACAGATGTTAAATTAAGTGAAGAAGATGCTAAAAACTTAGCTTACGGAGATATTGTTAAAAATGCTAAAACTATAGATTATAAAGTTGTAAATCCTTTAATGAATGATTGGATAAACAAGTGGAATAGAGTAATGAACTAAGGGTTAAATATTAAATAAAATTAATAATAAAGAATTTAAAGATTAGATATTAGGGCTATATCAAAAGTAATTTTGAATAGCCCTTTTACATAATGGAGGAGAATATGAATAGTAAAGCTACAGTTATAAAAAATGTAAATATACTTACTATGAATCAAAATAAAGATATCATAGAAAATGGTATGCTTATATATAAAGATGATAAGATAATTTATGTTGGATGTGAAAAGGAATTTGATGAAGATGTAAATTTAATAGATGGAGAAGATGCTATATTAATGCCGGGTATGATAAACTGCCATACTCATGCATCAATGATTCCATTTAGAAGCTTAGCAGATGATTATAAAGATAGATTAAAAAGATACTTATTTCCACTAGAACAAAAGTTAGTGGATAAAGAATTAACTTATATAGGAGCAAAATATGCAATATCTGAAATGTTATTAGGAGGGGTAACCACATTTTGTGATATGTACTATTTTGAAGATGAAGTTGCAAAGGCAGCTAAAGAACTAAATATGAGAGGTATTGTATGTGAAACTGTAGTTGATTTTAAAGCTCCTGACTCAGAGAAGCCTTATGGAGGGATTGATTATGCTAAAGACTTTATCAAAAAATGGAAAGATGATGATTTAATAACTCCAGGAGTAGCACCACATGCAATTTATACTAACAGTGATGAATCATTAAAATTAGCATATAATTTATCAAAAGAGTATAATATTCCTTTTACTATGCATGTAGCTGAAATGGATTATGAAGTTTCTATGTATAAGGAGAAATATAATTTAACTCCAATTGGTTATTTAGATAAATTAGGTATTTTAGATCATAATTTTATATCAGCTCATACAATTTTAGTTAATGACGAAGATATAAATATATTAAAAGAAAAAAAAGTAAAAGTTTCTCATAATATATCTGCAAACTCGAAAGGAGCAAAAGGTGTTTGTCCTATATTAAAAATGAAAGAAAATAATATAGATATAGGGCTTGGAACAGATGGGCCTATGAGCTCGAATACATTAGATATAATAAGTCAAATGTCTCAAGTTGGGAAGATACATAAATTATTTAATAATGATAGAACACTTCTTCCATCAGATGAAATAGTTGAGATGGCAACAATGGGTGGAGCTAGAGTTTTAGGATTAGAAAAAAAAGTTGGATCTATAGAAGTTGGTAAAAAGGCAGATTTAGTTTTAATTGAAACAAAATCTGTAAATATGCAACCTATATATGATTATTATGCAACTATAGTTTATTCTTCAAATCCTTCAAATGTACATACTGTAATAGTAGATGGTAAAATTGTTGTAAGAAATAAGGAACTTGTAAGTGGAGATTTTTCTAAAATAAGAAAAGATTTATTAGGATTAAAGGATAAAATAAATGAAGTGGCTAAAAATTTATAGAATTGATTAAGAAAGATATTATATGGGTAAAACATTAGTTAAGACTTTTAATAGCCTAAAAAAACTATATTAGCTAAGAAATAAGTCAACAACATATTTTAAGTTTATAAAAAGGATTATACTTATAAAAATATAAGTTATAATCCTTTTTTACGCTTAAGGATATTATAATACTTAAAAAATGAGGATAAATTCTGAATGTAAGTAATATCAATAAATTGGTTTTGAGTGTAAAAAAGATTTTGAAATACTTCGCCAACGCAGTGGCTCAAGCAACGGACGAAGTCGTTGGCGACATGAAGGATTCGCCGACACGTAGCTCAAGCGAAGCGAATTTTTTATGCATGAAAATGTTTTTTGAATAAAATTTAAAATATATTTTAAATTTTAAGCATTTTTCTATATACAATGTATTATAATTTTCTATAGTGAAATATCATTTGGGGGGTAACTAATGAAAATAGAGTATTTTAAAGAATATAGCCATTGCTTAAATAGAGATATGGAATTTAAAGTATATGGGCATGGGGGGAAACCTCTCTTAGCTTTTCCAGCGCAAGATGGTAGATTTTATGATTTTGAAAACTTTAACATGGTACACAGTATAGAATATTTAATAAACTCTGGTAGAGTTCAATTATTTTGTTGTGATAGCATAGATAAAGAAAGTTGGTCAGATATTTTTGGTGATAAAAGGCATAGAATACATATGCATGAACAATGGTATTATTATATTGTAGATGAGTTGGTTCCAAGAATATTTGAGATTAATAAAAATAGTAATGGATATTATGCTAATGGAATTTTAACTACAGGGTGCTCTATGGGAGCAACTCATGCGGTTAATTTTATGTTTAGAAGACCAGATATATTTGATGGATGTATTGGTCTTAGCGGTTATTATGATAGTGATTTTGTTTTTTATGATTATTGTGATGATTTAGTTTATAAAAATGCGCCAATTAAGTACATAGAAGGTATGCCATATGATCATGAATTTGTTGACAAGTATAGAAGAAATAAGATTGTAATATGCTGTGGTCAAGGTGCCTGGGAAGATGAAATGATTTATAGCTTAAATAAGTTAAAAACATTGCTAGAGTATAAAAATATAAATGCTTGGGTTGACTTATGGGGAACTGATGTAAATCATGATTGGGATTGGTGGAGAGTACAGCTACCATATTTTTTAGAAAGAATATTATAGATATAATATATAATTAATTTTAATAAATATTGTTTTTAATTATTATAGCAACAATAGGATATTCAAATAGACTCTAAATAATTATTTCAATAATATAAATTTTAAATAAAATATTATAAATTTAAGGGGGATAATTTAATGAATGTTGTATTTATTTCACCACACTTTCCGTTATATTTTCATAACTTTTGCTCAAGATTAAAGGAAAGAGGAGTTAATGTATTAGGAATAGGAGATGAAGACTATAATTTAATTAGTGATGAAACTAAGAATGCAGTAACTGAGTATTATAAAGTATCTAATCTTGAAAATTTTGAAGAAGTTGAGAATGCATGCAAGTTCTATGAAAATAAGTATGGAAAAATTGATTGGATAGAGTCTCAAAATGAATATTGGCTAGAAATGGAAGCAACTCTTCGTAGTAAGTTTAATGTAAATACAGGAACTAAGATAGAGAATATGTCTCCAATGAAATATAAATCAAAAATGAAGGATGTATATAAAAAAGCTAATATACCTGTTGCTAGATATGATTATGTAAAATCATTAGAATCATGTATAGATTTTGCTAATAAAGTTGGATATCCTATAATAGCTAAGCCAGATAATGGAGTTGGAGCAAACTCTACATACAAGTTAAATAATGAAGATGATATTCGTAGATTTTTTAATGAAAGAGATGAAAGTGTAGTATATATAATAGAAGAGTTTATAAAAGGTCATGTTGAAACGTTTGATGGTATAGCAGATTCAAATAAGAATGTTTTGATAGCATCAAGCCACGTTATGCTAAACTCAATAATGGATTGTGTAAATGAAAAACAAGAAGCTAGATTTTATTCTCAACCTGTTAAAAATAGAGATATAGAAACTATCGGAAAGAAAGTTGTTAAAGCTTTTGATACTAGGAGCAGATTTTTCCATTTTGAATTTTTTAGGTTGCATGAAGATAAAGAAGGTTTAGGAAAAAAAGGAGATTTAGTTGGTCTTGAGGTAAATATGAGAGCTCCAGGGGCGTATATGCCGGATATTATAAATTATACTTATGATGTTGATGTATATTCTATTTGGGCAGATATGCTAATTCATGATAAATCTTTTGTTGATATAGATAGAAAATACTCAGTAGGCTACGTAAGTAGGAGAGATGAATTAAAATATAAAAACTCTATTGATTATGTAAAGAGTAAATATAATGATAAAATTTTAGTTGATGTAAATGTACCAAAGGTATTAGCAGAAGCTATGGGTGATAGAGTATTGTTAGCTAGAAGTAAGGATGAAAGTGATTTATTTGATATTATGGACCTTGTTACAGAAAAAATATAATACTTATAAAGAACTTAATTATAGGTTATAGTATATAATATTATAGATTTACTATAATCAGGAGGCATACAATGATTAACTTATTGCTTAGTTTAAACAACTTTGATGAAAATTGGTGCTATAGCATATTAAAAGACATAATAAAAAAAGATTATAATGTATTAATCGTTCCACTTTCATATAATGATAATTGGCTAAAGGATGAAAATGATTGGAATAAAGCATTTAATAGTGAATATGGAACTCATTATAAAGAGATAGTTTCTCCATTTTTATCTTATGGAATTTGTGAAAATAATATTAAATGGATAAATCAATTTATAGATAGTATAGATTTAATGAAAGAAAAGATTAGAAATAGTGATATTTTATTTTTCACAGGTGGTTATCCAGATAAGATGATGGCAAAATTTCAAAAGTATGATTTAATTCATGAACTTGAAAATTTTAATGGGATTATGATTGGTACTAGTGCTGGTGCTATGGTTCAAATAAGTGAGTTTCATATTACTAAAGACTCTGATTATGAGAGATATTCATATTATATAGGATTAAATATAATTAAGGATTTTGATGTAGAAGTTCATTTTGAAAATAAAGAGATACAAAATATAAGTATACTAAGATGTATTAAAGAAAAGAAAAAGCCTGTTTATTCAATAACTAATAATGGTGCAGTTTTAGTTATTGATGGAAAAGCTTATACATTAGGTGATGCTAAAAAATGGGATGTACCAGGGCATTACTACTAAAAAATACCCTGTCGGTAAATACGACAGGGTATTTTTATGTTTTAAATTTTTAATTGACAGAATTTATAAGATAAAAAATCTATAAATAGAAATACTTATTAATAAGCATTATTACTTGTTACGATTAAAAAGAATTTTATATATAATATTATTTGTAGTACTTGAAATTAATTTATAACAATACTATAATAATTAGAAAATAGAGATAGAGGTGATTAGATAAAATGAACAATTAATCTTATTCAAAATAACGGTAAATATAGTTTTCTAGTTTAAAAAGCATCAAGTAAGATGTTTTATTAATAGAACCTATAAACTACTTAAAGTTAAGGATAAGATTAAATGTTATAGTTAGATTACTTAAATACAAGCAATTATAGCTTTTATTTGCATGTCATAGTATTTGTATCCAATAACTTTCTTATCTTTTAAGTAGTAATAAATACTATTTAAGTTAAGGAAGTTTTTTTATTTCCTTAACAAAGGAGATGATAATTATGGCACAAATTAAAATAAATAACTTAAGTTTTCAATATGAGACTCATGGTGAAGATATATTTAAAAATGTATGTATTAATATAGATACAGATTGGAAATTAGGCCTAATTGGTAGAAATGGTCGTGGAAAAACAACTTTTTTAAAATTATTACATGGTGAATATAAATATAGTGGCCAAATAATAAGTCCAGTAAGTTTTGATTATTTTCCTATGACGGTAGATGATAATAAAGATGCTTTAGAAGTTATGAGAGAATCAATAGCACCTTTTACTAAATGGGAAAAAGAATTAGAAATATACTCAAATAATATTGAATATATGAAAGAATATGGAGAAGTACTAGAAAAGTTTATAGATCATGATGGATATATTATTAATGAAGTTATAGAAAAAGAAGTTAGAAAAATGGGATTAGAAACAGAAATTCTAAATAGAACCTTTAAAACATTAAGTCTAGGAGAACAGACAAAGTTGCTTTTAGTAGCTTTATTCCTAAAGAAAAATAATTTCCTACTTATTGATGAACCTACTAATCATTTAGATACAGAAGGTAGAGAATGTGTAGCAAAATATCTACAGAAAAAGAGTGGATTTATATTGGTTTCCCATGATAGAGACTTTTTAGATAAGGTTATTAATCATATTTTATCTATTAATAAGAACAATATAGATATTCAAAAAGGCAATTACTCAACGTGGCAATTAAATAATAGTAAGAGAGATGACTTTGAAAAATCAGAAAATGAAAAATTACTTAAAGAGATAAAAAGGCTTCAAATAGCAGCTAAACAAAAGTCTAATTGGTCTAATAAAGTAGAAGCAACTAAGAAAGGATGTGGTCCTGTAGATAGAGGATTTATTGGACATAAAGCTGCTAAAATAATGAAAAGAGCTAAATGTTTAGAAAAACGTCAAAATAAAGCGATAGAAGAAAAATCAAAACTATTAAAGAATATAGAAGAAGTAGAAAAACTTAAGATAAGTAATATAGATTCTACTTCAAATAAAATCTTAGAAGTTATAGATTTACAAATAATATATGAAAAAGAATTATTTAATAATCCAGTAACATTTAAAGTTAATCCAAAAGATCGTATTTGGATTAGAGGAAAAAATGGATGTGGAAAATCAAGTTTGATAAAATTACTAATTGGAGAGGATATTAATTATACAGGGTACATAGATAAAGCAAAAAATATATCTTATGTTTCTCAAGATACGTTTTATTTAAAGGGGAAAATTGAAGAATTTTTTAAAGAAAGAGGAATAGATGAACAATATTTAAAAAGTAGTTTAAATAAATTAGGATTTAATGATACTCAATTTGAAAAGAATATAGAAACCTGGAGTGAGGGGCAAAAGAAAAAACTGCTTATTGCAGCAAGTTTATGTGAAAGAGCAGAGCTTTATATTTGGGATGAACCTCTTAATTTTATTGATGTAATTTCACGTATACAAATTGAGAATATGATTTTGGAAGAACAACCTACAATTATTTTTGTTGAACATGACCAATGTTTTGGAAATAAAATAGCTACTAAGATTATAGATATTAAATAAGTATATTTAGATTAAATAGAGAAATTAAATATTTAAATATTTAAATGAGAGGATTCCTTTAGAGGAAGCAATAAAAGTAATAGGCTATGTTAGTCAACAGAGCCTATTATTTTTTTATTTTAAAACTGATTAACTCGATTGTAAGATAGGATAGAGATTTCATTTAATACTCTTAATATAGTCTAAGTTAAAAATATATTTGAATAATATCCTTTCTTAAAAGTAACTTTCTTTATAAATTGTATAAGATATATCGATATAAAAGC
Source organism: Romboutsia ilealis (assembly GCF_900015215.1). Lineage (NCBI taxonomy): Bacteria > Bacillati > Bacillota > Clostridia > Peptostreptococcales > Peptostreptococcaceae > Romboutsia > Romboutsia ilealis. The sequence continues at coordinate 1,518,927 of NZ_LN555523.1, read as the reverse complement.
TATAGCGATAGCCTTACTATTAATATCAAAGAGGTAAGGTATATAATTAATTAAAGTTAAATAAGAAATACATACAAATATAGTAAAATTAAGTTCAAATAAAATATTAACTATCTTGCCAAGAAATCTTTCTTTGAATTTATACCTAGGTTTGAATATACACATAGTAGTTATTTTTAGGTTAAATAAGGTATCTTTGCATCCTTTTAAGATAATTATTGCTAAAATAATACTAACTAAAAGTGGAAAATTAATACGTATATATAACATACCTGTTAAAGTTATAAATAAAGTAAATAAAATAAATCTCTTTAAAGCTTTAGCTAGAAATAAAGCTAAAAATACAAAAAATATAATTGCGATAAAAATCTCCATAAATACACTCCTATAAATTTATATATGTATATCTTATCCTAGTAAAAAAATGGTATACATTTATATTGATATGACTTAATAGATATTAATATTTTTATAATATTATACTAGCATAAATTTATGTAAATTTTAAAAATTTAAGTCAACTATAAAATATGGATTTATATATAGGAAACTTCATTTATAATAGCATGCATAATTTTAATAATATGGTTAAAAGCTATTAAAGAAATTAGTAGTATATTAGGATAAATATTATTGTAATAGGAGTTATAGTTATGATTAGTGAAATATAGAATGAAATGATTTTATTATAAATTGAAGTTAAATAAAACAAAAAATATCTTATAGTAAACTATCATTATTATAATCTGTAATTAATATAATTAGTATAATACATTTTTTATTTATATAAACACTGCAATGACTAATTTTTTAGCAACAGATGAATCCATTACAAGAGTAATGATATATCGTTGGTGAAATGAATGGTTTAATAGACATGTCATTTTAGCAAAGTGAATTTTTTAGTAATAAAATAAATGTATTTAATAAATACGTATTATAGTATACACATTAGGAGGTAGTTATGAATCAATTAAGAGATAGTAAAACTAAAATAAACTTAATGAAAGCTTTTGCTGGAGAAAGTCAAGCTAGAAATAGATACACTTTCGGTGCATCACAAGCAAAAGGTGAAAAGTTAGCTTTAATAGAGCAAGCTTTTTTATATACTGCAGACCAAGAAAGAGCTCATGCAAAGGTATTTTATAATCACCTTAAGGAATTATCTGGAGGAACTATACATATAGATGGTGGATATCCAGTAGAAATATTTGATAATATAGCACAAACATTAAGAGCAGCTCAACATGATGAATATGAAGAATGGGAAGAAGTTTATAAAAATTTTGCTAATACTGCTAGAGAAGAAGGATTTTTAGCTGTAGCTAATAGTTTTGATAAAATAGCTCAAATAGAGAAAATACATGGAGATAGATTTGGAGATTTTGCTCAAAAGATAGAAGATGGAACTTTGTTTAAGAGTGATAAAGAAGAACAATGGATTTGTTTAAATTGTGGGCACGTTCATACAGGAGTAGAAGCTCCAAAGGCTTGTCCAGTATGCCAACATCCTCAAGGTTATTTTATATTATATTCTAATTCACCTTTTGGAAATTAATAATAAAACCCCGTCGGAAAATACGACGGGGTTTTTACGTTTAAGAATATTATATTGAATAAAAAACAGACTGATGTAGTTCTCAATATATTAATATTCAAAAATAAAAACAAGTAAATTTTATTCTTGAGTAATATGGAATTTAATATCAACTTTTATTTTTATTAGTACTTATCATCAATATCTCAAGTAAAGAGACAATGATTCCGCAAATTCCTAAAATCATATCACTTGGATATTTGTTAAAATAAAATAACAGTAAACTAAAATCTAAAACTAATACAAAGATTATCAATCTTTTATATAATATTACTTTATCAAAAACAAACTTTTCATTTATATATCTTCCTAATAAAAAAAGAAAAACGCCTAAGATGTTTATTTTAATGGAAAGAAAGGTGAGTTCAGTATCTTTCGTATTGAAACAATAACTAAAATATAATCCCATATTTCCAATAAAACATAATAAAAAACCAATTAATTTTATTAGAACTGTCAAAAATTTCTTTATTACATATACTCCTAAAAAATTAATAATAAAACTCTAATAAATATAGGATTTTAATATTATTTATATTAATCTAAAGAAGGTTTATATATGCTAGTATTTAATAATTATTATATCTTAGCATAAGAAAATTTAGCTGATTTAATTACAAATAATAATCTTTTTTAGGATATTATTTTTAAACAATTTGAATTATTTTATTTGGAAAAATAATTAACTAGAACAACGAGTTAATTTAAAGTTATTGATATTGTTATTTGTATATTAAATAATGACAATATTAATTTAAAAATTAATAGTTTTAATAAAAAAATACAAATATATTAAAAATATTATAAAATAAATTAAAATATTTAAATACATTAATGACTTTGTTAAAAGAATTTGATATGCTTATATAAAAGGAAGTGATAAAAATGCATAAAGTTATAACAAAATGTCCAGTTTGCACAAAAGAGATGAAGATTATGAAATTAAAATGCAATCATTGTAATACAATTATAGAAAATGAATTCTCTATTTCAAAATTTGATAGGTTATCCAAAGAGCAATTAAACTTTGTAGAAGTGTTTTTAGCTTGTAGAGGAAATATAAAAGATGTAGAAAAACAGCTTGGAATATCTTATCCAACTGTAAGAGGAAAGCTTGACGAAATTAATCATGAACTAGGTTTAGCAATTAAAAAAGATACAAGAAAAGAAAAAGAAAAAATAATGGATATGTTAGAAAATAAAGAAATAAGTTCTGAAGAGGCTATTAATCTTTTAAAGAAATTATAAATTTAAAATTAAAAATGTAAAAATAATAAAGGAGATATTAAGATGGAAGATAAAAAAAGAATTTTAAAAATGATTGAAGAAGGTAAAATAAATGCAGAGGAAGCTATAAAATTATTAGATGTGTTAGATTCTACTGAAAAGTGTGATGGTATTGTTAAATCTGAAGTAGTTGAAGATGATGATTTCTTTGATTTAAAAAATGATGGTAAAGGCGGTAAGATACTGTTTGTAAGGGTAAAGAGTAATGATGGAAGTAAAGTAAAGATTAATATACCACTAGAGTTTATAAAAATAATGGGTGGAATAGGTAGTATGTATAGTAATGAGCTTGAAAAATACAATATAGATATAGAAAAACTAATGAATGCAATAGATAATGGATTTGTTGGAAGATTAGTAGATGTTGAGAGTGGAAATGACAAAGTAGTAGTAGAAATATGTTAGGATGATATTAAATTGAGAGTAGTTGTTAAAAGTAAAGAAGATAATATTAACATAAATATAAAAATACCTATGATAGTTATTATTATTTTATTAAGGGCATGCAAGCCATTTATAAAAATAGATTTTGATAAAAATTTTAAAATTAGTATAGCTAATAATATATTTAAAAATAGAGAAGTAGATATAATTATAAAAGGATTAAAATATTTAAATAAAGAACATAAGGGATTGTACTTAATAGATATAGAAGAGAGTAATGGGTATATTGTAAAAATACAAGTTTAAATTATTTCTAGCTTTTTATAAAATATTTATGATTATATAAAAGGAAGAAGGGATTATTAATGAAGATAATAGATTTAACTCATAAACTTGAAAATAATATGACTGCATACTCACCAGATAGCAGAGCAAAAATACAAAAAGTAGCAACAATAGAGAATAACGGATATGAAGAAAGTCTTCTGACGATATACTCTCACAATGGAACTCACATGGACTCAACAAAACATATGAATATAAATGGAAAAACTTTAGATACACTAGATATAGAAAATTTTGCTGGAAAAGCAATACTTATAGATGTAAAAGATAAAGAGTATATAGACTTAGAACTTTTAAAAAAGTATGAAGAAAGGATAAATGAATGTGATTTTGTTATATTTAATTCTTCTTGGGATAAGTTTTGGAATACTGATAAATACTACAAAGATTATCCAGTATTAAATAAGGAATCTGCAAAGTATCTTGCAAATAGTAATATAAAAGGAATTGGAATAGACATGTTATCAGTTGATCCCTATGATAGTGCGGACTTTGAGATTCATAGTATATTATTTGATGGTGGAAAGCTTATCGTTGAGAATCTAACTAATTTAGAAAATATACCAAATGAATTTTTATTTATTGCAGCACCGTTAAAGTTTAACGATGCTGACGGAGCACCTGTAAGAGCAATGGCGATTATATAAAATCTTAAGTTGGCATAATTAAGTATTAGAATGGCATTTTTATAAATTGTAATATAGATATACGAAATTATAATGTTAAATTAAATTTTATTAATGAGTATCTAATATTGTACATAATAAAAAAATTTATTAATTTGCAGAAGTTTCAGCAAAATACGACATGAGTAATGTTGTATAATGAAAATGTTATCAGAAGTAATCAAGTTAAAAAAATAAATGGGAACAACATATTAGTTAACAGTAGTTTAACTTACAAAATGATAATATCCAAAATAAAAAAATATATTATAAAAGTTACGGTAGATTAGGGGAATATAAGCTGTAAAATGAGCGGATTAACTAAAACTATAACTTTGGGGAAGTTATATTTGTAGTGACATGTATTGTGGAATACATATAAAGTGTAGAGTAATATGGGGGAAAAGTGATTCGTGATAAAGTAAATATATAAATAAGCCTATGTTAAATTTAGCATAGGCTTATTTATATATTTTAAATTTATTGATGATTTTGATATTATTGATGAATTTTTATATCTTAAATTAAATTTTGGTGAAGTTTTTATTTAATTTGGAGATTGTTTAAGTATATTATTAGAATTTGAAAATATTTTGAATAGATTTTTACTAAAAATTTATATTCTATTTTAAAATATATTTTAAAGCAGAATAAGTATTGTTAAAAAAGTAAATTGAAATTTACACTAAAAACATAAAGTTAAATCGGTGAAAATATTGTAATGATTAACTATATTTATAAAAAATTATATTTAAATAAGAAAATATAAACAAAATAATAAAAATTTTAAGTTAGTATATTTAATAAATTCAATATTTTCAGAAAATAATGTCGAAAAATATTTACTTTTAAAGAATAAAGTTATATAATTAACTAAACTAAAAAAAGGAAAAATTATGAAAGGAAGATAATATTATGGAGTTAGTAGGAATATTAATTATAATTATTGGATTTGCACTTAAGCTAGATACGATAGCAGTAGTTGTAACCGCAGGTCTAACTACAGGACTAGTAGCTCATATGAGTATAGGAGATATACTTAGTACATTAGGAGACGCGTTTGTAACAAATAGAACGACTTGTCTATTTATGCTTATAGTACCAATAATAGGATTATGTGAAAGATATGGGTTAAAATCAAAAGCTGTAATGCTTATTAAAAAAGCAAGTAATTTATCGACAGGAATATTATTAAGTGGATATACACTTGTAAGAGAAGTTACAATAGCAATGGGTGTTACTCTTGGAGGACATCCACAATTTGTTAGACCTTTAGTAAGTCCAATGGCAGAAGGTGCAGCAATTGCTAAATATGGAGAATTAGATCAAGAAGACTTAGATAAAATAAAAGCTTATTCAGCAGCATCAGATAATATAGGTAACTTCTATGCACAAAACGTATTTATGGCAAATGCAGGGATACTTTTAATAGCCTCTACATTAGAAGGATTAGGAATAAAAGTAGATGCACTTGAATTATCAAAAGTAGCTATAATAGTAGCAGTAATAGCATTTGTATTATGGGTAGCACAAAATATTATGTTAGATAGAAAATTAAAGAAAAAATATTCAGCAAGAAGTAATGTAGGAGGTGTAAAATAATGAATATGGAACAACTTTCAAATACATTATTACAAATATTCTACATAATGTTAGGATTATACATGGGTATTACAATGGTATTTACCTTAAAAGATGAAAATCATAAAACAAGGATAGGTACAGCACTATTTTGGGGAATATTATCAGTAACATTTATATTTGGAGATTATATACCAAGTCAAATAGTTGGAGCGTTTGTAATAGTTATAGCAATACTTTCTGCAACTAAGCAAATAAATATAGGAACGTTAAAACAATTAGACGAAACGTTTGCAACATTAAAAGCAGAAAAATTAGGTTTAAAAATATTTATACCTTCTTTATCAATAGCAGTAATAGCAATGCTTATAGCATCATTTACAACTTTACCTGGAACTGTTGCTATAGGTATATCATCAACAGTAACTTTAATATTAACATTTATAATAACTAAAGCAAAACCAAAAGAATTATTAGAAGATAGTAATAGAATGTACCAATCAATGGGATCATTTGTTATATTACCACAATTACTAGCATCATTAGGTGTATTATTCACAGCAGCTGGTGTAGGTGATAAGATATCTGATATAATATCAGGAGTTATACCAACTGGAAATATATTAGTAGGGGTTATAGCTTACTGTATAGGAATGGCAGTATTTACAGCAATAATGGGTAATGCATTTGCAGCATTTTCTGTTATAACTGTAGGAGTAGGTTTACCATTTGTATTTGCCCAAGGCGGAGACCCAGTAGTTTGTTCAGTACTTGCACTTACTGCAGGATATTGTGGGACATTATTAACTCCAATGGCTGCAAACTTTAATGTGTTACCAGCAGCAATTCTTGAACTTAAAGATAAGAATGCAGTAATAAAGGCACAAGTACCAATCTCTATAGCATTACTTGTAATTCATATATTATTAATGTATACATTAGGATTTTAATTAAAAAATAGTTAAAATTTATAGGAGGCAATATTATGAAGATATTATTAACAGGATTTGACCCATTTGGAGGAGAGCCAGTAAATCCAGCTGAAGAAGCGGTAAAAATGGTGAGTGACAATATAAATGGAGCCGAAGTTATAAAGATAACTATACCAACAGTTAGAACTAAATCAGTTAAAGCAATTGAAGAAGCTATAGAAGCTCATAACCCAGATATAGTAATATCTGTAGGACAAGCTGGAGGAAGATTTGATATAACTCCAGAAAGAGTTGCTATAAATATAGATGATTTTAGAATAAAAGACAACGAAGGAAACCAACCAACTGATGAAATAATAAAAGATGATGGTCAAGCAGCATACTTTAGTAATTTACCAGTAAAAGCAATGGTAAAGCATATGAATGATAACAATATACCAGCAACATTATCTAATACAGCAGGTACATTTGTATGCAACCATGTAATGTATGGAATATTATATATGATAGATAAAAAGTACCCTAATATAAAAGGTGGATTTATACACATACCTTACATGACTAGTCAAGTTATAGATAAGAAAAATACACCATTTATGTCTTTAGATGAAATAGTTAGAGGATTAGAACTTTCAATAGAAGCTTGTACTTTATATAATGAAGATATAAAAACAATAGGTGGAGAAATTTGCTAATGAAAAAAATAAATCTTTTTGTTTACGGAAGTTTAAGAGAAGGGTTCTTTAACTATAATAAATACTTAGCTGGAAAGGTAGTAGAAAAAAAGGATGCTAGTCTTGAAAATATGAGATTATATCATATGCCTTATAAAGGATATCCAGCAATAACTCCTGGTAATGATAAAGTACTAGGTGAAATAATGGTTATAAATGAAGAAGAGTATGATGAAACTGTAAAGGCTATGGATGAAATGGAAGGTTTTATAAGTGAAAATAATCCTGAAAATGAATACCATAAAGTAGTTTTAGAAGTTAAAAATCTTCAAACTAATGAAAATGAAAAATGTTTTGTATATTTTTATAATAAGGATAAAGATAAAGTTTTTGATAATGAATCAGTATATATTTCAAATGGTGATTGGAAAGAATACATGCTTAGAAAATAAGTTTAATATAAAAATGCTAAGGCAGTTTGCCTTAGCATTTTTTGCGCTTAAGGAACTTATAGTAAGAAAAAATATGGATAATCTATGAATACAAGTATTATCAATAATTTTATAAATGTAAAAATGACATCTTGAAATGCTTCGCCCACTAAGTGGCTCAAGCAACGGATGTATATGTAGCGGTAGCAAGGATATATCGTTGGCGAAATGAAGTACTTCGACGATACGTCGCTAAAGCGAAGGGAACTTTTTATTTAAAGGAGTAAAAATATCTATTTTGGATAACTTATAATGAAGTAATTTTTAGTTATATATTTTAATTTATAAGAATAACAAATAAATCTTATATAACAATAAATATGGTATGCAAGTATTATTTAAATTTTATTAATCACAGACATATCTTTATATAGATTGGAAACTAAACAAAAGGAAACAAGAAAATTTAAAGTTATAAAATAGATATAAATAAGATTATAAGTTTGGAGCAATAATATATTTATGAGAGGTGAAAAGTTATGATACATATTAATAAACTGCAAAAAGTTTATGATAATGGATATGAAGCATTAAAAAGCATAAATCTTGAAGTGAATGAAGGAGAGTTAGTTTGCTTGTTAGGTCCTAGTGGATGCGGAAAAACAACAATATTAAATTTATTAGCAGGTTTACTAGACCCTACAAGTGGGGATATTAAATTTGATAATGAATCGGTTATAAATAAACATCCTAAAGATCGTAATATAGGACTTGTGTTTCAAAATTATGCGCTATATCCACATATGACAGTTTTAGAAAATGTTATGTTTCCATTAACTGTTGGTAAAAAAAAGAAGCCAAAAGAAGAAGCTGAAAAAATCGCTAAAAAGTATATGAAAATAACTAGTATTGAAGAATTGGCAAATAAAAAACCAGGAGAAATGTCGGGTGGACAGCAACAAAGGGTTGCAATAACAAGGGCACTTGTACAAAGTCCTAAAGTTTTATTATTAGATGAGCCCTTAAGTAACTTAGATGCAAGGTTAAGGCTAAAGATAAGAGAAGAGATAAGAAGGCTAGTAAAAGAGATAGGAATTACTACAATATTTGTAACTCATGACCAAGAAGAAGCTTTATCTATAAGTGATAGAATAGTTTTAATGAATCAAGGAATAGTACAACAATTTGATATACCACAAAATCTATATTTAGAGCCTGCTAATTTATTTGTTGCAAAGTTTATGGGTAATCCAATTATAAATATTTATGAAATGAATAAAGAGGGAAATGTTTTAGTTGGAGATGATTTTTCTATTGATTTAAGTTTATTAAATAAAAATAGAATAAAACAAAGCTTTACTGAAGAAAAATATGTTGTTGGTATAAGACCTGAATATTTTGTTTTAAGTGATAAACCACTATTTAAAGTTAAAGTTGAAACTGCTGAATTAATAGGAAAAGATTGTATATTAAATTTTAAAATTAATAACAAAAATTCTAAAGCGATTACAGATATAAATGAAGGTATATGTGAAAATGATGAAGTTGGACTTGATATAGACTATAACAGCATTTATATATTTAAAGAAGACGGAATGAGGGTTTACTGATGAAGAAATTAAAATATAGTGCAGAAAATTCACCACAAGCATGGTTATATTTATTACCTGCGTTAATTATAATTATAGTATTTCATGTATATCCATTAATAAAAACTTTTATTATATCTTTTGAAAAAGGAACTCTAAATAACTTAGTGTTTAATGGAATTAAAAATTATCAGATTGTATTAAGTGATCCTAAATTTCATAAAGCAATATTCAATACGACATTATATTCTTTTACAGTAGTACCATTAGGTGTTATTATTGCAATGATTATATCATTAATTATTTTTGAAAAAATTAAACACAAAGATATATTTGAAACTATATTTTTTATACCGTATTTAACAAGTATTATAGCAGTAGGTATAGTATTTAGATTTTTATTAAATAAGGACTATGGATTTATAAATTATATATTAAGTTTTATAAATGTAGGACCAATAAATTTCTTAGATGACCCTAAAATGAGTATGTTTACATTGATTATGTTTGGTATATGGTCAGGTCTTGCATTTAATATAATAATATTAATTTCAGGGCTTAGAAATGTAGAAAAAAATTATTACAAAGTTGCAGATATGTTTGGTGCAACTAAAACAGAGCAGTTTTTTAGAATAACATTACCTCAAATGATACCGATTATTACATTCTTATTAATGGTTAATTTCATAAATGCATTTAAGGTATATTCACAAGTATTTGCAATATTTAACGGTAAAGCAGGTATTGCAGATAGTGCAACAACAGCAGTATTTTATATATTTAATAAATTCTATGTTGAATACCGATATGGTCAAGGTATGGCGGCTGCGGTTATATTATTTATACTTATACTGATATTTACAATGATTCAAAATTATATACTAAAGAGAATATCTAAGTAGGTGAAAATATGGGAAAAGTTAGTTCAATTTTAGGAAAAATATTTATAGTCATTATGGCAGCGATAACATTATTTCCATTTTTGTATATGATTTTATCAAGCTTAATGACTTTTCAAGAAGCAACAAGTATACCTCCTACATTGTTTCCAAAGTCTTTTAGATGGGAAAACTTTAGAGAAGCAATGAAGCAAGCACCTTTTGTTAGATACTTCTTCAACACAGTTTTTGTAGCGGGAATATCAACACTAGGTACATTAATAACATCAGTACTTGCAGCTTTTGCATTAGTTAAATTAGAATTTAAATTTAAAAACATATTATCAGCAGCATTGGTTACATTACTAATGGTACCGTATGAAGTTACAGTATTTACTAACTATCAAACCATAGCTCAATTAGGATTATTAGATACTTATATAGCACTTATTATTCCATCACTTGCTAGTGTATTTTATATATTTTATTTAAGAGGTTATATTTCAAGTATTCCTATGTCTTATTATAAAGCAGCTAAGGTAGATGGATGTAGTGATTTAGAATTTATTACTAGAATTTTAATTCCACTTATAAAACCATCATTATTTACAATGGGAATATTAAGTTTTATAGGTGGATGGAACTCTTTCTTATGGCCAATACTTGTTACTAACAGTAAGGAAATGAGATTACTTAGTAATGGATTAAGTGCATTTGCTACAGAAAGTGGTACAAATGTTCAATTACAAATGGCAGCATCAACAATAGCTATAGTACCAATATTAATTATATATTTAATATTTAGAAAAGAAATAATTAAAGGAGTTGCAAGCAGTGGTATTAAAGGATAAAAAAACAAAAATCACTTTTCATAACGGAATACTAACTATTGGAGGAACTATTATTGAAGTTGTATATGAAGATAGTCATATATTCTTTGACTTTGGAAGTGAATATGATCCAAGTGCTAAATTTCAACCGTCTAATTTACAAGAACTATTAGATGAAAAGTTAGTTCCTTATTTAAATAATATATATGACCCAGGCATTGAACTTAAAGGATATAAATCAAGTGAAGATAATTTTAAACATACTGCGGTATTTTTATCTCATATGCATTTAGATCATTCAAAGATTATTAATTATTTAAATCCAAGTATTCCTTTATATACATTAGAAGGTACAAAGTCATTACTTAATACATTAAATATAAATAATGATTTTTTATTCCCTTTTTATAACAAAAAAGACTCTAATACTAGAGAAATAATTGGAGTTAAAGAAAATGAAATAATTGAGATAGGTCAAATAAAGGTAAAGGTAATGCCGGTAGACCATGATGCCTATGGGGCTTGTGGATTATTAATTAAAACACCCGATTTAGTAATTTCATACACTGGTGATATAAGATTGCATGGTTATAGAAAAGAAGCTACACTTCAGTTTTGTAAAGAAAGTGAAAACTGTGATGTTTTATTAATAGAAGGTGTTACAGTTTCTTTTAATGACTTTGAAGATGAACCTGATGAAAATGATTTATGTGATGAAAAAGATTTAATAAAAAGAGTTAATGAAATAGTAAGTAATAACCCTAATAAGCAAATAACATTTAACTATTATATTTCTAATATAGAAAGAATTTTAAATATAATAAAAACAAATTCTAGAAAAGTTGTTTTAGATGCGTATTATTCTTATGTATTAAAAGAAGCTACTAATTATGATTCATATTATTATAAATTAGACGATAAAGATTATGGATTAGATCCAAAATTTGAAATTAAATTTGAAGAATTGTTAAATGATGAAAGTGAGTATATGTGGCAATTAGATCAAAATTCACTTAAACAATTTGACAAATTAAAAACTGGTGGAATATACATTCACTCAAATGCAGTACCTTTAGGGTCTTATGATCCAAATTATGAACCGTTTGTAAATAGGTTTAAACAGCATAATATAGAATTTATAACAGTATCATGTAGTGGACATGCTCATCCAAAGGATTTAATAAAAATAATAGATTTAATTAAACCAAAGTTATTAGTACCAATTCACTCATATAAACCAGAGAGACTTTATAATGAGCATGGTGAAAGATTATTACCAAAGAAAAATCAAACAATTTAAGGGAGGACGACCTAATGAAGTTTAAAAAAATATTACCATTAGCTATATCTCTAAGTTTAATGGTAGGATGTTCAGGAAAAAAACAATCGGATACACCAACTAATGAAGAAATAGTGACTGAAATAAAAAATCCTGTGGAAATAACTTTTTGGCACGCAATGAGTGGTGATCAAGAAAAATCATTACAAGGATTAGTTGATAAGTTTCAAAAAGAAAATCCTAATATAACAGTTACGCTTCAAAATCAATCAAGCTACCCTGATTTACAACAAAAGATAACAGCAACAACAGCAAGTCCAAAGGATTTACCAACTATGACACAAGCTTATCCAGACTGGCTTTTAAATGCTATAGATGAAAATTTAGTTCTTGATTTAAAACCTTATATAGAACATGAAACTTTAAAATTTGATAATTATGATGATATAGTAAAAGGATTTAGAGAAGCATCAACTTTAGATGGAAAAATATATGGAATACCATTTAATAAGTCTACTGAAGTTTTATGGTACAACAAAACTTTATTTGATAAATTAAATTTAACAGTTCCAAAAACATATGAAGAATTTGCAAAAGTTGCAAAAGAAATTAAGGATAAAGAAAATATAGTTGCTGGGGGATTTGATTCATTAAGTAACTATTACACAACATACTTAAAAAATGAAGGTGTAGTATTTGATTCAAAATTAGATCCAACTAATGAGGCATCAACAAAAGCAGTTAACTATTATTTAGATGGTATAAAGAACGGATACTTTAGAATAGCAGGAACAGACAAATACTTATCATCTCCTTTTGGAAATGAAACAATAGCTATGCTTGTAGGATCTAATGCAAGTGAAACTTTTGTAAAACAAGGTGTTAATAATAAGTTTGAAATAGGTGTTGCTCCATATCCAGCTAAAGAAGTGATGCAACAAGGTACAGATTTATTTGTATTTAATAGTGCTACAGCTGAACAAAAAACTGCTGCATATGAATTCTTAAAGTTCTTAACAACAAAAGAAAATCAAATAACTTGGGCTAAAGATACTGGATATATACCTGTTAGAGAAAGTGCTATAAATTCTGATGAATATAAAAATTCAGGAAGTTTAATAGCTCCAATTATATCAGATGCAACTAAAAACTTATTTACAAATCCTCTTGTAAAAGGTATGGATAGTGCATTTAGAGAATCAAATACAGTATTAGAATCAATATTAGCAGAGAAAAATCCAGATGTTAAATCAAAATTAGAATCATTTAAATCTACTTTAATGTCTATTTGGGAATAAAAATAGTTAGGGCGTTTCTTAAAACAGGATAACGCCCTGTTTTTATATTATAGATTATAAATTATCTGTTTTGTATAAATTATAATTAAAATATCAAACTTTGATAAAAGGAGTAAAGTTATGAAAATTGTTATATATCAAACTAGTGACTTACATGGGTATATTTATCCTACAAATTATGTAAATGATCAACCACTAGGCTTTTTAAAAATTGCTAGTTATATACTAAATGATGAAAAAAAATATGATGCATCTTTAAAAATTGACTGTGGTGATTTAGTTCAAGGTTCAGCACTTACGCATTTTTTATCTAAACAAGCGATAGAAGAAAATCCTATAATAAAAGGATTAGAATTTATAAACTATAATGTTTATGTACTTGGCAATCATGAATTTAATTATGGACTTGAATATTTAACAAATGCATATGATAAAGTTTCTGATAAAGTAATAAATGCTAATATAAAAGGATTGCCATTTAATACTAAGCCATATGAAGTATTTGACTTTAATGGTTTTAAAATAGGATGTATAGGATTTACAACGGTTTATATACCAAATTGGGAACAAGAAGTGAATATAAAAAATCTGGAGTTTTTAGATATAGTTAAACAATATGCTAAATATGAAAAAGAGTTAAAAGATAAATGTGATTTTATAATAGTTTGTTATCATGGTGGATTTGAAAAAAGTTTAGATGAACATATGACTCCAACAGAAGCTCTTACGAAAGAAAACCAAGGAAGTGAACTTTTAGAAAATTTTGACTCAATAAATATGATATTAAGTGGTCATCAACATCGTTCATTTATAACTAAGATAAAAGATGTAATTTGTTCTCAGCCGATGCACAATGGTCAAAGTTTTACTAAAATAGTCATTGATACAGAAAGTAAGGACATATCTTATGAGTTGATAGATGTTAGTAAGTTAAATAATGAGATAGATAAAAAATTAGAAAGTATATTTACTCAAACACAAAAAGATTTAGATGTTTACTTAGATAAAATTATCGGTGAATTCGATAAGGATATGAGAGTTGATGATATATTCTTAGCAAGATTAAAAGGTCATCCATTTATAAATTTCCTACATCAAGTTCAGTTAGATGTCTCTGGTGCTGATTTTTCTGCTTTATCAGTGTTTGATAGTGCTATAGGATTTAGTAAAAAAATATCAGTTAGAGATGTTTTAATAAATTATCCATATCCAAATACTTTAAAAGTATTAGAGGTTACAGGTAAACAGTTAAAAGAAGCTATAGAAAAGAGTGCAACTTATTTTGTTATTGAAGATAAAAAAATAGGTATAAATAAAGATTTTTTAGTGCCTAAAGTTCAACACTATAACTATGACACTTATGGAGGATTAGAATATAAGATAGATTTATCAAGAGATTTTTATGATAGAGTTGTTTATATGAAAAAGGATGGTAAGGATATTTCTATGGATGATACTTATACTATAGTTTTAAACAATTATAGAGCTAGTAATACGTCTATATATCCAGCTTATGAAGGATGTAGGGTTGTTAAGGAAATTAATTTAGATATGAGTGAGATAATACTTGATTATATTCAAAAGCATAAAAAAATTATTGTAGATGATAATTACAATTATTTTATAGATTAAATACTTATAGTTAATTTTGGGTATGTTTTAATACAATATTGATTTTATAAATATTTTTGAGCAATGGATGTATCTGTAGCGGTAGCAAGGATATATTATTGGCACATGAAGTGTTTCGCCGATATGTTGCTTGAGCGTAGTGAATTTTTTATTTGGTTATGTTTTAACTTAGTGTTGATATTAGTAATAATTTTAATAACGACAAAGTAGGGGGATATTGTATTACACCCTAATTGTTGGACTAAAATCTAATGATTAGGGTGCTTTTTATGGCTAAATATGATTTTAATTTTAAAATGAAAGTTGTTAAATTTATTATTATAACAATGAAATAATTAAATAAAACTAAGCAATGAGAATATAAATTTTAAATTTAAATGCTAAAAAGTGTGTACTATCTATTAATCGAATTATAAACGATAACTATTTATTCTAGTTTATATAAATTAATGTAACACTTAATTAGCTCTTTTCTATAATATTAATAAACCTAAATTTATATAGGAGGTATATATGATTAACTATCTATATCATGCCAATGAACCTTATCCTGAAATAAGAGTTGAAAATAAAAATCAATATTACGCAGAAATTTTAATGGATGATTATGCAGGTTTTATTAGTGAGTTTAGTGCTGTATCTCAATATATGTATCACTCTTTAAAATCGGTAAAAAGTATTGAGTACTTATCAAACATGTGGAGAAATATATCTATTGTAGAAATGCATCATTTAGATATATTAGGTCAACTTATAACTCTTTTGGGTGGAAAACCGATTTATCGAGGTTCTTTTAGTACATCATGTCAATATTGGAATGGTAATTTTGTATACTATGGAGATAATATATGTAATCAGTTAAATGCTGATTTAAAATCAGAATATCAAGCTATATATAATTATGAAAATCATATATGCATGATTGATGATAAGTATATAAGAGAAAATTTAAAAAGAATTATATTAGATGAACAGATTCATATAAAGTATTTTGAATCTGCTATAAAAAAATTTTGCTAAATAAATCATAATCAACTGTATTAATCTATTGTGCAACCAAAAATATTTTACAAATAAAGTTAATTTAACTTAACTCGTTGTGCTAGTTAATTTTTTCAATTATGAATTGTCAATTTAAATCAGACAAACTACTTATGAATCACTAAGCAACTGGAAGTAATATTTTAAATCTAGTTGCTTCTTTTATAACATCATTTGGTGTTAATTTGTATAATGTTTTTGTCGATATTTTTTCATCTTTTCCAATTTTCATTCTGTGAGTGTAAGCTCTTGATTTTACACCATAAATAGTAATTTGATTTTAGATTTGTTAGCAGATTTATGTTAATATGATTAAAAGACATTTTTGATATTTATTTTGTTGGTTTTAGTCGATTAACTAAGTGTATCATAAGTGTCTTTTTTAGTATATATATATTTGTCTAATTTGATTATACAATTTAGGTTATCTATCTTTTTTTTACTTTATAATATATAGCGATTGTGAAGTTTATTATATCATTTTCAATATTCATTCAAAATATAGCAATAATAATAAATATAATAATATTGATTTTACTATCATTACCAAAAACTGTACATAAAAAGGTATTGTGTAACGCACAGTACTGTGTTATTATAATAAACAAGTAGTGTGTAGTACACAGTACTAGGTAATTAAAAAGAAATACATAAGAAAGGAGTAATTAATGAATACTCAATTTAGAAAAGGCGTTCTTGAAATTTGTGTCCTTACTTTAATATCTAAAAAAGATATGTATGGATATGAAATAGTTCAAAATATATCAAAAGTTATTGAAGTAAATGAGGGAACGATATACCCAATACTAAGAAGGCTTACGAAAGAAGGATATTTTGAAACTTATATATTAGAATCAAACGAAGGACCAGCGAGAAAATACTATAAAATAACACCTGAAGGAATTGAAAACTTAAATAGATTAAAAAGTGAATGGTATGAATTTGTATATGCAGTTAATACATTTTTAAATGATTAAGGAGGAGCTAAATTGAAGAAAGAAGACTTTTTAGAAATTTTAAGAGACTATCTTAAGAAAGGTTTTTCTGAAGATGAAGTTATGGATATATTAAGAGACTATGAAGAATACTTCGTAGATGGAATAATAGAAGGTAAAAGTGAGATGGAGATAATTCAATCTCTAGGTTCGCCAAAGGAAATTGCAAATGAACTATTAGCCGAAAGTAATATAAAAAGTGAAAATAAGGTTAAAGGGAAAGTAGAAAACTTTTTTATAGAAGCAAAAGGTAAATTTAAATCAGGATTAAATAAATTTAAAGTAAATTTAGATGATAAAGAACATGCAAAATCAAGAAAGAAAATAGAGATTTTACAAGTACTACTTACGATAATACTATTACCATTTGCATTTTTTATATTATGTTCAACTATTGGAGTGGGAATAAGTCTTATAGGCTCGTTAATTGCATTAGTTATAGGAACTCCTTTTGCAATTAGTTTAATGAAGGTAATGCAGGAAGTTAAAATGTTAATAATATTTTTATTTATAGCTTATATAGGACTTGAAATACTAATATGGCAATTATTTATTGCAGTTGTAAGATTAGAAAAAAAGCATTTAAAATATATGTAACATGGATTAAAACAAATCAATTATATATAGATGGAAGTATAAAGAAGGAAGAAATAGAAAAGTGTGATGAAATAATGGAAGGTAAGGATGGAGGAGAATTAGATGAATAAAAATCGTATAGTTACAGGTATCGGTGTAGTTCTTCTTATAACAGGTATTGTAGGTAGTATATGGTCGGGAATAGAAGTAATGCCAAAATTAATAAATGATGCTCAATCAGTACAGGAAAATTTAAATCAACATGAGATTTTATATAAAGGGCAAATAGATTTAGCTAAGTTAAATATAAATTCTAAGACTAGTAATGTAATAATAAAGAAATATGATGGAAAAGATATTATAGTTGAAAGAAGCGGAAATAAGAACTTAAGTACAATAACAACTAAAGAAGGAGCTAAAGAATTAACTGTAAATGAAGAACTTAATAACAATAATGACTTGGGCAAAAGTATAGATGATATAGTTAAATACTTTGTAGATGAATTATATACATCAAATAATTCAGATATAACAGTTTATATTCCTGATAATGTAGATATAAATGTTAATACAAATAATGGTGGATTATATATTGATAATGTTAGTGCTAATAATTTGAATTTTAAGACACAATATGGAAATATATCATTAAATGAAAATAGTAATATAAAAAGTTTAAATATAAAGTCTAATTCTGATATATCTTTAAAAGTTAGCGAGATATATTGTATAGAGAATTTAAGTATAGAATCTAATTATGTAAATATATATGAAGGAACTTTTGCAAAAGATGAATCTAAAGTTCCAGAAAATGTTAAAATATTTGCACAAGATAGCGTTGATATAGATACAAACTTACCAATAGCTAAAAATTTAGATATTACTTCAAATGAAACAGTAGATTTAAATTTACCTATATTAGATTATAAATTTAATTTTGACATAAAAACTTCAAATAGTATATCTTTTGATGATTATAGTGTAAATAAATATTTAGGTACTTCTTTAGAAAAATATTTTAACTTTAATGATAATGAATATACATTTAGTGAAAGAAGCTTTAAAGGATTGATAAATGAAGCGCTTATAAATAATCCTACAGAATACTTTGTTAATATAAGAAGTTCAAATGTAAATTTTAATTAATATTTTATATAAATAATTGTTACACAATCTAAAAATGGGGGTATATAAAGTTATATAAATTTAATTGGAGGTAAAATATTATGAACAAAGATCAAAAATTATGTTACTGCTTTAATGTAACAGTAGGGGATATAGAAAAAGCTATAAATGAAGGTGCAGATTCTTTAGATGCAGTTAAACAAGCTACAAAAGCTGGCGGTGGATGTGGTAGATGTAGTGCCAATGTAGAAAAAGCAACTTTAGAATTATTAAAAGAAAATAACTAATTATATAAATAACCTGTCATAAAATATGACAGGTTATTTTGTTTAATTAATATTCAATTTTAATATCTTCTTATTTATACAGTTATTATTATTGAAAAGGTGACTGCTTAGCATATAGATTTAAATTTGTTAATACAACGATAGTAAACTTACACATATTTATAAAGTTAATTATTTAATTTTAAAAAGTATAAAAATAGTTGCAATAACAACTAAATAATAGTATACTAAAAGTAGTTGGCTAAACAACTATTTTTGTTTGGGGATGTAAGTATGCATATACTTAAGGAGGGAGAAATGATAAATAACGAAAGAGAGCTTATTGGAAGATATATATCTCAAATTCATAGAAAAGGAAGCTCTTTTATAACTAAAGAAATTTCTAAATTTGGAATTGGATCAGGACAAATAATGTTTTTGATGCAATTATATAAAAAAGATGGTATTAGTCAAGAAGAATTATCCGAAAATTTAAAGATAGATAAAGGTACCACTTGTAGAGCTATAAAAAAGCTTGAAGAAGAAGAATTTTTAATTAGAGTTAAAGATGAAAATGACAAAAGAGCTTATAAATTATATTTAACTGAAAAGTCAAAAGATATGGAAAAAAATATCAAAAGCGTATTATATGAATGGGAAAAAAATATCTCAAAAGAACTTTTACAAGAAGAAGTAGATGTTTTACTTACAGTATTAAAAAAGATATGTATAAGTCAAAATATTAAATAGGAGGTTAAAAATGAAAGATAATCAACAAATTTTAGGTACAGAACCTATAGGAAAATTGCTAATAAAGTATTCTGTTCCAGCAATAATAGGTATGATAGTAAATGGATTATATAATGTAGTAGATAGAATATTTATAGGAAATATTCCAGGCGTTGGACCACTTGCTATAGCTGGATTAGGTGTTACTACGCCTATTATGACTATAGTATTAGCATTTGGGATGTTAATAGGTGTAGGTACTGCAACAAATATATCTATAAAATTAGGTCAAGGTAAAAAAGACGAAGCAGAAAATTTAATAGGAAATGCAATAATGTTAACTATAATAATAGGTTTATTAATATCTGTTCTTGGATTAATATTTGGAAATCAAATATTACATCTATTTGGAGCTAGTGAAGGTAGCTTACCTTATGCAAAAGCTTATATAAACATAATATTATTAGGTTGCGTATTTAATTTAATGGGAATGACTTTTAATAACCTTATAAGAGGAGATGGTAACCCAAGACTTTCTGCAACAATAATGGTTGTTGGATGTTTTACAAATATAGTATTAGATGCTTTATTTATAATGTATTTTAATATGGGAATACAAGGTGCAGCAATTGCTACTATAACATCTCAATTTATAACTAGTATATGGGGATTATCTTATTATTTAAGAGGTAAATCTAACTTACAGTTTAGAACGTCTAGCTTGAAATTAAAGAAATCTTTAGTAATTGCTATATTTGCAATAGGATGTGCACCATTTGCAATGCAAATAGCTGCAAGTTGTGTTCAAGTAATATGTAATAATTCACTTAGAACATATGGAGGAGATTTAGCTATAGGTGCTATGGCAACTATAAACTCTATAATAATGATGGTAGGTATGCCAATCATTGGTATAAGTCAAGGAGCTCAACCGATAGTAGGATTTAACTATGGTGCTAAAAAGTATGATAGAGCTCATAAGACTCTTAAATTATGTGTAGCAGCTGCAACAATAGGATTATCTATTGGATGGTTAATAGTTCAATTAATGCCAGGGCCAATAGTAAGTATGTTTAATAGTGATGCAGAGCTTGTAAGTATATCAGTAGATGGAATTAGAAAATATTTAAGTATGATGCCGTTAATAGGGGTATCAATGATAGGTTCAAATTATTTCCAAGCAATTGGTAAAGCTAAACATGCTATGGTTTTAAGCTTACTTAGACAGGTAATATTATTAGTTCCTATGATGTTAGTATTACCAAAACTATTAGGATTAAATGGTGTTTGGTTTGCTCAACCAATAGCAGACGTTATATCATTTACAGTAACTGCAATACTATTAGTTAAAGAAGTTAAATCACATAATGTAGAAACAAATGATGAAGTAGAACTAAATGATGAAATAGAAGCAGAGATTATATCGTTAGATTTATAATTTGCTGATGATATAATTTATATATTTGAAATATTAAATTGAGTAGGAGTATTACTCCTACTTTTTTTGCGTTTAAAGATATTATAATGCTTAAAAATGTATTCACTTTTATTATTGGTATATTTGTTGATTTAGTTATAAAAGCATCTGATTTAATTTTTATTGGTAAAACTAAGTAAAATACATAATTAAAATATAGCTTTAGAATATATATATATAAATAGATTTATAAAGGAGAAGAGTATGAGTATAGTAAAGAGAAATGGGATTAATTTTAGAGAATTAGTTTTAGTAGATAAAATAAAAGAATGTGATGATATAATTTCTTTTTATTTTAAAGATAAGGACAACAAAGCCTTAACAAAGCATAAGCCAGGTCAATTTTTACCTTTTCAAATACAAACAGAGGAGCCTAAATATAAAGGGGTTATGAGAACTTATAGTTTATCAATGGTTCCAAATGAAAACATGTATAGAATAAGTGTAAAGAAAATAGAAAACGGATTAATAAGTTCTTATCTACATGATAATTTAGAAATAGGTGATATAATAGAGGCAATGGAGCCTGCTGGAGTTTTCACTATTAAAGAAAGTTCTAAAAATAGACCATTAGTTTTAATATCAGCAGGAATAGGAATTACTCCACTACTTTCAATGCTTTATGAAGAATCTAAGAAAAGAGATAATATATACTTTGTTCAAGCTGTTCAAAATTCATTAATACATCCTTTTAAAAATGATGTATTAATGATATGTAAGTATAAAAATTTAAGTAATACAGTTTTTTATTCAAATCCTTTAAAAGATGATAAAGAAGGCATAGATTATGATTTTACTGGTCGTATAAATAAGGAATGGATAAGAAATAATTTACCTTTAGATGGAGATTTTTATTTCTGTGGACCACCTGCATTTATGAAAGCTCTTAAAAGTAATCTAATTGATTTAGGTGTTAAAGAAGAGTCTATATATTATGAGTTATTTAGTTAAATATAGATATTATAATAAAAAACTATATCAGATTTAGTCAAAATATATATAAATACAAAAATAGTGTTTCAAAAATGAAGTATTTCGCCCACGCGTCGCTCAAGAGAAGCGAAGTTTTATTATTGAAAAATTTAACTAGCACAACGAGTTAATTTTAGTTATTAGTTAATAAATTTTCCACTTATAATGAAATTATTGTATGGAAACATAATTAATATAAGTATTTAATTTTTTTATAAAGAAGGTGTTGCTTTTGAAAAAATCTATATCTATTTTACTTATATTATCTTTATGTATTTCCTTACATGGTTGTTCTAAAGTCAGTACAAATATTTATAATGGTATAAATAATAAAAAACTAGAAAATAAAGCGACTAGTTTAGATAATACTTGTATAAACTGGTTCTTTATACCCAATAATGAATTTAGAACACCTGAGATTAATGATAAGTTAAATTTTAAATTAAGTGATTATGATGCCATTTATAATGGTCCTAAAACACCAAATATTAAATCGTTGTATTTAACTTTTGATGAGGGGTATGAAAATGGATATACTGAACAAATTTTAGATGTGTTAAAAGAAAAGAATGTAAAGGCTATTTTCTTTGTTACTTCTCATTATATTGTTTATTCTCCTGATACTGTAAAGCGAATGGTAGATGAAGGGCATATTGTAGCTAATCATACTAATCATCATTATTCAATGCCAAGTGTTACTTATTCTACTGATGTTTTTAATAAAGAACTTACTGATGTTGAAAATAAATTTAAAGAACTAACGGGAAAGGATATTCCTAAGTTTTTTAGACCTCCTATGGGGCAGTATTCTGAAAAAAGTTTAGCCATGACTAAAGATTTAGGTTATAAGACTGTGTTTTGGAGTTTTGCTTATGGAGATTATGAACCTAGTAATCAGCCTTCACCACAAGAAGCTAAAAAACACATATTAGGACACCTTCATGATGGTTCTATATTACTTTTACATGCTATATCTAAAACTAATGCAGATATACTTGGTGAAGTTATAGATGAAGCAAGAAAATCTGGATATGAATTTTATTTATTGCCTTAAATAAGATTTAAAATATGAATAAATTTTTCTAGATTATAAAATTATTTTATTATTTATGCTACTTTTAAACAATAAAATAATTTTACTTAATGAAGTATTATTATTAAAGCATATATATTATAAAAACTTTAATAATGACAGATTTAATATTTATTAAAAATACCCTGTCAAAAAACGCGACAGGGTATTTTACTACCTTGAATTATAAAAATTAAAAGTTTATCATTAACGAAGCTTTTCTCTAAATTTAAGATCAAATAACCAAGGATGAACTCCAATACGAGATGCAATTTGTGCATCACTTTCACCAGGATATACTTTATAAATATTATCATCAATCAAAAGTTCAGCCGCAAAAATATAAGCTTGACGCTCATATTTATTTTTAATATAAGAACCACTCAACCCACGACAAGCAAAAGCATTAATACCCTTATGAAGAAAATAATGAGCAAGTTCGTGAGCAGCAGTCATTATTTTTTCTTCATAGCATAAATTACTATTTATATAGATTATTGGATAATTATCTTTTACTTGAAAAAATCCGTTAATACTATTATGTAGCGGATAAATAACTAAAGTAATATCTAAAATATCAATTATTTCAAAAGGATTGTTAGTACCAAATTTTGATATTACTTCCTTAACTTTATTCCTTATAAACATAAAAAATATATCCCCCTAAGTTCGCTAAACTATATATTATTGTCCCTTTTTTGTTTTTGTTTAACTAATGATAAGCCAACCTCCATAGCTGTAAGTAAGCTTTCAATTGCTTCTTTACACATTGGTTCACCATCAAATAAAATAGTTTCATCAGTAGATAAATCACATTTAATCTTTTCTAATGAATTTTTTATATCAATTTTATCTTGTTTAGTTAAAGTAAATTTATCGTTTGTATGACCATGTAAATAATCAGTAGATACATTAAATAATTTAGCAAATTGACTTATAGTCTCTCTTTTTGGTTCTCTTAAATTATTTTCATATCTAGATATAGTTACTTTGGTTGTATTTAATTTTTGGGCAACTTGTTCAAGGGTGTATCCCTTTTCTTTTCTTAAATCTTTTAATCTCTCACCTAAAGTTTTCATATATTCACCACCTTTATTATATTTTAAATTAACCCTATATTATAGTAATTGAACTTAATAATAAACGTATGTAATATACCTCAAATCAATACTCATCTTAGAACTCATAAAATAGATATTGATTAAAGTTACAAACTTTTATAAGTTCGACTACTAAATCTAACCTTTGTTGTAGTAATCGTAATTTAATTATAGCTTAAAAATGTGATAAATAGTATATAAAATGTATTAAAATGGTTATATTTTATCCATTAAATTACCAAAATTTAAAAAAAGTAACCAAAAAACATAAAAAACTCTTGATTTGTAACCAAAATTTGTTATATACTTAAATCAAGATAAGTAACCAAAAGTTTAATAAAAAGGGGGAAGAGTATGAATAATTTAAAATTTACAAGAAAAAGTAGAAGACTAACTCAAAAAGAATTAGCACATTTACTTCATATGTCAACATCAACGTATATAAAAAAAGAAAAGAATTTAGATTACTTTAAAGTATATGAAGCAATAGAAGTTGCTAACATACTACAAAGTGATATAAATTACTTATTTAAAGAATAAAATTCACTTCGTTTGAAATGATTTGTCGACACATTGGTTCAAGCAAAGGATATGCTAAAAATGATTCGATTATATGTCGCTTAAGCAAAGGTGATTTTTTATTTAAATTCAAGTTACCAAAGATAATAAAAATATAAAAAGTAACCACATATAGGAGGTAAAAATGGAAAGTTTAAAGTTATTTAGAAATGATTTATTTGGGGATATTTTAGTAATAGTTAAAAATAACAAAGAATACTTTGATGCAAATAGTATAGCTAATGTATTAGGATACTCAAATCCTAGGGATGCAATAATTAGACATTGTAAAGAAGAAGGTATAATAATTCATGAAGTAGGGGTTACTTCTAAAACTAGAAATGGAGCAAGTTTAAAAACTCAAATGTATAAAAAGAAGTTTATTGATGAAGGAAACTTATACAGATTAATAATGAAGTCAAAATTAAAAAGTGCGTGTAAATTTGAAAGATGGGTATGTGATGAAGTTATTCCTTCAATTAGAAAGCATGGTGCATATATAGAAAAAAATCTTATAGATGAAATGTTAGAAAATCCAGATTTAATAATATCTTTAGCTCAAAGATTAAAAAATGAAAGATTAAAAGTAAATGCATTAAATAAAGTAATAATTGAAAATGAAGAATATATGAATTTAGGTAAAATAATAGAAGATACAGAGGGAGCTATAACAATAGGTCAATATGCAAAAATAATAAGCAATAAAACTAATATGGGAAGAAATAGATTGTATAAATGGTTTAGGGAGAATGGATATTTTATAAGTAAGGGTGATGATAAAAATACTCCTAAGCAAATTTATATTGAAAGTGGATTATTTAAGTTACATGAAAAAGTAGTTAAAACTGAAAATGGAGAAATTCTTTCTACAAAGCCACTTATAACAGGGAAAGGGCAAAAATATTTTATAGATAAAATACTTGAAAGTGGATATTTACATTAATTTTAAGTATGCTCGATGATAATGTATAAGCTTTTCTCAAAGCTTAAAAATTAGCGCCAACGATATATTCTTGTTTTTACTTTGAGCAAGGTGTTGGCTAAGTATTTTGGATATATCCGTTGCTTAAAATTCGCTTTGCTCATAGCGCCAACGATAAATCCGTTGCTTAAAATTCGCTTTGCTCATAGCGCCAACGATAAATCCGTTGCTTAAAATTCGCTTTGCTCATAGCGCCAACGATAAATCCGTTGCTTAAAATTCGCTTTGCTCATAGCGCCAATCTATAAAATTNAATATAAAGATATAGATATCTCATAGCGCCAACGATAAATCCGTTGCTCAAATGTGGGTTTAGCTTATACATTTAATCTTTACTAGGGTAATTTTACTAAACATATTGAAATTACTATATAAAGTTTTTGAACTATAAAAATATAGTTTACTAGGCGCTAGTGTTTTCAATAATCACATTTAACTAGCACAACGAGTTAGATTAGTTAAAAACTTTGTTTATTATTTTTAATAGATTAATAATGAATATGAAATATTTAAGATATTAGATTAAATAGGGGGATTATATGAGAAAATATTTAGATGCAAATATAGAATATAACACTTTAAATATGCCAAAGGAAACTTGGTTAAAACTAAGAAAAAATGGAATTGGGGGTAGTGATGCAAGTAGCATATTAAATTTAAATCCATATAGAAGTAGTGTAAATGTATATATGGAAAAAATAGATGAAAATATAGAAATCAAAACTAATATGAAAATGATTTTAGGTAAAAAATTAGAAGACTTTGTAGCTAAAGAATTTTGTAACCAAACAGGTAAAAAGGTAAGAAACTTAAATGGAATGCTTAGGAATCACAAGTATCCTTATGCCATAGCAAATTTAGATAAGGTAGTTGTTTCAGAAAATGCATTTTTAGAATGTGTGGTAACTAATAGTTATTGTAAAAAAGAATGGAGTGAAGAAGTTCCAATACATTACCAAATACAGTGTTATCACTATATGGCTGTAACAGGAGCAAGTCATTGTTATGTATGTGCATTAATTGGTAATGAAGAAATTAAAATATATAAATTAGACAGAGATCAAGAGCTTATTGATTATATTATGGAAAAGGAAGAAGAGTTTTGGAATAAATACATATTAGGAGAGGATATACCACTTCCTGATGGAAGCGAGGATTATTCTAAATTTCTTAAAAATAGATATAAAAATATAGAAAAAAAGCCATTAAATTTATTTATAGAAAGTAAGAAACTTTCAAAGCTAGATACTTTAAATGATATGTTAAAGGAAATAAAATTAGAAAAAAGTAAAATAGAACAAGAAATACAACAGGAAATGAAAGATCATGAAGTGGCTTTTATTGGGGATAGAAAAATAACTTGGAAGTGGCAAAGTAGAAATACAATAGATTCTAAGAGATTAAAAGAAGATTTTCCAGATATAGTTAAAGACTATATGAAAACGACAGAAACTAGGGTATTTAAAGTGAATTAAAATGTTTAAATTTATATTATTTAAGTTAAATTAAGGGGGACATTATGGCTATATTTAGAAAACTACACACCGCCTTTTGGCAAGATGCAAAGGTTATAGAAGAATTAACACCAGAAGATAAATTTTTCTTTATATATTTATTAACTAATCCAGCAACAACTCAAATTGGAATATATCAAATAACTAAAAAGCAAATGAGTTTTGAACTTGGATATTCAATAGAAAGTATAAACTCTTTGATGGATAGATTTGAAAATCACCACAAACTTATAAAGTACAATACCTATACTCGTGAGATTGCGCTAAAAAATTGGGGAAAATACAATTTAGATAGAAGTGGTAAGCCAATGCTTGATTGTGTTAAAAAAGAATTAGAGGAAGTTTCAGATATATCTCTTATAGAATATGTCAGCAAAGGTATTAAAAAAGAAGATATAAAAGATATATTTAAAAGTTATCTAAATAAGGAAAATAGTAATGATATAGAGGATTTATGCGAAATTAATAAAACAAATAACGATACGTATAACGAGTCGTATACCGATAGGTTTAAAAATTTAGGACAAGAAGAAGAAAAAGATAAAGAAGAATATAAAGAAGAAGATATAGATAAAGAAAAAGATTTAAAATCATCCAATGTAAGTAAGTATGCAAAATTATATGAACAAAACATTGGACTTATAAATGGAGTAGCTTATGAGTGGATAATTAATATAAGTGAAGAGATAGATTTAAAGCTTTTTAAAAAAGCCATAGAAATAGCAACAGACAAGGGAAAATGCAACAAAGGCTACATTGGTGGAATTATAAGACAATGGCTAAATAACAATATAAAAACTTATGATGATTTAAAAGCATATGAATTAAACCAAGGGGGACAATTAAATGATAGAAAATCTAAATATGCCAGAGAATATGAAAATGAGGATGAGTCAACTTATCAAAAGCCTACCGAAGAACAACTTAGAAGGGTCAGAGAGCTACTTGAAAGTAACTAAAAATACAGGGCTAGATAGTAAGAATATATTAAAATCAGAGGAAGATGAAATAGTAGAATATAAATGTTTAAAGTGTAGAGATTTAAGATTTATATTAAAAGATAATGAAGCGATACCATGTACTTGTAAGGGTGTTCGTGAAGCTGAGGAAATATTATTAAATAGTGGTATAAGCGAAGAATTTAGAAAAAAGAATTTCGATAATTTTGATTACTCATACAATATGGAAGTATGTGAAGCATTTAGTAAAGCCAAGGAATATGTAAAAAACTTTGATAAGTCTTGTAAAAATAAGTCTATAATATTTGTTGGACAAGTTGGAAGTGGTAAAACACATTTGTCTATGGCAATAGCCAACTCTCTTATGGAAAAGGGAGTTGGAGTATTGTATATGCCTTACAGAGATAATATTATAAGTCTTAAGCAAAATATGATGGATGAGGAGTATTACAGAAAGGTTATGAATAAGTTTAAGAGAGCTAAGGTGCTTTTGATTGATGATTTGTTTAAGGGTAGTATTAGTGGGAGTGATGTTAATATTATATTTGAGATTATTAATTATAGGTATTTAAATGGGTTGCCTGTTATTGTTAGTTGTGAGAAGAGTATTGATGAGATTGTTAGTATTGATGAGGCGATTGGTAGCAGGCTTTATGAGATGAGTTGTGGGTATGTGGTAGGTTTTAATGGGAGGAGGTTAAATTATAGGATGTATGGGAAAAGCTAGTCAGTTTGACTAGCTTTTTTGGGTGTCGTGAAAACCGACGGGGTATATTTATACAGTTTATTCAAATTAAAAATATACTGACATGTTAATCATATAGTAAAATTTTAGTGAATATATACTAAACTTATGCAAAACTTTACATTTAATAACTTTTATATGATATAATACAACAGAAGAAGCTACAATCTATGAGTGGTGGTTTCATATAGTCCTAGTTCCTACAGTAAGTAGGAAGGAGGTGTATTCTATATGGAGCTGATAATTGATTTTATTATTGGAGCTATAAGCTCTGTATGTATTGGTTTGATTACTAATTACATATATGATAAAATAAAAAACCACTCTTCTAGTGCCAATAGAAAAAGTGGTTTAGAATTTGAATTTAAAGTGAAGTTCAAATTCTCTAAAAAATAGTCTATACTAGAAACCACTACTCTATCCCACTAGATTGTAGTTTCTTTTTTGATTTAATCTATATCTATATTATACTACATAAACTAAAAAAATAAACTAAAAAGTTAAATTTATAATTTATTTATCTTAAATATAAAATAAAAGTAAGTTAATAAAACTAGCTTTTAAAGTAGGCGTCGGGAAAACCGACAGTGTATATTTATAGCTTTAACAAGGCATTACAAATATTTTTAGCAACAACATAACAATAATCATAACTAGAACAAACATCCTCAACAATAGAATTAGAAATAAAATCAATCTCAACTAGCATAGCCGGCATCTTGCTTTTTTTCAAAACAGTAAAGCTCTTAGAAACCTTAACACCTCTATTAGGAGTATTCAAAGCCTTAGACAAACTATCACAAACACTTTGAGAAGTATTATAAAGCCTACTAGACTTATCATAAACCCAAACCTCACAACCACGAGCATTTCTATTAGAAAAAGAATTCATATGTAAACTAATAAAATAATCACAATTATACCTATTAGCTTTATTTGTTCTATAACTTAAAGAATAATAAGTATCATCAATTCTTGTAGTTATAACCGTATGCCCATAACTTTCCAGCATAGATTTTAAAATTAAACCAATCTTTAAAACAACATTACTTTCAAAAGTACCATTAAATGAAACCGCACCACTATCCTTACCACCATGGCCAAAGTCTAAGTAAAATTTCATCAACTATCACCTCATACTTATAATATTTTTAGATAATTCATTAATACTATCAGTTAAAGTCTGAAGCTTTCCCTCAATACGAATTAGTAAATACATACTAAGAGCAATTGGAAAACCAACAGAAGCTATAATATTTTGTATATCTGAATTCATAAATTTCCTCCTTATATAACAAAAGGCCAAGCATAAACTTGACCTTTAAATCTTTTATATAACTAAATCGTAGCCAGTAGTGTCTGTAACAACCACCTTTGCACTAACAGATTTAAAAATATCAGAACCACCTGGGGCAAATATGTTTTTAGAAACTACTAAATCCATAGCAGTTTTTATTTCTTCTTCAGTTATATCCTCTCTTGGGTCATCTA
Organism: Romboutsia ilealis; assembly: GCF_900015215.1. Lineage (NCBI taxonomy): Bacteria > Bacillati > Bacillota > Clostridia > Peptostreptococcales > Peptostreptococcaceae > Romboutsia > Romboutsia ilealis. Next base: position 1,487,923 of record NZ_LN555523.1, on the reverse strand, counting down.
TTGATAAAGAAACTGATTTGTCATCAGTAGTTTTGAAAGTCATAATTAATCTTTTGCTAACATTAGTATCCATAATATATTCCTCCTAAAATTTTATAAAAGTGTAGTGTTATCTATTTTTGCTGTTTCTAAAACAGTATACTCTTGTAGAGCCATTAAGCTTTCGGCAACGTCATATATATCTTGAGCTGCTGCATCATGTTTTAGGTTTGAGAAAGTTTTACTTTTAGTTTTGGTTTTACCATCAACCATTCCTAAATCTAATTTTATTCTTAAACTTGAAGGGTTTTTAGCTTCTGTAATTGCCATTTACCCCACCTCCTTTTAAATTTTTTAGATTTATTAGCTAAATCTTAAGTTAAGTATATTTGATAAGGGTTATTAAAATATAGTAAAGAAGTTTACAAATTTTTGACAAAGGTAAAGGTAGTAAAGATATTGAAATATTAAGGTATGGAGGTGGTTTTATGATTAATAAGTTGACTATTGATGACGTGCCTGAGAATTTAAAGAGTGTGGTTTTGGCTATTGGTATTGATGCTTTTAGAAGTCTTATTAAGTGTGCTGGTGGGACTAGTATTTATCTTCCTAGTGAAAGGTGTATAACTAAGCCTGTTAGGGATAGGGTTATTAGGGAAAGTTTTTGCGGTGATTATAAGAAGATGGCGAGAAGGTTTGGTATTAGTGTGGTTAGAGTTAGGAGGATTGTTGGTGAAAAGAGTTAAACCGTTGGGATATATCCAACGGTTTTATTTATTGCAATTATTTTTAGAAATCAGTACTTTACCATAATTTAACATAAGTTTATAATTGAATTATTGACTATAATAGAAATAATGAAATAATCTAAAAAAGCAATATAAGGGAGACAAAAATGAAGAAAGGATTATTAAACTATGTAACTATTATAATTATACTCATGATAATTATTCTAAATAGTACAACTTCAATATATGCATATAATATTTTAGGAAATAATGATAAAACATTGGATATATTAATTATAAACTCGTATGATTCTAAAAATGAATGGGAAAATCATATAATTACTGGATTTGAAGAAAAGCTGAAAGAAATAAAGCCAAAAGACTTAAGTCTAAATATAGATTTAGAATATCTAGATATAAGAAAACGAAATGATAAAGCTTATTTAGATTCTTTTAATGACTTATTGAATAAAAAGTATCAATATAAAGATATAGATATAGTATTTGCTATAGATGATGGAGCATTTGAATTTGTAAAATCAAAAGTACTAAATTCACAAAGTGTGTTATATCATAAGCAAATATTATTTACAGGAGTAAATAATCCTGTTGAACTTACAGGAGAATATAAAAAATACATAACCGGGATATTACAAGCTAATACAGATCAATTATTTAATTTGATATTATATCTTCAACCTAATATTGATACCATAAATATTATAATTGATGAATTTATTTATTCAAATGTAATAAAGAAAAGAGTAGAATCATCTAAATCTTTATTTTTTAGACCTGTAAAAATTAATTTTATACAATCTAATTATATTGAAGATATACAAAATAAGTTAAAAAAAATTAATGATAAAAATCAAGCTATTGTTCTTACAGGGACGTTTATGTATAAAAGTAATAAATCACATGTAAAATTAAAAGACATTGTTAATGATATAAAAACAATAACTGACAATCCTATATATACAAATAACTATGCATATGTTTTTAATGGTGTAATAGGAGGATTTGTAGATATAGGAGAACATCAAGGTAGTTATGTTGCTAAAGAAATATGTAATATATTAGAGGGAAATAAAATAGAAGAGGGAATATTACCAAAGTCTAGTGGAATGTATATATTTGATTATAAACAAATATATGACTATAATATAGATATTTTAAAAATGCCAAAAGATAGTAAATTATTAAATAAACCAAAATATGCACTTTTATTACCTAAGCCACTTAAGATAACAGTATGTATAGTATTTAGTTTATTGATTTTAATAGTAGTTTATGTAGTATATAAATTTATAATAGAAATAAAAAAATCAAATAAAAATAAAAAACTTTATGAAAGAGCAAAAGAAAGGGAACAATTAAAAACTGACTTTATAGTAAATATGAGTCATGAACTTAGAACTCCATTAAATGTTATATTAAGTACAAGCAAGGTAGCAGAACTTAAAATAAATACTAATAACTATGATAATAAATATCTATTAGGTAAATTAGAACAAATAAATAAAAATTCAAACAGATTATTAAAGTTAGTTAATAATCTTATAGATATAACTAAGTTTGAACAGGGAGTCTATGAAATAAATTTAGAAAATATAAATATAGTAGAAGTTGTAGAGGATATAGTTTTAGCTAGTGTTGATTATGCAACATATAAAAATATCGACTTAGTATTTGATACAGAAGAAGAAGAAATAATAACCGCAATAGATAAGGATAAAATAGAAAGGGTTATACTTAATCTTTTATCTAATGCAATAAAATTTACACACAAAGGTGGATCAATTTATGTATATATAAAAAGGGAAAATGATAAAGTTTTTATAAGCGTAGAAGATAATGGAATGGGAATACCAAAAGATAAAATAAATGAAATTTTTAATAGATTTTATCAAGTTTCGGATACATTAAAGAAACATGAAGAAGGAAGTGGTATAGGTCTTTGTATAGTTGAAGAAATAGTAGACCTTCACGGTGGAAAAATTAATGTATATAGTGAAGTAAATAAAGGTAGTAAATTTGAAATTATATTACCTATATATATGGTAGAAGAAAACTTTAAAAACTTACAAATAAAAGATATACAACAAATTGTAAAACTTGAAATGTCAGATGTAGATACAAAAGAAAATTAATGTTACATAAAAGGATACTATAAAATGGTATCCTTTTATGTTTAAGGATATTATAATACTTAAAAAATGTAAATAACTTCTTAATATAAGTAATATCAATAAATTATTTTTAAGTGTATAAAAGAGTTTGAGTATTGTATAAAGTAATTGGATACATAAAAAATGGTGATAACACATGATTTAAAGTGTTTTGATGATATTTAACTTAGGTTTAGTGAAACTTTTATAAACTTTTTAATCCATTTTTGTAAGTTAATGAAGTAAATTTGTATCTATATAAACAGTTATATTGTGTATACTAGCAAATTTAGTTATAATTATAGTAATATTAATTATATTATAGGAGATTAGTATGAGTAAAGCTAAGAGTATAAAAGGCAATGTAATATATGAAGATGGTTTTTTTATGGGCGAAAAAGACATAAAAATTTATTACAAAAGCTATGAAGTAGAAGATAGTGAAGATGTAATTGTTATATCTCATGGATTTTGTGAAAGTAGTGAAAAATATAGAGAACTTATAAAAATATTTAATAAAAATGATTATTCTGTATATATAATAGACCACAGAGGACATGGTAAATCAGGAAGACTTGGAATAGATAATAGTCAAGTGAATGTTGAAGATTTTAACTATTATGTTAAGGATTTAAAGACATTTTTAGATAGTATAGTTGTTCCTAATTTGAATGATAGAAAATTATATTTATTTTCACATTCTATGGGAGGTGCTATCGGAGCTTTATTTTTAGAAAAATATAATAATTATTTTGAAAAAGCAATTTTAAACTGTCCTATGATGGAAATAGATACTGGTAAGTATCCTAAAATAGTTTCAAAGATAGTAGCAAAAGTATTTTGTACAATAGGTATGGGTGATAAATACTTATTTGGACATGGGCCATTTAATTGTAAGCCAGATTTTAGAAACGCTGCAACTAGCTCACAAAAAAGATATGATTCATATTTTAATAAACAATTACAACACAAAGAGTTACAAACTTCAGGTGGTTCTTTTAACTGGTTAAATCAAGCATTTAAAGGTATTAAAGAACTTTTAAAATCAGAAAATATAAAAAATATAAAGGCAGATGTGCTTTTATTCCAAGCAGGAAAAGATACATTTGTAAAGCCTGAAGGTCATAATAAATTTTTATCCGTAGCTAAAAATTGCGAATTTATAAAATTTGAAGATGCAAAACATGAAATATACATAGAAAAAGATGAAATATTTAATCCTTATATTGAAAAAGTTTTGGAATTTTACAATAAATAAAATAAAGAGTAGAAAAAATTTATATTGTATAAAACTATTAGAAATTTATAGACAAATATTAGAATATATAAAAATACCAATAACTTATATATTTTTTATTATAGTAATAGAACTTAATAATAAACATACGTAATATATATCAAATCAATACTTGTTTAAGAACTAATCTGTTGTGCTAGTTATTTTACTAAACATATTGAAATTGCTATATAAAGTTTTTGAATTATAAAAGTATAGTTTACTAGACTTTAGTATTTTCAATAATCATGTTTAACTAGCACAATGAGTGAACTAATCAAATAGATATTGATTAAATTTACAAACTTTTATAAGTTTGAGTACTATTTAAAAGCCTCAATAATTTATCGAGGCTTTTAAATAGAGATTTTTTAATTAGAAACTAGTACAGTACTTTTAATTATATCAACAATTTCACTTGGATGGTCAATTACATACTTAGGATTAAAATCCTCAAGCTCTTTACGATCTCTATATCCCCAAGTAACACCAACAGAATCCATACCAGCGCTAATACCAGTTTTCATATCTGTATTAGTATCGCCAATGTATAGACATTCACAAGGATTTACATCTAAATCATTAGCTGTAATAATAGCACCTTCAGGATTTGGCTTTCTCTTAATATTAGACTTTTCACCAGCTATACGATCAAAATATCCACATCCAAAAATCTTATCTACATTTTCAACTGTTTGAGCATGAGGTTTATTAGATAATACTGCTATTTTAATATTATTATTCTTTAAAAAATCTAACATATCATAGATACCGTCATAAGCTTTAACTTCATGCATACAATGGATTTTAAAATACTCCATATAAGTAATTAGAGCATCTTCATAATTTTCTAAATTAGTATCACCACAATGAATTAAAGCTCTTTCAATTAATTTTTTATACCCATCACCGATAAGTATTTTATAAGTATCTTCATCAATAGGACCTAAGTTATATTTCCTTAGAGTTAAATTACAACTATAAGCAATAGCTTTTATTGAATTTATTAAAGTACCATCTAAATCAAAAATACAACATTTATACATCTTCATACACCCCTTATTTGATTTTTAAAAGTAAACTTTATTATTTTATTATACATTATAAAATACTTGTTGATATAAAAAATGAGTATTTTATAAGTTAAATTTAAAATTATAAATCATAAACTATAAAATAAATGAAATTGTAAAATCATAAACTAATGTAAAAAATTTTAGGAGGTGATATTGATGGAAAAACATAAAGTATTTAAAATGCTAAAAAGGAGTCAAAATCTGAAATACCGTTTAATAGTAAACTCTTTAATAGTAGGTATATTAGTTGGATTAACTATTGTAGCACACAGAATAATTATAAGTAAATTGTCACCTATATTTTTAAATATTTATAAAAAAGGTAGATATAATCTTATAATTATACCATTAATATTTTTTATACTTATATTATTAGGATATATAGTTGGAAAATGTTTAAAAAAGCAACCTATGATAAGTGGAAGTGGTATACCTCAGGTAGAAGGTATATTAATTAGAAAATTAAAAATAAATTGGTTTAGTGTATTATTTTATAAGTTTGTAGGAAGCCTTATTTGTTTATGTGCAGGGCTATCTGTGGGAAGAGAAGGACCTTCAGTTCAAATGGGAGCTTGTATAGGAGAAGGTGTATCAAAAAAATTAAAAAACTTAGATAATGAAGAAAAATATTTAATAACTAGTGGAGCAAGTGCAGGATTATCAGCTGCATTTAATGCACCATTATCAGGGGTTATGTTTGCTTTAGAAGAAATACACAAAAATTTTTCACCTTTAGTTTTAACTTCAGCAATGATAGCATCTGTAAGTGCTGATTTTGTATCAGAACAATTTTTGGGATTAACACCATCTTTGTATTTTAGGAAAGTTGAATCGCTGCCACTTAAAAATTATTGGACACTTATAATTTTAGGAATAATAATAGGTATAAGCGGAGTAATTTTCAATAAAGGAATCTTAAAAACTCAAAGTTTATTTAAAAACTCAAAATTAAGTACTGAAATGAAATGTATAATACCATTTGTAGTTACAGGAATAGTTGCTTTTATTTCTCCCATACTATTAGGAGGAGGACATGATCTTATTATAGCCCTTAAAGAGCAAAACTTTACAGTAACTGTATTATGTACTTTTATAATAGTAAAGTTTCTTTTTACATTTATTTGCTTTGGATCTGGGGTTCCAGGTGGAATATTTTTTCCGCTTTTAGTTTTAGGTGCATTAGTAGGGAATTTAGTCGGACTTTTATTTACAACTTATTTTGGAATAGACAATACATATCTTATAAATTTTATAATCTTAGCCATGGCAGGACATTTTGCATCTATAGTAAAAGCTCCAATAACCGCTATAATATTAATATCTGAAATGACAGGTTCATTAAATCATTTATTAGCCCTAGGAATTGTTGTTATCATATCTCATTTAACTTCAGATATATTAAAATCAAGTCCGATTTATGAAAGCTTACTTGAACGAATACTAGAAAAATACTCTATAAAGGATAATTTAACAGAAGGAAAAAAATTATTATTAGAGATAGCAGTTAGTATGGATAGCATATTAGTTGGAAAATATATAAAGGATATTAAATGGCCTAAAAATTGCTTAGTTGTGTCCATATTAAGAGGAGATAGTGAGTTAATACCTAATGGAGATACTGAAATAATATGTGGTGACTATTTAACTATAATGATAGATGAAGAAATATATCAAGAATTATTAGATAGCATATAAATAATATACACATAGTTTAATTTGATGTATTACTTAAATTATAATTATTGAAAATATTAGAGAATTATTTTGTCAATAAAAAGCTGTATAATAAATTAAATTTCATTATTAAGATAAGTAATACAATATATTAATTTGTATAAGATTTAAAAATAAATAGATGTATTGCATACTCTTTAATAATAATTCTACATTATAAAATACTTTTATTATTTATGGTACTTTTAAACAATACAAAATGATAACTTTATTTAATGAAGTATTTTAATTAAAACATATATAATTAAAATAAATAACTGTACCTTAATATATTGTAACTCAAAAAGGTACAGTTATTTTTATAAAACAACTATATTATTAAATTATAAACTTTATAAAGCTTGTATTTCTTCATAATTATCTATAGATTCATCTTCCTTAGCTGATTTCTTAGATAAGAATACAAAGAAAGATACACATAATATAATCTGAACAAAAGTAGATGCTGGTGTTGCTAGACCAACTTTAAATAAAGATACTGGCTCTAGTTTACTCATAAGATAAGATACAGGTATCCTTACGCAAAATGCACCTACTATACCTTGTATCATAACAAAAGTTGTTTTTCCACAACCATTAAAATATCCAACCATACAAAACATTATTGCGGTAAATAAGCAATCAATTCCATAAGATTTCATATAGTCCCAAGATGCTAAGATAACAGCTTCATCCTTAGTAAATATTTGAGAAAGTAGGTTTCCGTGGAAGAATGTAATATAAAACATCACGATTCCACAACATAGAGAAGCTGCTAAAGAATAAAGAAGAACTTTTTTAGCTCTATTATATTTTTTTGCACCATAGTTTTGAGCTACAAATGCAGATACAGCTTGAGAGAATGATAATGGTATTAGCATTATAAACCCAACAAGTTTTTGAGCTACACCCATACCTGCTGATGCAACTACTCCCATTGAATTACCTATCATCATAATTACTAAGAAAGATAAGTTCACAAGTACATCTTGTAGTGCTATTGGTGCACCATATTTAATTATTTGTGAAGTTAAATTCTTGTGAAATTTTATACTTTTTCTAGAAAATTCAAAAGGAAGACCACGTCTTCTTATTAATATTAAAGATAAAATAACACTAATTGCTTGGGCTAATACAGTAGCACAAGCAGCACCTGTTGCAGCCATTTTAAATACACCTACAAATATTAAATCACCTATTATATTTACCACACATGCTATACCAACGGTAATAAGTGGTGTTTTTGAATCTCCAAGTCCTCTAAATACTCCACCAATAACATTATAAGAAACTATAAAAATAGCACCCATAGCACATATCTTTAAATATGAAGCTGTACTATCAAACGCTTCTATTGGAACGTGCATTAAAGTTGCAATAGATGATGAAAAAATAACTACAACAATAGTTACAACAATAGCTATAATAGCAAATATGGATATACCACTTCCTACAACAATTCCAGCATCTTTTTTATTTCCTTCACCAAGTTTTTGACCTATTAATATGGTAATTCCCATAGTAAGTCCAGTTATCATTGATGTTATAGCCGTCATTACTTGACTTCCTGTTGAAACAGCAGATACATCAGCCGCGTTACCAAACTGTCCAACTATAAGTAAATCTACAGCTCCATACATTGTTTGTAAAAATAATGCCATTAGTATTGGTATTGTAAATTTTAATAAAGGCGAGAATATTTTGCCTTCTGTAAAATTAGATACTTTTGTCATATATAAACCTCCTTTTTAAAATTAAGTTTTGCACAAAACTATATATCTAGAATAACCATTAAATTTTAATATGGTTATCCTAGATTATTTCTTATTTTATCAAGTACTTTGTAAAATACGTTTATTTCTTCTAAGGTTATATTCTCAGATAATTTGTTTTCAATTGAATTAATTGCATTAGATATGTTTTTATTAAGCATAATAGCCTTTTCTGTTAAAATTATTTTTTTTAAACGAGCATCCTCTGCAACAGGAACTCTTTGGATTAAGCCGCTTTTTTCCATGTTATTCAACATAAGACTAACAGATGAACGTTTCAAATCAAATTCTTTTTCTAAATCTTTTTGGAATATATCTTTTTCTTTGCCTTCCATGTAAATAAAATCTATAACATAGGCTTGAGGAACAGTTAAATTATTATCAATAGAACTAATTACAGCAGCATCAACTTTCCTTGAAATTATATGATGTATTTTGTTAATATCAAGTCCTAGTTTAAGTTTACTTTTATCTATCACAAAAATGCCTCCTAAAATATGTTTTGCACAAAATTATAATAACTAATATATATATTTATGTCAATTATAATATCTAAATTAGGTATAGAATTAAATTATTTAAAAAAGTTAATTTAATATGTATATTTAATTATAAATATAATAATACTATTAAGTAGAGTTATAAAATAAATAGTTTTGTAAGAATATTAAGTACAAAAAAACAGATAATAAATTATCTGTCTTTTTATTTGTTTAAATTAACTATATAAATAATTAATTACTTTGTTGTTCTTGAGTTTCAAAGCTACCTTGATCTTGAGTTTGCACATCTAATAATGAATCACCTTCATTAGAAGCAGGAGTATCAGCACTATCTTGAGGAGTTTCCTCAGTAGAGCTATTTTCATCTATAGAATTTATTGTTTCTTCAGTAGTATTATTTTCTTCATTTGGAGTTATCTCCGTTTGCTCAGTGTTATTAGAATCATTATTAAATAATCCTGTAAACCAATGCCATATTTTAGCGAAGAATCCTTCAACTTGTTCACTAGATGGAAGGTTTATAGTTGATTTATCAGTAGCATCTATTTGAGCATTTTCTCCAAGTAAACTGTCATTAGTATTATCAAGTATACTTGAACCATCACTTTCTCCACTAAATAATCCTTTAAACCAATCCCCTATTCCTGTAAAGAAGTTCTTTATACCATCAAATAATCCTGTATTTACATTTTCACCTATAGCAGATAAGTTTTCATTAACTACATTAGATACACTTTCTAGTGCATTTTTCATTTCACTGTAATCATAATCTTGCTTAGATATTTTTTCCATTAAACCTTCAAGTTTTACCATTTGCTCATCAGTTAAAGTAACATTATAGTTGTTTACTACATTATTTATAGTTTCAGCTATTTGAACTGTATCTTTAGTATTGTTTTTTATTATCTCAGTCTTTACATCATTAACAATTCCTGTAGCTTTGTCTTGACCGATATCATCACCTAAATCTCCAGTAGTTATTAATTCCTCTGAAGCTAATTCTTTTTTATCTTCCTCTAAAGGCTTACCAGTAGCATCTTCAAATGCTTTCATTATACCTGTTAATGCTCCAGTACCAGAAACTGGGAAGTTGGCAGCAATTACAACGTCAGCATCAGTAAGACCGGCAGTAGATAATGTAGTTGCAACCATAGCTGGAGTTGCCCAAGTTATATTAGCAGTTTTGACATTTATACCACTACCTGATTTTGTTGGTTCAACATAAGCACAAGAATAAGTTTTCTTTCCAAGTTGAGCTTCAGATGCAACTCCTTGTAAGTATTTTCTTTCTTCTTGGTTGTTAACCTCAAGTATTACAACTTCATCTTTGTTAACACCGAAATATTTTAACATAGTATCTTTTTGTGCTTGCGTTAAGTTTGAACCTAGAGTTACAACTCTAGCACCGTCTGCAAATACAAGCCCTAAACTTGATAAACTCAAAACTGCAGTAAGGCTTAAAGTTATAAATCTCTTTTTAAAATTATTTAATTTTTTGTTCATAAATTTCATTCCTTTCAACTTATAAAAAAGTTAAACTATAATATATCCCTATTACATTATACTATAAATTATTGATTCAAAAAAACAAATTACAAGTTTGTAATAATTATGTAAGAAATATATGAAGAGATTACATTTTTTACGCTTAAGGATATTATAATACTTAAAAAATGTGGATAAATTCTAAATGTAAGTAATATCAATAAATTGGTTTTGAGCGTAAAAAAGATTTTGAAATACTTCGCCCACGTAGTGGCTCAAGCAACGGACGAAGTCGTTGGCGACATGAAGTGTTTCGTCGACACGTCGCTCAAGCGAAGCGAATTTTTTATAGATTATATAGTAATTATATAAGAAATGAAAATATTGCTAATCTATAGTATAGATAAAGAAAAAAGTAGAAATATAAATATTTAAATTTCTACTTTTTTTATAATTTAAGATTATTTACCTATAAACATTTGAGTCCAATAAGTTGTTTTATTAGAATCTTTTGCAATACCAACACCTAAGTTAGTAAAATTAGGATTTAGTATATTTTTTCTATGGCCTTCAGAATTCATCCAAGCGGCTACAACCTCCTGTGGAGTTTTTTGACCTTTTGCAATATTTTCACCTGCAGTTCTATAAGATATTCCAAATTGCTTCATCATATCAAATGGAGAACCGTAAGTTGGAGATGTATGGTCGAAGTAGTTTTTATTTACCATATCTTGAGATTTCTTTGTTGCTACACTTGATAAGCTAGAATCAAGTGTTAAAGCAGATATTCCTCTTTTAGCTCTTTCTGCATTTACTAAATCAAGCACTTGTTGTTGATAAGAAGAAAAATCTGTACTAGGTTTTTGCTCAGGAGCAGTACTTGGATTACTTGGAGCACTATCAGGCTTTTGTTCAGGAGTAGTATTTGGATTACTTGGAGTAACATCAGGCTTTTGTTCAGGAGTAGTATTTGGATTATTTGGAGTACTATCAGGTTTTTGCTCAGGAGTAGTACTTGGATTACTTGGAGTATTATTAGGTTTTGAAGGTACATTCGGGCAATTTGGAGTTAACGGTAATTTAAATTTAACACCATTTACATATATATATACAGATTTAATAGTCATAACTTTATTGTAACAAGTTTTTGATAGAGCGTTTACTGGTAGCATACTAGATGCTGTTAGCATAGTTATTGCTCCTAATGATAATATATTTCTAAATTTCTTGTTCATATAAACACCTCTTTTGTTTTGATTTTGTTTGAAATTTTAATTGTTACCAAATTGTAACTTGTAATCTAAGGGGGGTATCCCCTTTGCTCATTTATAGTAACATAAATATTACAAGTTTGTAACTGTAAAGTAATGTAACAAAGTGCATAAAAATGTAAAAGAGTAATATAATAGGGAAATAAAATATACATAATAAGAATGAAATATGTTGAAGAGTAGCGGTTATTTGGATATTGCATAAAATTGATATGATTTTTCAGAGTATTTACAAAACAAAAGTAGATAGCTTAATTGATCTTTACTATACATTATAAAAGAATGTGTTTAATCAAATTTTAAATATGTAATTAAATATGTAAAAAAAGGGTATAATTAAGTTAGGATTCTGTATTCAAATATTGAAAAAATAAGAAATGTATTATAATATGGAAGTAGGAAAAATATAGATATTTATATCTATAAGATTAGAAAGGATAAGTACTATGTCAAAACAATTAGTAAAAGAAAGAGTTATAAAGTATTTAATGGAGGACTTATTAGTACCACATGATATGATAGACACTGATGTACCATTATCAGAGTTTGAAGAAGGTGCAGAAGGTATAATAGATATAATAGTAAGTGTTAAAGATAAAGAAGACTACTTAGTTCCAGTTATGTTAGTTAGTTGTTTAGATGAAGATGTAGAATTAGAAGGCGAAGTTGTACAAAAACAAATAGACTTCTTAGAAGATGTTGATAATATAACTACTGCAGGTAGAATAATATTAACTAATGGAAATCAAATGATGTATGCTGACTGGACTGGAGAAGAATATGATACAGAAGCAGCACTTCCAACATATGAACAAATGGAAAAAGAATTATTTGAAATGGAAAAATTAGTTGCTGAGCATGAACACTCTCATCATGGATGTGGATGTGGTGGACATCATCACGAAGAAGAACATGAATGCTGTGGAGGTCACGGACATCATGAAGATGGTCACGAGTGTTGCAAAGGACACGATCACGGAGATGATCACAACTGTGGTTGTAAGCACTAATAAATAAATATATACGAACTTGACGATACTTTTTAATAATGTTATTATAAGTATGTTAAAAATTCTATATAAAAACCGTAAATGTTGGGGCAAAAGACAAAGGATTTATTAATATAGGGATTTATAGCGTCGTTCGATTAAAAAGACTACTTTTATTGTAGTCTTTTTTTATGCATAAAAATATAAAATATTCATTTATATGATTAAAGTAAGTGAAAATATATAAAATTTATAAATAAAAAAAGGAAATTTGATAGCTAAAGTAGAATAATACACAAATAAACTTATTGACATTTAACTTAATTGAATGGAATGTTTTTGAATTAGCTATCATATGATAATTTATATGATGCTAGAGAAAAGATAACATCTCAATTAATAAACTATATATAAAAGGGGTTATATTATGGAGGCTAAAAAAGAACAAAATCATGAAAGTTATATTTATTCTGATTCATCAAATACATCTAATGCTATGAAAATGTATTTAAAAGAGATAGAAGAATACCCAATGTTATCTGCTAAAGAGGAAGTAGAACTAGCTAAAGCTATAATTGACTCTTCAGAGGAAGCAAAAGAGAAATTTATAAATGCTAATTATAGATTAGTTGTAAGTATCGCTAAAAGATATAGAAAAGAAAGTGTAGATATGCTTGACTTAATTCAAGCAGGCAACATTGGACTTATAAAAGCAGTTGAAAAATATGATTATAAGAAGGGATTTAAATTTAGTACTTATGCTACTTGGTGGATAAAACAAAGTATAACAAGATACATAGATGATTGTGAAAATACCATTAGAATACCTGTTCATCTTCATCAAAGAATAAATTTTGTAAAAAGAAAAAAACAAGAGCTTGCAAATGTACTTCAAAGAGAACCTAATATAGAAGAGCTTGCTGAAGTTTGTGAACTTGAAGTTGATAAGGTTTTGGATATATTAAAAAAGGATAAAAACATAGTATCTCTTGATACTCCTATTAAAGAAGATGAAGATAGTAGTTTAGTTGAGTTTATACCATCTGATGCACACTTTGGGGATGTGGTCATTCATGAGGTTGAACAAAATAAAATAACTTAAGGGAAAAAATAGATGAAGTACTAACAGGTCTTAGTGATCAAGAGCAGCAAGTACTTAGAATGAGATTTGGATTTGATGATGATACACCTAAAACTTTAGAAGAAATCGGTAAAGTATTTGGCGTAACAAGAGAGAGAATAAGACAAATAGAAGCTAAGGCTATTAGAAAGCTAAGACATCCAAGTAGGCTTAAATTACTTAAAAGCTTTTATTAATTAGTTTGTACAAAAGCGGGAATATTTTCCGCTTTTTTTACGTTTAAAGATATTATAATACTTTAAGAAATGTTAATAACTTCTAGACTTAAGTAATATCAATAAAAAAATATTTTGAAATGATTCGTACACACGGTGGCAAAGTAATGGATGAAGTCGTTGGCGGCATAAAGTGTTTCGTCGACACATCGCTTAAGCGAAGCGGATTTTTTATTTATCTACGTTTAAAAAATCTAATTTGATTTCTTTAAGTAAATAGTAGCACATATTAATTTGTATCGCATCTAAAATTTAATCAAATTTTATAAAAATACTTATAGTAAAGAGGAATATGCATAGTATACTACATCAGTTTATAAAATATGAATATACATAATTGGTATAGAGAAGTTAAGAAGTTTACTTATAAAAAGAGCTATTTCAAAATCATTAAATAATGATTTTGAAATAGCTCTTTTTATAAATATATATTTACATTTTTTCTCATTTTATATATAATACAATTGTAGTTAATTACTTAAGTAACTAACTATAATGGATAGATGCAAGGAGCGATTTATGAAACTTATATTAAATGAAGATGAACCAATATTCATTCAAATATCAAAAGCGATAGAGGATGAAATACTAACCGATAGCATAAAAGAAGATCAGCAGGTACCTTCAACAACAGAGCTATCAAGGTTATATAATATAAATCCAGCTACAGTATTAAAGGGGATGAATATATTAGTAGATAAGAATATCTTATATAAAAAAAGAGGTTTAGGTATGTTTGTAAATAGAGGAGCAAAAAACACTATAAAACTTTTAAGAAAAGAAAGCTTTAAAAATAAGGTTATAAAGAACTTAATTGAAGAAGCAAATAAGTTAGATATAGATAAAGATGAATTGCTTGAAATGATTAAACAATACAAAGGGGGAAACTAAATGAGTGTAGCGGTAAAAGTAAAAAGTGTTAGTAAGTCTTTTAATGATAGCGTAATACTTGATGATATATCTATAGATTTTTATGAAAATAAGATATATGGTTTACTTGGGAAAAATGGAGTAGGTAAAACTACCTTGCTAAATATAATTACAAAGCAATTAATTAGTAAAAATGGAACTGTAGAAATATTTGGACAAAATATAAATGAAAATGATGGTGTATTAGATAAGTTATGCATAGTAAGAGAAAGAGAGTTTCCCGAAAGTGATATTTCAATAAAAGAGTTGTTTAATATGTACTCATACTTTTATAAATATTATGATAAAAAGCTACAAGAAAAATTGTGTAATTATTTTAAGCTAGATTCTAAGAAGTCCTATAGAAAATTATCAAGAGGTATGAAAAGTATAGTATCAAATATTATAGGAATATGCTCAAATGCTTCAATAACTATATTTGACGAACCTACAATAGGTCTTGATGCCGATAATAGGCAGGAGTTTTATAAGATATTATTAGATAGTTATATAAAAAATCCTAGAACTATAATATTATCAACGCATCTTATAAATGAAGTAGAAAATCTAATTGAAAATGTAGTTATAATACATAAAGGAAAAGTAATAGTTGATGATAGTATAGATAATATAAGTCAGAAATCATTTTACATAAGTGGAGATAAATCTGATTTGGAAAAACTAAAATGTTTAAAAGATACAAAACCTGATAAAAGTTTTGGATCTAAACAAGTGTATAAATATTATGGGGATATAAATGAAGATGATTTAAAAATTATAGAAAGTTTAAATATAAATTTAGAAATTATGAATCTTCAAGATATGTTTGTACATCTTACTAAAAGGGGGGAATACAAATGAATAAGTTAATGCCGTATTTTAGATTAATGAAAAAGTCTATAATATTAATAATAGTAATAACACTTTCAATAGTAATAATAAATGATGGTAAAGAAATACTAACCGGATTTAAACATTCAGTATTTGAAAATGGGCATTTAATATTTAATAGTGGAATATATTCTACAACAGTATTATTAATATTTATATATGGTATATATCTTTCATATAAAAAGTTTAACGTTGCAATTAATATAAAAGCAGATAGAAAAAGCTATATAAAAGCATCTATAATTTCAATGATAGGTATAGGTGTAGTATTTTCAATATTTACAGTTTTATGGTCATTGATTTTAAAGTTTGTAGTAGAAGCAGTTTCAGGTAAAAATGCTTTAGTAGTAGGGGATTCTGTATATTTTATAGGTACTATAACAGATCTTATAAATAGTTTACCAGGTATGGGAGTAGCAATATTTTTTAGCTTTGATAAATTAAGTGTAGCAAGATTTATTATAGATATATTTGGACAGTTTTTAACTTTACTTTCATGTTCATCTATAGGATTTTTACTTGGAAGTATATTATATAGATTAAAAAAGAAAACATTAATAATAATATTTTTAGTTATACCTACAGTAGTTGTAACATTAGGAGTAATTTTTTCTATATTTAATACAGATTTACTAATGAGCTATATAGCTACAAATTTAGGTATTATTTTAATTTTTATTACGAATGTAAATATAGGATTGATTATAAAAATTTTAACTATAACAATATCTTTGATTAGTTCAGTATTACTTTTAAAAAATGCACCAATAAAAGAATGTGCACATGACTTAATATAAGGCTGATTATACAGCCTTTTTAGTTTAAGGATATTATAATACTTCAAAAAAAGAGGATATATAGAATAACCATAACATCAACTTATATATAAGTTCTTTAAGATAGTGAAAAGTCATATAATATAATAAAGTTTAATTTAGAATTCTTTAGATGAAGTAGTTAAAATAAAAAGGGATGATAATATGTATGATAGCAGACATAATGAGTTAGAAAAATTGATGAATTTAATGAATAAATTAAATAAAGAATTACAATTAATAAAAAAAGATATAAGCAGTAAAGAAAGCAAATCAAAAGAATTAGTTTCATATATGGAACAAGAAATAAAAGAAAATACTAAGAGTATAAAGGAGTTAGAAAATCCATTTTTACTATTTATAATGGGTTTAGGCAACTATGGAAAATCAACTCTTATAAATGCCCTTTTGCAAGAAAAAGTAATAGAAACTAGTGATATACCAAATACATGGAAACTAGATTTATTTATTAAATCAGATAATGAAAAAGTAGAAATAACCTATAATGATGAAAGAGAAATTGTAAAAAGTTTAAGCAGAGGTAAAAAAATATTAAAAGAAGAAGAGGATAAATTTAAAACATCAAAAAAAGAAATATCAAAAAAAATATTAAATTATAAGAATAAACTTAGCAAAGATAAATTAAAAGAGTTTAAAATAGAACAAGAAAAACTTTACTTATATAAATCAGATATAGATCAAATAAAATATTATTTAAATAATAAAAAAATACTTAATGATTTTACAATAGTAGATACCCCAGGGCTTAATCAAACATTACTAAAAAATACCATAAAACGTATGAATACATATTATCAAAAAGCAGATGGCGTAATATGGTTAATAGATGCTCAAAATATAGTATCTAAAGAGACTAATAAATTAATTGAAGAGATAAATAAAATAGATAATTTACATGAAAAGAAGATAATAGGTGTAGTTAATAAAATAGATATCATAAAAAATGATAAAGATTTAGAAAGACTTAAAGAAAAAGTAAATGAAATATATAATAATAAATTTAATGATATTGTTTATATATCAGCTCGCGATGCTTTAGATGGTATTATAAATAAAGATAAATATTTAATAAACAAAAGTAATATAAATAGTCTATATAAATCTATAGATAAAAACTTCAAACAGATATGTGAAAAAAAGCAAATAGATTCAAAATATAAAAATTTATCTATAATGAAAGAAAATTTATTATATAAAATATATTCATATAAAAGAGATTTATATAAAGATATATCGGATTATAATGAAATTGAAATTGAATTAAATAAAAGTTGTGACGATATTTATTTATATGCATTAAATCATATGAATAAATTTAAGCGAAAAAAAGTATATAATAAAAATGATTTTCAGTTATTAAGAAAATCAATAGAGGATTTAGAACAACAATGTAACAAATCAATAGAAAAAAATTATAATATACTAATCAAAAAGGCATATTCTAGCAATATTATAAAAAATACTATCAACACAAAAGTTTATTTTTCTAAAAGTAAATACTTAGTTATAAATTATAATAATTTTACAAATATAAAAAGAAACAATAAACTATCACATCTTATAGATCAATTCACAAAAGAAAACTCAACAAAAGTTGTAAATGACGAAGTAGCACTAAGTAACTATATCCATAAAAATATTACATACTTAGAAGATGAAATAATGACAACTTTAAAATATAAATTAGATTGTATAAAAGATAATGTAAATGAAGTTAAATATGATACATTTAAAAATAAATATTTAGATTACTTTTTAATAAAAGATCATATTAAATATTTAGATAATATAGAAAATATATTAATAAATTTGAGGTGATATTTTGGAAAATATAAATCAATATATATACAAAATTAAAGAAACTTTACTTCATTCTCCAATAAGAGAAAGATTATCACAAAAGGAAGTAGTACCTTTTAAGGATATTGTATTTGAAAATCTAAATGGACAAATAGAAAATATTAAAGCATTAGAATCAAGTCAATATAAACCATTAAATATAGCTATAGTAGGAGAAGTTAAATCAGGAAAATCAAGTCTTTTAAATGCACTTTTAGGAAAAGAAATAAGCAAAGTAGATGTATTAGAAGCTACTTCATCAGTAATAGAAGTTGTTTATAGTGAAAATACTGATGTGAGCAAATTTGCAGATTTAATAAGAATAAGCTTAGATATAGATTATTTAAAAAAAATAAATATAGTAGATACACCAGGACTAAAAAGCATAACTCAAAGTAATGAGAATAAAACTATAGATTATATTAAGTATGCAGATTTAGTCTTATTTGTTATAGATGCAACTCATCTAGGTCAAGAAGATACAATAGAAGTATTAGACTTAATAAGTGAATATAATAAACCTATTGTTGGAGTAGTTAATAAGTGTGATTTACTAACAGAAAATAGGAGTGAGATTTTAGATTATATAACAAGTGAGTATGGAATTTATATAGATAGATTTTTTATGATATCATCATCTCTTGAATACCAGCATAAAATGAGTCAACAAACAATAGCTAAAAGTACAGACTTAATAGTATCAAACTATACAGAGCTTAGAGAAAACTTTAGAAAACTAACTGATTATATTGAGTGTATATATGAAAATTCTAATGAAACAAAATATAAAAGTATAAAAACATCAATAGAAGGAATAATCCAAAAAGATATAATAGTACACAGCGATTATAATAAAAGCATTGATGTATTATTAGGTGAATTAAAAAAATATGAAAGACTATTACAAAATAAAAAAGATTATATAAAAGCAAAAATGGAGTTTGAAATAAATGATTGGATTGATAGAATCTTCTTAAGTGATGAGATAAAAAGAATTGAAAGTGATATAAAATCTGCAAATATATATATAAATGAATCATATTTAACTGATTTGATAAATTCAAAAAAGAATGAACTAGATGATTTATATTTTAAAGAATGGAGCACTTGCTTAAAAGAAGTAAGTGAAGAAATGGATGATGACATAAAAAGATATGTAAATGATATAACTTATAAAAATGAATTATTAGATACGCCGACGTTTAAGTTAGATGGAGAAAAAACAGATATGAATGCAATACTTGCAACAATAGGCACAGGAGCAATTCTTGGTGCTACATCAGGAGGGGTTATTTCAATTTACAGTGCAACCTTAGGAAACTATGCAGCATCACTTACACTTGGAGCAGCTATTATGACTTATATACCACCTCTTTTAATAGCTGGAACTGTAAGTGGAGCGGTTGGGAAAGTTATATATGATAAGGTTTTAGCTGAGAGAAAAAACAAAGAAATACTTGATAATATAGAAAATTTTATAAAAAGCTTAAAAGAGGATATAAAAGAAAGATTAAATAAAGACTATGAAAAGCTTAGTCAAGAAATAGTAGTAACTACTACTGAGATATTAAAGAATATAAAAGGTATATATATAAATAAATATGAAATAGAAAATTTTATGGAATCAATAGAAAAATATATAACATATTTAACAAAATATGTAGAAATATCATACAATAAAGCATAAATGTAAATACAATAAGGAGTAGAGACATGATAACCCTAAGCTTATGTATGATAATAAAAGATGAAGAATTAGTTTTAGATAGGTGTTTAAAAAGTATTTACGATGTAGCTGATGAGATAATAATAGTTGACACAGGCTCAACTGATAATAGCAAAGATATATGCAAAAACTATACTAAAAACATATATGATTATGTATGGAATGATGACTTTTCAGCTGCTAGAAATTTTTCTTTTGAAAAAGCTACTAAAGATTATATATTATGGTTAGATGCTGATGAAATAATAGATGAAAAAAATAAAGAAAAACTTTTAAATTTAAAACAAGTTTTATCATTAGATATAGATGTAGTCACTATGCATACTTACATGGATATAGATGAATGTAATAATCCACAAATAACTATGGTAAGAAATAGAATAGTAAAAAGAGAAGATAATTTTAAATGGGTTGGATTTGTTCATGAATATATAGAAGCTAGTGGAAATGTATATGATAGTGATATTTGTATAATACATGATAAAATTAAACCTGTAAGTGAGAGAAACCTAAAAATATACAAAAAGAAAGTTGAAGAAAAACAAATATTTAGCGAGAGAGATTTATATTATTATGGAAAAGAATTATATTGTAACAGATGCTATAATGAAGCAATAGACGTTTTAGAAGAGTTTGTATCTAAAGGAACTTGGAAAGACGAAATAATTGATGCACTCTGTAAAATTGGAGAATGCTATTTATGTAAAGGCGAAAAAGAAGTTGGTAGAAAATATTTTTATAAAACTT
Organism: Romboutsia ilealis; assembly: GCF_900015215.1. NCBI lineage: Bacteria > Bacillati > Bacillota > Clostridia > Peptostreptococcales > Peptostreptococcaceae > Romboutsia > Romboutsia ilealis. The sequence continues at coordinate 1,466,656 of NZ_LN555523.1, read as the reverse complement.
TTGAATATGGACCGCCACAAGGCGAAGTACTTTATAAAATAGCATATTCTTTTCAAGATGAAGAAAAATATGACATAGCTATAAGTTGGTACGAGATAATATTAAGATTACCTATACCTGATGATTGCTATCAATGTAGAAACATATGCTGCTTAAGGTTTAATCCACATCTTAATTTATGTTATTGTTATTTTAAATGTGGAGACCTAAAACAGGCTTATTATCATCACAAACACTGTGTAAAAATAAATCCAAATAATCCATGTGTTAAATACAATGAAAATTGTTTTAAATTAATAATGAATAAAAATAAAGTCTAGACTAATGTCTAGTCTTTATTTTTTTATTGAAAAATATCCCAATTTTATATAAACTCATAGCGAACGATTTCACCAAGTGATTTATATATCCTAAAAATCCTTCATAATAATCATCTGAATATAATTTAGTGACATCCATTCCAAATTGTAAGTTAATATTATTTATATAATTAAATTGAATACAAACCATAGATAAAAAATAGATTATGGCTACCATAAATAAAACAAGAAAAATTAAGCCTATTATCATAGATACCCCCCCTGAAAAAATAATTCTATATATTTAAATTTTACTATAAATAGAAGTATATATCATCATGCAAATATATATATATTAATTGTTTAAACGACATTAATATACATATAAGTATAAGAATTATATAAAATATTATTATATATAAAATAATAATTAAATCAATGTAAAGAATGTAAAAAATAGTAATATATTTGTAAAAGAGAGAATAATTTTGAAATGGTACTCTTACTTTTAGATGTTTAATAATAGTAGAATATTTATATTTATAGATTTAATCCTTTGAGCTAGTTAATCTATTGTATATATTCAAAATACTTATATCATAAAGTCTAGTATTTTCAATAACTAAAATTAACTAGTACAACGCGTTATTTAAGTATAAAGTATAGGTATATAAATGTAACTTATATAAGATAGATATTATAATAAGATTTGCAAATAATTAGATTAAATATTACAATAAGATTTGTAAATAATTAGATTAAATATTACGATATAGTTAATAAGAACTAAGAGGTGCAATATGAGTAGATACAAAGATATTTTAACTGTAGAAAAAGATCACTTAGAGGATAAAAAAACTATAAGTGTAGATGAGAGAATAGACAATTTAATCAACTTAAAGACTCTAATAAAAAAACATGAAAATATTTTAAGTATGCAAAAAAAGTACTTAGAGGATAAAAAAACTATAAGTGTAGATGAGAGAATAAAAAATTTAAAAAAATTAAAGAGTACAATAAAGAAATATGAAAATGACATAATAAAAGCATTAGAATTAGATTTAGGAAAACATATATTTGAATCTTATTCTAATGAAGTTGGATTTGTATATAGTAGTATAGACCATACTATAAAAAATATAAAAAAATGGGCAAAAGTTAAAAAAGTTAAAAATGATTTAGCTCAACTTCCAGGAAAGTCATATATTTATAAATGCCATTATGGAAGTGTTTTAATTATAGGACCATATAATTATCCATTCCAATTACTTATAGAACCATTAATAGGTGCTATAGCAGGTGGAAATACAGTTGTTTTAAAGCCATCAGAATACACTGTAAATCTTGAAAAAGTAGTAATTGAAATGATAAAAGATGCATTTAATGAAGAATACATAGCTGTAGTTAGTGGAGATTATCAAGTAAACAGTGCATTATTAGACTTAGAATTTGATTATATATTTTTCACAGGAAGTGTAAATGTAGGAAAAATAGTAATGGAAAAAGCAAGTAAAAACTTAATACCAGTAACCTTAGAGTTGGGAGGTAAATCACCTGTAATAGTTGATAATACGGCTAACTTAAAAATAAGTGCAAAAAGAATTATGTGGGGGAAACTTATAAATGCAGGACAAACTTGTGTAGCACCAGACTATGTACTTGCACATGAAGATATATATGATGATTTGATTAAAGAATTTATAAAAGTAACAAAAGAATTCTACGGTGAAGATATAAAAAATAATAAGGAATTTGGACGTATAGTAAATGATAAACATATGAATAGGCTAAAAGATATTATTGAATATGATAAGAATAAGATAGTATATGGAGGAGAAGTTGATCTTAAAAATAGATTTATATCTCCAACAATACTTAAAAATGTAGACTTAAATGATAAAGTTATGAGTGAAGAACTATTTGGTCCAATACTTCCTGTTATAAAGTATAAGAACATGAAAGATATAAAAAATTATATATCTAAACATAAAAATCCACTAGCTTTATATGTTTTTTCTGAAGATAAAGCTTTTAGTGAAGATGTAATAACTAGGTTTTCATTTGGTGGGGGATGTATAAATGATACTATAAGTCATGTTGCATCTAATTACTTACCTTTTGGAGGAATAGGTTCATCTGGTATAGGTAGTTATCATGGAAAAAATAGTTTTGATACATTTACTCATAGTAAAAGTATTGTTAAAAAGAATACTAAATTAGATATTAAACTAGTATTCCCACCATATAAAAATAGAATAAATATTATAAAGAAAGTTATGAAATAAAAGTACTTAATTTAATATAAAGTGAATCATTTATTAAAAACACTAGAAAAAATGATTGTTAAGAAGTTATTAAAAGCTAATTTCTGTATTGTACAGTAGTTAGCTTTTTTAAATTACACTGACAACATTCGTTATTGTAATAATCTATATAATCTTAAAGATAGTATGTAAATTCTTGGAAGAACCCATTTTAGTAAATGTTTCAAAGGCTAAGCTTATTATGCCAGATAACTCTCCGAAAGAAATAAGACAACTAATATTTAAAGTTAGAAGAATAATAGAAACTAGCTTTTCTCAATTAACAGAACAGTTAAATTTAAGTAATATAAAAAATAAATCAATACTGGGATTTATGAGCTAAAAGAAAAAAATTAGCATTTGCTTAAAATTTACAAATGCTAATCTTTATTAAGAATTGTTTTTTATATAAAATAATCTACTTTATTTGTAAGCTAGTTTTAACTATTACAATAGATTAGGCTATGCTAATCTTATTATTTGCAAGCTAGTTTCAAATCTTAAAAGTGATATTGTTTGATTTGCAAAGAATACGAATAGGTCTAATTGTCCACCTGTTGCACCTGTTTTAACTATTGCTCCATTACTTATTGAAGTATCAGCTACTTGAGCAGATGCAATAGAACCATTTATTCCTAATCCATTAAGTCTTAAGCCTATAGCATAAGGAATACCTGTTTCTGATGTTGCTGTAAATCTAACAAAGAATGTCATATTAGCACCTAAGTTTATAGTACTGTTTCCATTAGTAAATGAGATAGCACCAGAAGGGCTGTTAATTAAGCTAGCATCAAATGGTATTGTATTGCCTTGGCTAATAACTGCTGTATTAGTTACTCTATATATATCAGCATTGTCAGCAACTACATTTGGACCAGCAGGACCTTGAGGACCAGTAGCACCTTGAGCACCAGCAGGACCTTGAGGACCAGTAGCACCTTGAGCACCAGCAGGACCTTGAGGACCAGTAGCACCTTGAGCACCAGCAGGGCCTTGAGGACCAGTAGCACCTTGAACACCAGCAGGACCTTGAGGACCAGTAGCACCTTGAGCGCCAGCAGGGCCTTGAGGACCAGTAGCACCTTGAGCACCAGCAGGACCTTGAGCACCAACAGCACCTTGAGGACCAGCAGGACCTTGAGGACCAACAGGACCTTGAGGACCAGTAGCACCTTTAGGACCTACACAGCATTTACAATGGTTATCGCAACAATCATCACAATGATTGTTACACTTACAACAGTTATCGCAATGATCATTGCATTTACAACAATCGTTAGAATATTTATTAGCTTTGCGAGTATCTACATACTTATAAGAAGCCAAAATAGTTTCCTCCTTTAAAATAATATATAAGTATAGTTAATACTTGTGAGATTAACTATACTTATATATATTCTTTTATGTAGAAAAATGTTACAAAATTAAATAAAAAGGAATAAAAAAGAATATTATGTGTTATCGTAGGTGAATTTGTTATATAAACTTAAAACTTCATTAAACAATTTATATTTAAAGAATATAGATATAAATAATAAAAGAGATTCTCCTGTTTATTAGTAAAGTCTCTTTATTTTAATATACTAAATATTTATTAATTGTCCTTATAATTATAATCTAAGTAATCTACAATTTTATCAAATGAATAGATTAAAGCTATAAAAGTGATAGCTAGATTTTATATTAAGAAAGTTATAAATGTTGCATATGATTAATATAAATAAACAAATTGATTGTAAAATGGGGTGATATTTTGGACAGTCGAGAAAATTATTCTTATGTAGCACAAGTAAATATATGCAAAACTAGTGAATTCTTTAAATACAATATGACATATCCAGTATTAAAGTTATATGATAAATATGTATATCATGATATGTATGATAGACAGATAATTATTAATATAAATAACGAAATATGTGAAGATGTTATGGAATTTAAAAATAGTGTAAAAAAACAAGCTATAGCATATAAAAAACTATATACAGAAAAAATATCAAAAACTGATGAAGATTACTTCAAATATCAATATGAAGTTTATGTAAATAATGAGGTAACGTATGACAGAGATAATATTATAAGTATAGTAATGACAAAATATGAATTTACCGGTGGTGCTCATGGTATGACATATTTAGATGATTATAATTATAATCTATTAACAGGAGATAGATTGATACTAAAGGATATGTTTAAATCAGGAGTTAATTACGATGAAATAATTAATAACTTTATAGCATCAGAAATAAATAATAACCCAGAGATTTATTTTAAAGGTGATGAAGGATTTAAGGGAATTAGTGAAAATCAACCTTTTTATATAGATGAGGATGGCATAGTTATATATTTTGGATTATATGAAATAGCTCCATATTATGTAGGTATACCTAAATTCAAATTGAGATTTGATGAATTTAGTCAATACTTAAATTATAATTAAAATTATGATAAACTATATGTATAAATTATATATTAAGGGGTACGTATTATGATAAAATTAATAGCATCGGATATGGATGGGACATTACTTAATTCAAAAAAACATTTGAGTCCAAGTATACATGATGTTTTAAAAAAACTTAAGAATAAAGATATAATATTTGTAGCAATAAGTGGAAGAGATATATTTTCTCTTAAGGAAATATTTAAAGATGTTGAAGAAGATATAGTATATGCATCAAATAATGGTAATTATATAACTTATAAAAATGAAGTTATATTTGAAAATTATATAGAAAATAATATGGTAGAGAAAGTAGCTAAAATAATAAGAAAAAAAGCTAAACATAACACTATATATTGTGCTAAAGACGCTATATATAGTGAGAGTTTAATACCAGCGATAGTAGGTAGAAAGTGGAATCTTAAGGTAAAGTATACTAGAGATATTGCAAAAGTAGAGGATAAAATATTAAAGATAACTACTTTTGGCAATAAAAAGATTATAAATAGGACGCTAGAAGCTATAAGAGGATTTAATAATAAGCTTATGATAACTAAATCAGGAAGTACTTGTTTTGATATATGCAATTTAGGTGGAACTAAAAAGCAAGGAGTAAATATACTTCAGGAGAAATTTAATGTGGGATATAATGAGACTATGGTATTTGGAGATCATATGAATGATTTAGAAATGATGAGTAGTGCTTATTATAGCTATGCGATGGAGAATGCTGAAGAAGAGGTTAAAAAAAATGCAAGATTTATAGCTGGAACTAATGATGATGATGGTGTTATTAAGGTAATCAAAGAAGTTGCATTTTGTGAAGAAGAATTAAATAGTTATAGCATTTAAAAAGTCTAGAATTATTGTCTAGACTTTTTAAATGTTATGATTATTATTTAATAGTACAATAAATATAAATAAAAATAGTAGTGTTAGATATAATCCATTATAAACATTAGATAACACATTGTATCTAGTAAAAATTATATACACAGAGGATAAAATAATCGTAGCTAAATGGTATTTATTAAGTTTTTTCAAAAAAATCACCTCACCATTTTACAATACATTATATTAATAAATGGAAAGAATGATTATATTAATTATTTATATATTAAGCTTTAAGCTATTTTCTTTAAGATAATTTCTCTTTTCTTTATAGTCTGGAAATATAGTACCTACAAGAGACCAATATTCCTTTGAATGATTCATATGCTTAAGATGGCATAGTTCATGTACTAAAACGTAATCTAAAATATCTAAAGGGGCTAATAATACTTTCCAATTTATATATATGTTTCCTTTAGATGAACAAGTACCCCAAGAAGTTTTTTGTTCTTTTAAAGTTATAGATTCAGGATATAAGTTTAGCTTTTTAGAGTATATAGATATCCTTTCTTTTATTAATTTGCCTCCTTCAGATAGATACAAATTTATAAGAAGCTCTCTTAATTTAATATATTGATCATTACTAGATATATTAAATGGAACTTTAGCTATAAATTTATTTTCTTCAAAAATTAGGGAGCATTTTATTGTGTTTTTTTCCTTATATACATTTAATGTATAGTAATTGCCTAGGTAAGGAATTTTATCTCCGTCTACAAATAAAATAGGAGGATTCTCGGATTCTTTATTTTTAAATTCATTTAGTTTATTTAAAATCCATCTACTTTTAGATATAACTAAATCATGTATAAATTCATTATTAACAGATTTAGGTGAAACAATAGTTACAGCATTTGGATACTTTACTTTTATTGTTATATTTTTTACATTTGATTTTTTATTTATAGAGTAATTTATTATGTTATTTTCAATATTGATTTTATACAAAATGATGTCCTCCACAATGACTTTATTATGTTTTTAGCTATGAAGTTTATTATACTAAAAAGTATTTGTAAAATATAGTATATAAAATACCAAAATATAATTTATTAAGAAGTATTTATACATTTAAAGATTTACTTGAAAATATCCTTTTTTATCAATAAATAATAATATTCCAATTGATACTAATAATATAAATGTAGCTACAATGCCAGCCTCAGGCCCAAATATTCCACCAGTAACAAAGTCACTTCCAACTAAATTTAAATCTATCAAACTTCCAACAGAAACATCTATACCACTAACTTCAAATCCAAATAAATTTCCTTGAGCAAAGTTCCAAGCAGTATGCATACCACAAACAGCCCACAAATCATTAGTTTTTATAACGTAAAATCCGTAAAAAAGTCCAACAAGTATAATATTTATAACAGCTATGTAATTTACATTAGGATTAGATAAATGCATAAGTCCAAATAAAGTAGAGGATATTAATAGCCCAACTCCTATATTGTACTTATTACTTAAGACATTTAGAAGCCATCCTCTTGTAACAATTTCTTCTGTAGCGCCTTGAATAATCCATCCAAATAAAATAACTAAGACACTAGATATAGCAGATACTCCGACAGGTTGAATTGGATTTTTCTCTATAGTTATATATCCAAAGGATAAAAGTATCAAAACTATGATACTCATCATGACTAAACCTATAAAAAAACCAAGTAAATATTTTTTTAACCAATTATTTTTATTTAATCCAATAGATGATAGACTTCTTCTTTCTATAACCTTTACTCTGAAAAATACTAATGATGATATAGTAGCAAAGGTAAGTAAGTTAAGGAACAAGAGTAATAAATTTTGATTATAAAAAAATAAGGGAATTTTTAAAAATATAATATATAAAGGTATAGTTAAAATTTCACCGATAATAGATCCTCCATATAGAAATATTAATGATAAAATTATGGCCCATATAAAATTAGGGTATTTTTTTTGCGAAACCATACTATTTCTCCAATCGTAATATTTGTTTTATAAGATAATTGTAAATAAAGTTTATAAAATATTCTATATATATTTATTATTAAATTAGAACATTATCAAAGTTTTATTAATATAATAAAAAAGAGTAAAAATTTATTCAAGGAGAATTATTATGAGTAATAATTGTTTAGATAAATTTGAATTACTTTTAAAAATACAGGCAGATAGTAAAAAAGATTCTAATATTGAAACGGCTTTAGAGGGATTAATATTAGCTATAAATGAGTTAAATACAATAATGATCAATAGATCAAAGGAACTAGAAATATCAAAAGAAGTTCAATATATAGTTAGAAGTTGTGCAGGACTTAACACCCAAGAAGGCTTATATCTAATAGATGAAGTAAACGAGTTATTAAAAGAAATGATAAGATATGAAGATGAAAGTTTATGTTATGCAAAAAAAGCAGAAATGGTTTTAGCGGACTTAAGAAAAACCAATAACCAAATTATCGATTTATATAAACAATATGTTGATAGTATTAAATTAAGTGATAAAGAAGGGGAACTTTGTGATTGTAAAAAAATATAAATTCTCTTAACTGAACTTAAGTATAATAAAGGTGCCTTTATTAATGATAAAATTACTAAAGGTACTTTTTATTTGTATATAAGTTTTCATGATAGATTGTTAATAATTCATTATAAATGCATTGAATAATTTGTAAATAAATAGTATCATGAATAGGCAACTGTATAAGAATTATATGACCTTTATATTAAAAATTAACATAGAGTAAATTTTTACAGTTCTTAAATTTTAAGAAGGAATAATTATTATATGATAAAAAAAATAAAAATACAAAAACCAAAAATGCCAATTAATTTTAAAGAGTGTAATGATGCCATAACTGAAATATTAGATAATGAAAAATTAGAAGAAGTCATAGTTAAGGATGATAAGATAGAAGGAATTGAAAATTTATGTGTAACTTTAAATTCATGTATATTTAGTAATGTAATTTTTGAATATTGTGATTTTATAAAAATAGATATGACAGATGTTATATTTGAAAATTGTGACTTATCAAATATAAATTTTTCCTATAGTAGTTTATATAGAGTAGAATTTATAAATTGTAAACTAACAGGATGTAACTTTAATGATTCTACTCTAAAAAGTGTAACATTTAAAAATTGTTTAGGAAGATATTCAAATTTTGCCTTTTCAAAGTTCACAGGTGTAAGTATTGAAAATTCAGACTTTAGCTTTGCAGTTTTCCAAGAGATAAAAAATGAAACACTATTATTAGATTCAAATAATTTAACTAAATCAGTATTTAGTGGAACGCCTTTAAATAATGTAGATTTTACTAATAGTGAGATTGATGGTATAGAAGTTAAGATAAATGATATTTTTGGAGGAACTTTTTCAGTAAATCAAGCACTAGATTTAAGTAAATTAATGGGTATTATTGTGAAATAATTTATTAAAATAGGGTATTAATATAAATTATAAATATTTATTATTAAATTATATTATCTTAAAGAAGAAAGGGATTATACTGTTAAAATAGATAAGTAAAAATAAATAACTATATGCCCATAATATTAAGTATAGAAAAACTGCTCCAAGAAAGGATGCAGATATAACTTAGAAATAGATTATAAAACTGGAAGAATTAATATTTTCCAGTTTTTTTAGTTATAAAAATATATTTTTTAGATTATAGCATTTTCAATAATTATAATTAATTATCACAACGATTTAAGTTAAATAAGAGTAAAAATAATAAAGTAGATATAAATTTATTATTTTTACGTATAGTTGATATAACTTATAAGCAAAATATATAAGATTAATATTAAAGGAGAGTTAAGTTATATGAAAAAAGTATTTTCTATTATTTTATTATTAATGATTATATTTATTTCAAGTAATACGGCGACAGCGATACAGCCGCCTCATTATACAAATATATTTTCACAAGGATTGTATTTAGTAAGTGAAGAAAATGGAAGTCTTAAACCTGGGAAGTATGAATTTTCATTAATTACACCTAATGTTGTGTCTTATGTTTATGTTATTGATAAAAATAATATACAGAGATTTTCTAAACGATATAATTCTGAAAATATCGAAAATAAAGGCAAAAATGATGTTTCTTTATTTACAGGAGGAACTTTATTAGAAGGAGATACTGTAATTATTTATGGAAAGGGAGAGATGTATTTCAATCGGATAGAAAATCAAAATTAAACTAAGATACAAGATAAAAAACATCTTAGTTTAAAGGGATTTTAAAATTGGATTATTATAAATTGAAATAAGTAATTTGTATTAAAACTAAGCTATTCAATTAGAGTAGCTTAGTTTTGTGATATAATTAAATTAAGAAAAATTAAAAAATCAAAGGGGAGATAGAATGGGGATTTATTTAGATAATGCAGCAACATCATATCCAAAACCTAATCAAGTAGCAAAATCTATATATGAATTTATGATAAATAATGGTACCAGTTCAGGAAGAGGGTCATATAAAATGGCTATGAAATCAGATTTTTTAGTATATGAAACAAGAAAATTAATAGGGGAATTATTTAATTTTAAAAATCCTAAAAATGTAATATTTACATCAAATATAACAGAATCTATAAACTTAGCATTAAGAGGAATTCTTAAAGAGCATGATCATGTAGTTACAAGTAGCTTAGAACATAATTCAGTTTGGAGATGTTTAAAAACATTAGAAAAAGAAATAAATATAAAAATAACTAAGGTAAGAGCAGATGAATATGGATATACAAATCCAATTGATGTTAAAAATAGCATAAAAGAAAATACAAAGCTTATAGTATTTACTCATGCATCAAATGTATTAGGAACTATACAGCCCATTAAGGAAATAGGAGAAATAGCAAAAGAAAATAATATATTATTTTTAGTTGATACAGCTCAAACAGCAGGAGTTTTAGATATAAATATAAAAGAAAATAATATAGATTTATTAGCATTTACAGGGCATAAAAGTTTATTTGGACCTATGGGGACAGGAGGATTAATAGTAAATTGTGACTATGATATAAATCCACTTAAAGCAGGCGGAACAGGTGGAGATTCAAAATATGAATATCAACCTAATTATTATCCTAATAAATTAGAAACAGGAACTTTAAATGTAAGTGGTATAGTGGGCTTAAGGGAAGCTATAAAATTTATAAATAGTGAAAACATAGAAAAAATACATAAAAAAGAAAAAGAATTAACTTCTTATGCGCTAAAAAAATTAAAAGAAGTAAAAAATATTAAGATTTATGGTCCACAAAATGAAAATGATATTGTTGGAGTTATATCTTTTAACATAGATAATATAAATGCAGAAGAAGTAGCCTATAACCTTGATATGAGATATAATATAATGGTTAGATCTGGCCTTCATTGCTCACCAAATGCACATGAACTTATAGGAACTAAAGATATAGGAGCTGTAAGAATTGGTATTGGATACTTTAATGAATTTGATGATATAGATAAGTTGGTTTATGCATTAAATGATATACAAAATAGTTAAGGGGGAATTAGTTTGTATCTAGAAAGTATTGATTTAAGTTTTATTCAACCATGTACAACAGACTCAAAAAGAATAAGGATAAGGTCTAATTTAAATAAGAATATAAGTGATATATTCCCTTATTTAAACTCATATATAAAAACAGGAATTTATAATAAAAGAGCAAATAATTTTGTTTTTAATAAGGAGCATATAATTATAACTATGTTTGAAAATAGGATAAATGTTGCAAAATTATTAAATGAAACAGAGGCATTTGAAATTTTGGACTACTTAAAGGATTTAATAAATGAGGTAGATGAAAATAGAGACAAAATAATTCCTAATTATGAAACTAGAAAACTTCCAAGTCCAATAGAGATTTATACATATTTACCAAAATTGAATTGTAAAAAGTGTGGATGTGAAACTTGTCTAGCTTTTGCTACAAAATTTGTAAAAGGCGAGATTAGTATAAATAAATGCCTTCATTTAAAAGAAGAGGGAAATGAAAAAAATTTAGAAAAGTTAAAAACTTATGAAGAGCTTGGAATTAATTTTATAGCTTAAATAATATACTAGAAAATTACATTGAAAAATCAAAAAAAGGCGAAGTGATAGATGCGAAAATAAATGAGCTAGCATATAATAAATAGAGTTTATATAATATGCTAAAATGGAGGAGATATATATTAACACTTTAAGCCTTTGTATGATTGTAAAAAATGAAGAAGATGTAATTGGACGTTGTTTAGAATGTGTACGCGATATATTTGATGAAATAATAGTTGTTGATACAGGTTCAGATGATAAAACAAAAGAGATTGTAAAAAAATATACTAAAGGTTTATATTATTTTAAATGGATAGAGGATTTTGCAGCTGCAAGAAATTTTGCATTTTCTAAAGCTACAAAAGATTATATTATGTGGTTAGATGCAGATGATATAATTTTAGATAAAGATAAAGAAAAGATAAAAGAATTAAAAATGAATATGGATAAATCTATAGATATGGTAATGATGAAATATAATACATCATTTGATAGTGATGGAAATGTTACCTTTTCATATTATAGAGAACGGATTTTTAAAAGAAGCAAAAATTTTAGATGGATAGGAGAAATTCATGAGGTAATACCTCTTGAAGGGAACATAATATATTCTGATGCAGCAATATCTCATAAAAAATTAAAGAATAATGATCCTAAAAGAAATTTAAGAATATTTGAAAATATGATTGCAAATGGAAAAGAACTAGATCCTAGGCAACAATTTTACTATGCTAGGGAACTTTATTATAACAAAAGATATAAAGATGCAATAAATATTTTCAATAACTTTTTAGATTCAGGTAAAGGATGGATAGAAAACTGTGTAAATGCATGTCAGGATTTATCATACTGTTATTATGCTATTGGTGATAGTAAAAAGGCTCTTAATGCTTGTTTTAGAAGCTTTGAGTTTGATGAACCAAGAGCTGAAATATGTTGTGATATAGGTAAATATTTTTTAGATAGAGAACAATATAATCAAGCTATATTCTGGTATGAATTAGCATTAACTAGAAAAATAAATGAAACATCAGGTGGATTTATATTATTAGATTGTTATAATTTTACTCCATATATACAACTTTGCTTATGTTATTTTAGAATTGGAGATATAAAAAAATCTAAAGAGTACAATGAAAAAGCAGCTTTTATAAAGCCAAATGACCCTGCGGTTGTATATAATAATAAATTTTTTGCCAGTATATAAGTTTAGCTAACAATATTAAGTATTTAACTTAATACTGTTAGCTATTTTTTATTATCAAATATGTGCATTTAAAAATAAGGTTGTTAGTAAAATTGATATGGATAAATTAAGTTAAGACTTCATTTTGTTCATCGTTAACCATATTTTTAATCCATTTAAATGATTTAAATCTTTTCATCATAAAGAAAACTTTGATAATTTCTTCAACTGCGGCGAACATAACAACAAAGTATATAGGTAACTTAATGATAAAAGCTGCAAAAGCGGCTAAAGGTATACCTATTAACCATAAAGTAAGTCCTTGTAGTATAGAGCCATAAGTAGCATCTCCACCACCTCTTAATATACCAACTATCATAACAGCATTATAAATTTTAAATACCAAAATAAATGCATAAACATACAAGATGTATTCAGATGCTATTTTAACTTCAACTGATACATTAAAGAATGAAACTATGGGCTTAGATAAAAAGGCAAGTACTATAGCCAATAGTATAGAAATCTTAAATGATAATGATGAAATCTTTTTAGAAGCTGATATTGCTTCACTTTCTCTGTTTGCACCTATTTCATTACCTATTATAACAACGGCAGCATTAGCTAGACCAAATGTAACTATCATAAATAAATTCATTACAGTAGAACATATTTGAATAGACGCAGCAGCGCTAGTACCTATCCTTGCGTATATTGCAGTATAAGTTATATTACCCAATGCCCAGCAAGCTTCATTTGCAAGTATAGGTAAAGTAACTTTGTTAAGCGTTATAGACAGTGATTTAGGTAATTCTAACATATCTTTAAATCTTAATTTTAATACATCAACTTTAGTGTAAATGACACCAACAACTATTAAGAACTCAACTATTCTAGCTATTAAAGTAGCAAGAGCAGCTCCTTTTATACCCATCTTAGGGGCACCTAGTAAACCAAATATTAATATTGCATTTAAAACTCCATTAACTATAAGTCCGATAAAACTTCCCAACATAGGAAGACGAGTATTGCCTATACTTCTAAGGCCAGAGGCAAAAGTAAATGTAATAGTAGTAAATAAATAACTTATTACAACTATTTTTAAATAATCAACACCGATTTTAATAACAGTAGGATCATTATTAAATATAGCCATTATCTTATTTGGCATTATAAGTCCTAAAATCATAAATACAATAGTTAAAACTAAACTATAAAATAGTGATCTAGATAAAGTCCTTTTTATATTAATAGTATCTTTTTTACCCCATAGCTGAGCTATTAAAACTCCAGAACCTATTGCTATAGCATTAGTAAGAAGAGAAAATAAGAAATAATATTGGTTTGCTATGCCTACTGATGCAAGTTCTAATTCTCCAATTTTTCCTATCATCATAGTGTCTAACATATTAAGTGATGATGTTATTAAGCTTTGCATTGCGATTGGTAATGTTATTACGAACAAACGAATGTAAAACTCTTTGTCTTTTTTGTAGTTTGACAATGTGTTAGTTATCATTTAGTACCTCCTTAGGAAAATATTTTTATACTATGATAAAAAACACCCACTTGAAGGTTTTTTTAGTGGGTGTTCAACACTTGTATAAGATAAGCTTATACAGAAATATTTAGTTTAAATTATAATTTGTAGAAATTATTTCTAATAAAACATTTAACATTATATTATTAAAATTTAAATATGTCAACTAATATATAGATAAATTATGTGAAATTTTAAAATAAAAATTAAGTTTACACTATAATGATAAAGTAATGACAACGATGTAAAATATACAATCTTTACAGGTAATTATATAGATAATTTTACCAAAATATTATATACTATAATTAATGGGGAATTTGGCAATAAGAAAAATAGATAAGATAAAAAGGTGATTTTTATAATAAAGAAGTCATCTTTTTTTAGTTAAAAAACTTAATATTTGGTTAAGCGGGGGATGAGAAGATGTTTTTAGAAAGTAAAAAGATGTTTTATGAAAATAATGAGGTAGATCCAATAGAAATTTATAAATATTTACCTAAGTTAGATTGTAAAAAGTGTAGATATCAAAGCTGCTTGTCTTTTGCTATAATGTTAGCAAAAGGTGAGGCTAATATAAATAGATGTGCACATCTTAAAGGAAATGAATATAATTTTAAAAAAGTTAAAAGTTATGTAAAAATGCCTTAAGGGTATACTGGGTCTGTAAAAATTATTACGATAATGAACGTTGTATGTGGAATCTAAAAAAGCTGGCTTCTATACAATACAGAAATCAGCTTTTGATAATTTTTTAAATCTATCTTTTTTCTAGTGCCATTGACAAAAGGTTCATTTTATTAATATACTTACTTTTTTATAGGTCAGAGTTTTTGCTTATAGTAGTTTTAAATGTATAATGACAACGAGGACAAGTTAATTCAACATCCATAGAATTATAGCAACCAGTTGTACCATATCCAGTATATGTATTACTAATTTTAATTTCTCCAACTGAAGAATCATTTATAATATTTTCATCAGTTGGAATGTTATTAATAGAAATAAATTCACCGCAATGGGAACAAGTTAAGTCATATTTATTACTTCTTTCCATAGATATCACTCCTTTTATATTATATAATACTTCCTAAGAAATATAATTCTTTAGAAGCTATATAAATCCTTTTTATATAATGTTTTCATACTTTATTATATGAAAATATATAAGATACATACATAACTTAATATAATCTGTTGTGATAGTTATTTTACTAAACAGATTGAAATTACCATATAAAAAAGTATTTTAATTATAAAAATATAGCTTGCTAGAATATAGTATTTTCAGTAAATATATTTAACTAGCACAACGAGCTAATATAGTAATGTTTAATTAATAAAAATAAGTATCACTATTAAACATAATAGTATATAGTAGGTAATATAATTAAGGGTGGAGCTTTACAAAGAGTAAATAAGTGATGCTAGAAGTAGTTAAAAAAGATATAATATATTTAAATCAAGTTGCTAAGGTTAAAAAGTCAGTCTTGGCAGTATAGGAGGTATTTTATGAGAGATGGACATATCCATTCACCTTATTGTCCGCATGGGAGTAGTGACAGTTTTGAACAATATATAAAAAAAGCAATAGAAGTTGGAGTTAAGGTAATGACTTTTACAGAACATTTGCCTCTTCCTAAAAATTTTAACGATCCTTCACCAGAAAATGATAGTGCAATGAGTGAAGAACATTTAATAGCTTATTTTAATGAATTAAAAAAAATTAAGGAAAAATATAAGCATAGTGTTAAAATAAACATAGGTGTTGAAGTTGACTACATAGAGGAATATGAAAAAGAGATAAAAGAAATGCTTGATAAGTATGGTGAATATATAGATGATTCTATATTATCTGTACATATGATAAAAATAAATGATGAATATCATTTAATAGATTATAGCCCAGAAAAATTTGGTGAATTGGTTGACTTGTTAGGTGAAATAGAAAACGTTTACTCTAAATATTATGATACTGTTAAAATGGCTATAAATAGCGATTTAGGAAGATATAAGCCAAAAAGAATAGGTCATTTAAATTTAATTAGAAAGTATAATAAAATTTATCCATATGACTACAGTGGCAACAAAAAATTAGAGGAAATAGTAAGAATTGTAAAATCTAAAGACTATGAATTAGATTTTAATGTATCAGGATATAGAAAGCCATATTGTGATGAAGCTTATATTGATGGTTATTTATTAAAACTTGTTAGAGATTATAGTGTTAAAACGATTTTTGGTTCAGACTCACACACACATGATACTGTTGGGTATAAAATGAAAGAATATAACAGATTAATGGAAGAACTGCAATTTTAATAACAAATTTTAGAGCATATAAAATAAAGGAGTTGCTTAAAAAGACAACTCCTTTATTTTATGCCTAGTTTCTTTATAAATTGTGATTCCTTCGTTTTGATGTTTTCCTTATGTTTTATATTATTGTGCTTTCTTTTGTT
The DNA here is from genome assembly GCF_900015215.1 of Romboutsia ilealis. NCBI lineage: Bacteria > Bacillati > Bacillota > Clostridia > Peptostreptococcales > Peptostreptococcaceae > Romboutsia > Romboutsia ilealis. Next base: position 1,449,494 of record NZ_LN555523.1, on the reverse strand, counting down.
TTTGTTCCTCAGATTATAGATCTCTAAATATTAATTGTTTGTATTATTTGTTCTATAAAACTTATATCCATATGTACTGTTTCACTACGTATGGGTTTATATTAAGTTATTTTTGCATTCCCGTAAACAGTACTTTAATAATTAGAGGCATTAATAGTTAAATAATAGCTATTAATTTGATAGAATGTAAATATAAAATAACATTAAAATAAATATTTTAATATATTATAGATAGAATATAGTTTAATTACAATTATAATGAGTGAGGTAAATATGTATATAGACTTTCATAATCATATAGATTTTTATAAAGATGAAGAAATAGATAATGTGATAAATTGTATAAATTCAAATAAGATAATGACAATAGCATGTTCAATGGATGAAGAAAGCTATTTAAATAATATAGAAATTTCTAAAAAAAGTGATTACATAGTGCCTATATTTGGTATACATCCATGGAGGGTAACAAATAATATAGACTTAGATAAGTTTGAAGAATATATTAAAAATACGCCATTAATAGGGGAAATAGGACTAGATTTTCATTGGGTAGAAGATAAAGATACATATCCGTATCAAATAAAAGTATTTGAATATTTCTTACAGTGTGCAAAAAAATATAATAAATATATAAACGTACACACTAAAGGATGTGAAGAATTAATACTGAACCTACTTAGAAAATATGATGTATCATCTCAAACTATAATACATTGGTATTCTGGTGGTAAAGATATACTAAAACAATTAATAGATGCAAAATGCTATTTCACAGGAAGTGTTGATTTAGGATATATAAATCATTCTAAAGAGATAATAAAAGAAATACCAGCAAATAAATTACTTGCAGAAACTGATGGTCCAACAGCTCTTCAGTGGGTAAATGGAGTTTATGGAATTCCGGATGAAATAAAAAATGTATATGAAAATATATGCGCAATAAAGAAATTAGACCTTGAAGAATTTAAATTAAATTCTCAAATTACTATGACAAATATTATCAAGAATAAATAAATTTGTAAAAAATTATTTGATATTAAAAAAATATCTGATACAATCATAGTATAAAACATAATATGCAGGGGAGCTAGCTTGCTGAGAGGAGATATTAGGTCTCGACCCTTTAACCTGATTTGGATAATGCCAACGTAGGGAACGTATTAATTATATTGTTAATTTATATATGATTATAATAAAGGAGCTACCTCTATATTTTTAGAATTTTAAGAATTCTATTTAGAGGTAAGCTCCTTTCTTTATTATAAATTTAATAAAATAATATGCTAAGGTTAAAATAAGATTTATTCTTATTTATATAAAAATAAAAAGATAGGAGATAAAAAATGATAATAGCAGATATTGCAGTAGTACCATTAAGACCTTATAAAGGTGAAGATGAAATGTATAAAGTAGTAGATGCATGTATAGAAATAATACAAAATAGTGGATTAAAGTATGAAATAGGTGCTATGAGTACAACCGTAGAAGGGGAGTTTGATGAAGTATTTGAAATAATAAAAACAGTACATAAACTACCTTTTGAATTAGGATGTGAAAGAGTTATAACAACTATTAGGATAGACGAAAAGTTCGGAGGGTTAACAATAAATGACAAACTTAAAAATCACAGACAAGTTTAAAGACTCTCTTTATCCAATATTAACTTTTCTAGCTATAATAATAATTTGGCAGGTTATTGTTGAAATTAAAGATATTCCACAATATATACTTCCAACACCAATAGATATAATAAAAGTATTTATAACTGATTATCAAAATTTATTTGATAATACATTGGTAACGTTGTATGAAACTATTTTAGGATTTATATTAGCTTTAGTAGTGGCACTTACATTAGGAATTATCATGGATTTTGTAAGTGTAATAAGAAAATGCTTATATCCTATATTAGTTGTTTCTCAAACTATACCAACAATAACTATAGCACCACTTTTAATTATTTGGTTTGGTTTTGAAGCATTACCTAAAATTTTAATGGTTGCATTAGCTTGTTTTTTCCCAATACTTATAAGTTTTGTGGATGGGTTAGAAAATATAGATAAAGATTATTTAAACTTATTTAAAACTATGAAAAGTAGCAAACTACAAACTTTTATACACTTAAAATTACCTATGTCAATGGATAAATTATTTTCGGGAATTAAAATATCAGTTACATATATGGTAGTTGCTGCAACAGTTGCAGAGTGGTTAGGAGGAACACAGGGACTAGGGGTATATATGGTAAGAGCAAAAAGTGCATATGCATTAGATAAAGTATTTGCATCTACTATAATAGTCGTTGTACTTAGCTTAATATTTGTAGGACTTGTTAATATAGCTAAAAAAATAATTATAAAACATAAATAAGGAGAATGAGATGAAATTAAAAAAAATTGTATCATTAGGGTTAATAAGTACACTTAGTTTAAGTATACTTTCAGGATGTTCTAAAAAAGAGGATAAAAGTAGTGAAGGTTTACAAGATGTAACTATGGTGCTAGATTGGACACCAAATACTAACCATACAGGATTATATGTTGCACTTGAAAATGGATATTTTAAAGATGAAGGATTAAATGTAAAAATAGTACAGCCTTTAGAAGGTTCAGCTGCAACACTAGTTGCAACAGGAAAAGCTGATTTTGGTATTAGTTATCAAGAAGAGGTTACATATGCTAAAACAAGTGAAGATCCACTTCCAATAAAAGCAGTAGCAACAGTAATACAACATAATACTTCAGGTTTTGCATCACCTAAATCTAAAAATATAACTTCACCTAAAGATTTTGAAGGAAAAACTTACGGTGGTTGGGGTTCACCATCAGAGAATGCTATACTTGATGCCGTTATGAAAAAGGAAAATAAAGATTTTTCAAAATTAAAAGTATTAGATGTTGGAGAAGATGATTTCTTTACAGCAATGAATAAAAATGTAGATATGATGTGGATATTTGAAGGATGGACAGGAATAGAAGCTAAACAAAGAGGAATAGAGTTAAACTACATACCACTTAAAGATTTAGATGAAAGATTAGATTACTATACTCCAGTTATAATATCTAATGAAAAGTTATTAAATGAAAATCCAGAGTTAGCTAAGAAGTTTTTAAATGCAACATCTAAAGGATATAATTATGCAGTTAAAAATCCAGAAGAAGCAGCAAAGATATTAGTTAAACATGCACCAGAAATAGATGAAAACTTAGCAATAGAAAGTCAAAAGTATTTAGCTAAAGAATATATATCTGATGCTAAATATTGGGGAGAGATGAAGGACAGTGTATGGAACAATTATACACAATTCTTAAAGGAATATAATTTAATAGAAAAGGATTTAAAAGCAAGTGATGCATATACAAATGAATTCTTACCACAATAAAGAAAAATTAATTTTAAGTAATGTTAGTAAAAGCTACAATAATACTTTAGTTTTAGAAGATATAAATATAAAAGTGAATGAAGGGGAATTAGTAACAATATTAGGCCCAAGTGGAAGTGGTAAAAGTACTATATTTAATATAATCACAAATCTTACTCAAAAGGATAATGGAAGTGTTTATATAGATGGTAAAATAAGTTATATGCAACAAAAAGATTTATTAATACCATACAAAACTATTATAGATAATGTAAGTTTGCCTTTAATATTAAGTAAAGAAAATAAGAAAAGTGCACAAGAAATTGTTAGACCATATTTTAAAGAATTTGGGCTTGAAGGTTATGAAGATAAATATCCAAGTGAACTTTCAGGTGGTATGAAACAAAGGGCTAATTTTTTAAGAACATTTATAAATAGTAATGATTTAATGTTACTTGATGAACCTTTTGGAGCACTTGATTCTATAACAAAGGCTAATATGCAAAAATGGTTACTTAATGTTAGAAAAAAGTTTAATTCAACTATAATTCTTATAACTCATGATATAGAAGAAGCTATAACTTTATCTGATAGAATATACTTAATTTCACAAAAGCCATCTAGTATAAAGGCTGAGTTTATTTTAGAAGATAAACATAAATATGAATTTGGAAGTAATGATTATATAAAATTAAAAAAGGATATAATAAGTTTATTGTAATCTAGTGGAAATTAAATAATAGAGATGTTTAAAGTACTTATTTAAGTATTTTAAATATCTCTATTTTGTTATATATAATAAATATCTATTTATATATTCAATAGGTTTACAATAATAAAATTATATAATCTATAATATTGTAAATAAAAAAATATATATGATTAATATTCTTACTTAGATAAGGTATATTTAATAAGTAACTATGTAAATTATAGAATTAATGGCTAAATACTTATTAGTAAGAAATTATTAATTAACTCGTTATGCAAGTTAATTATAATTATTGAAAATGCTAGAGTTTAAAAAATATATTTTGATAACTAAAAAAACTTATATAGTAATTTCAATGTGCCTGGCAAAATAACTAGCACAATAGATTAATTATATGAATTAATGTACCTTAAATCAAAAAATGTTAAAGTTAGCATATTATAGGCAAAGTTGTTAAACATATTACTAATATAAAAAATATAAAAGAGGTATTTTATGTTTAAAAAAAGACTGACGAGATTGTTAACAATAATATTAATAAGTAGCATATTAGTAATAAATGGAGAGGAGAATAAACTAGATACCCTTATATTAGGAGGTAGTTACTTAGAAGAACCTAAGATAGAAGAAGATATTAGAGTTGAGAATGAAAATAATATCTATAGTTTAGAAAGATTTTTTAGACCATCAAATATGACTATATTAAATACTAAAAGAAATATATTAAGTATTAACGACTATGATAAAAGTTCATCTAATATTAAGATTAACAAAGAATTATTAAAAACTCCTAAAGACACTATAATAAATTATTTTAGTATATTAAGAGAAGCTGCAAATCCGTTGTATAATAATCAAACTGGATGTGGTACATTGGGTGAAGCTAGTGGTCCGTATACTTTAGCATATAATTTTTTATCTAAATCATATAAAGAGAAAGTACCATACAAAGAATACTTTATGTCTTTTGAAAATCAATTACACATAAACTTAATTAAATTAAATGAAGTACCACCAGATAAAAATAGACCTAATGATATAAAGTATTTTGTAGAGCTAGAAGTTATAGAGGGAACAGATAAACCAAAAGGTGTGTTTGCATATTATTATGGATATATTTATTTGGAAAAAGAAGATGATGTATATAAAATAAAAGATATGATGTATGCACCAGAAAACTATTTATGTGCTCCTTATCATGGATGGTCATGGGATGCAAAATCTCTTGTTGAAATTGAATATGGTGGATGGTGTTCATTAGTAGATGGAGAGGTTATTGTAAAAGATGATGGTTATGAAAGAAAAGTATATTTCAAAGATAAAGATAAGAACGAGCATTATGTACTTTTTTACCAGTTAACAAATGGTGTAGATATAAAAATAGCAGATTATAAAAAAAATAAAGATGGAAAATGGGAACATATATATATTGATACTAAAAAGTGCTTAGAAAATAAAAAATAATCCATAAGAAAGTTATGTATAGGATATATTTAAATAACATATATATTAACATGAATAATTAGATATGTTTAATATATAAGATTTTAAGGGAGTGTGGGTAATGGAATATATCGAAGGTTTTGCTAATAATAAAGGAGTAAATATATACTATATAGATAATGGAGTAAAAGATTCAAAGAAAACACCATTATTAATATGCCCTGGATTATCCGAGTGTGCAAAGGATTATATAAAGCTTATAAATAAAATAACTGATAGAAGATGTGTAGCATTATCTTTTAGAGGAAGAGGTATAAGTGATTCTCCAAATACTGGATATACATTAGAAGATCATATAGAAGATATAAAGGTAGTAATAAAAAAATTAGATTTAAAAGAGTTTTGTATTTTAGGTATATCAAGAGGAGTATCTTATGAATTAGGTTATTCAGTTTTAAAGCCAGATACACTTAAAGGAATTATAATAAGTGAATATCCACCACAACATAAAGAGATGTCTAATGGATGGGCAGAAGAATCTATAGAAATTTATAATTGTCATTGTGATTGTGTTTCTATAAGTTATGAAGTATTAAAAAAAATAGAAGATGAATCAGAACAAGTTGATTTTAGAGAAGATTTGAAAAAAATTACTTGCCCATCGCTTATAATAAAAGGTAAGCTAGAAGATAGTTTATTAAGTGATGAAGATATAGCAGATTATATAAATAATCTAAGCAGTCAAAGTATACTTATTAAAAGGTTTGATAATGTAGGTCATAATATACAAAGTGAAGAGTTTGAACGACTAGCAAAATCAGTTGAGGAATTTTTAATATCTATAGATTAAATAAAAGTTTTTAATAAATTAAAAATAATGATAAATTTAAAAGCCTATAATCAATTATAGTAGAAAATTTAGTACTCTTTAAGTTTTATTTAAGGTAATGATGGTACTATATCATAATTAATAAGAACAAAACTTAAGGAGGTTTTTTATGAATAAGAAACTAGTAGCCATGCTGTCAGCACTATCATTATGTGTTACAGTAACAGCTTGTTCAAAAAGTGAAGAGAATACAAAATCACAAAGTAGTACAAATAAAACTAGTATTAATATAGAATCTTTAGACAATGAAAGTGTTTCAGACCCAGATACATATATAAAACTAGGAGCTGAAACAACTGTTGAAGGCCAAGGAGCGGAAGTTTCAAATAACAAAGTAACTATTACAAAAGCAGGAACTTATAGTGTAAGTGGAAAAATTGAAGATGGCCAGATATTAGTAGATGCAGGAGCTGAAGATAAGGTATATATTATCTTAAATGGAGCTGATATCAAATGTTCTAATAGTGCACCTATATATGTAAAAAATGCTAAAAAAGCAATAATATCTTTAGCAGATGGAACTGAAAATAATATAACTGATGGAGAAACTTATGTGTTTGAAGATGAATCAAGTAATGATCCAAATGCAGCAATATTTAGCAAAGATGATATGACCATAATAGGTACTGGTAAACTTACAGTAAATGCAAATTACAACAATGGTATAGCCAGTAATGATGATTTAAAGATTCAAAGTGGTAATATAGTTGTAAATGCTAAAAATAATGGTATAAAAGGTAAAGACTGCATTAATGTAACAGACGGAAATATAACTATAAATTCAAAAGGCGATGGAATGAAAGCTGATAATACAACAGATGAAACAAAAGGTTATATATATATTGAAGGTGGAAAAATAAATATAACTTCAAGTCAAGATGGAATACAGGCTGAAACAGAGTTACTTATAGCTGATGGAGATATAACAATAAAAACAGGTGGAGGAAGTGAAAATAGCACTAAGTCAAATCAAGCTCCAGGTAAAATGCCAGAGGGCATGCCAAAAGGTGAAAGACCAACAATACCAGATGGACAAACACAAGGTGAAAGACCAGAGATACCGCAAGATATTAGGCATCCATCAAGTAATCAAGATACAAATAAAAACTCAAATACTGATGTGAGTACTAATACATCAACAGATGAAAATACTAGTATGAAAGCTTTAAAAGCAACAACTAACATAATAATTGATGGAGGTACTTTTAATATAGATTCAGAAGATGACTCAATTCATTCAAATGCTAATGCAATTATCAATGGTGGTACTTTTGAAATAGCTTCTGGAGATGACGGCATACATTCAGATACTAAATTAGATATTAATGGAGGAATTATAAATATATCTAAATCTTATGAAGGTATAGAAAGTACAACTATAAATATAAATGATGGAAATATACATGTTGTAGCAAGTGATGATGGAATAAATGCAGCAGGTGGAAATGATGTATCAACAGAAACAGGTATGCCAGGAAATGATAAGTTTAGTTCATCAGGTGATGCTTTAATAAATATTAACGGTGGATACGTATATGTAGATGCTAGTGGTGACGGAATAGATGCAAATGGGAGTATAAATATGGTAGGTGGAACTGTATTAGTAAATGGTCCAACTAATAATGGTAATGGAAGTTTAGACTATGATGAAACTTTTGATATAAGTGGAGGTACACTAGTAGCTGCTGGAAGTGCAGGTATGGCACAAATGCCTAGTGATTCATCATCTCAAAAAATATTAAATTTAAGCTTAACATCGCAAGAATCTAATACTGTAGTTAATATTAAATCATCTGATGGAAAAAATATATTAACTTATTCTCCGTCAAAGAATTATTCATCAGTAATAGTTTCAACACCTGATATTAAAGATAATACTAAATATACAGTATCAGTAGGTGGAACTGCAAAAGGAGAAGCTAAGGACGGATTATATTATGATGGAAATTATTCTGGAGGAACTGAAGTTGGAAGTGAAACTATATCAAGTACTATAACAAATATTACTCAAGAGGGTGCATCAACTAATAGTATGGGAGGTCACGGTGGCCAAGGAGGTAGACCAGGCGGTAAAGGGCATAAAATGCAACCTAATACTAGTGGTCAAACTAATAATCAAATAAATAGTCAAATAACTGAACAATAAGTAAAAAATGCTATTGTATAAAGAGTTTTAATTTTTATACAATAGCATTTTTATGTATAAGCAAGTTATATTAACTTAGAAAGTGTGGATAAGTAAGTTAAAACTTAGTTATATAAATGGATTTACTGTAAGTAAAAAAATGATTTTGAATTAATTTACCTACTAGTAGCTTAAGTAACATATGAAGTCGTTGGCGATATGAAATGTTTCGTCGATACATCGCTTGAGTGAAGCGAATTTTTTATTCTTAATATTAGATATTTACAAAAAGTATATCTTCAAAATTATAATATGGTTTAAACTTGTAAAGAATATAATAGATACAACTTATTATTAGTATTAAAAAACACAATCTATGAAGTAAGATATAAAAATTTTTATTAATGTATTTATAGAACAAAGGAGAGTAGATATGAAAAAAGTTACCTTAGATATGATTAAAGAAGCTAGAGAAACTATAAAAGATGTAATAAAAGAAACGCCTTTATTAGAAAGTGTAAAAATGAGTGAAAGAACAGGGGCAAATGTATTTTTAAAATGTGAAAATCTCCAAAAAACTGGATCTTTTAAAATAAGAGGGGCATGTAATAAAATTGCTAATTTAACTAATGAAGAAAAATCAAAAGGCGTTATTGCCTCAAGTGCAGGTAACCATGCACAAGGAGTTGCATTAGGAGCTAAAATGAATGGAATAAATGTAACTATAGTAATGCCTTCAACTGCACCTTTAGCAAAGGTTACAGCGACTAAAGGATATGGAGCGGAGGTTGTTTTAGAAGGGCTAGTATATGATGATGCATATGCAAAAGCTATAGAAATCCAAAAGGAAACTGGAGCAACATTTCTTCATCCATTCAATGATGAGTATGTTATAGCGGGTCAAGGAACTATATCTCTTGAAATATTAGAACAATTAGAAAATGTAGACACTATAGTTTGTCCAATTGGTGGAGGAGGTATAATATCTGGTATAGCAACTGCTGCTAAGGCTTTAAAACCTAGTGTAAAGATTGTTGGAGTTCAAACTTCTAATATACCATCTATGAAAGAATCTCTTGAAAAAGGAGAAGTTACTTCTGCATTTAAAGATGTAACTATAGCTGATGGAATAGCAGTAAAAATTCCAGGAGATTTAACTTTTAGCATAATTAAAGATCTTATAGATGAAATTATTGTTGTAGATGAAGATGAAATAGCTCAAGCTATGCTATTTTTACTAGAAAATCAAAAAGTAACTGCTGAAGGGGCAGGAGCTGTATCTACTGCTGCAATTTGGTCTGGTAAATATATACCTAAAAAAGGTGAAAATGTTGTATGTATAATATCTGGAGGTAATGTTGATATAAATACTTTATATAGAGTGATAGATACAGGATTAGTTAAGTGTGGAAGACGATACACTTTTAGAACTCATATAGTAGATAAACCAGGTGGTTTAAGTGAAGTTACACGTATATTAACTAATCTAAATGCAAATATACTTAGTGCGAATATGTCTAAATTAAGCTCAAAATATGATTTAGGTAGACAAGCTGTAGAGTTAACAATAGAAACATTTAATGAAAAACATAAAGAAGAAATAAGAGATAGTATAATAAAAGCTGGATTTATAATAGTTGATTAATATTTTATAAAATAAAAAGAGCAATATAATTAATATTGCTCCTTTGTATTTAATTTTGTATTAAAGACTGTTGTGGGATTTCAACAATAAATGAAGTAAATTCTCCAACCTTACTTTTTGCATAAATTTTACCTTTGTGTTGTTTTACAATAGAACTAGCAATAGATAGATCTAAGCCATAACCACCAGTTTCTCTATCCCTAGAGCTATCAACTCTATAAAATCTTTCAAAAATTCTTTCTAAATGCTCAGGTTCTATTCCTTCACCAGTATTTCTTATAATCATTTTAACCTTATTTTTCTCAGAGAATAATGAAATAGTGATATTACCATTTTTATTAGTATGCTTTATAGCATTATCCATTATTATACTAAATAGTTTTTTTAAACTTTCCTTATCACCATTTATAAATAAATTTTTACTTATATTAGTTTCTAATTCTATATTATTTTCATAGATAACTGCATCAAACATTAAAATCATACTTTCAACTACCTTACTTATATTTATAGGTGATAGAGGTAATTTATTTTCTGAAGTATCCATTTTAGCAAGGGATAACATCTCACTTATAAGTTCTGACATACGATCAGTTTGTAAATTTATATAGTTAATCCATTTAGATTGATTTTTAATAGTATCATCAGGATGGCTTAAAACAAGTGAAGTATTAGTTTTTATTATAGCTAAAGGTGTCTTTAATTCATGTGAAGCATCAGCTATAAACTGCTTTTGTTTTTCAAAAGTTTCTTTTATTGGAATTATAGATTTATTTGTTAGATAAATACTAATAAATAGTAAAATTATTAAACTAATAAAACCAATAAGAATCAAAGTCTTTAAAAGTTGAAATATCATATTATCATACTGACTTCTTTCCATAAAAGCAATTTTAGTTCCAAATCGGCTATTGCCTTTTAGATAAGAATAAGTACTACTAGAAATATCTATTTTACCAGAGTCCTTACCACTTTCTAAAATTTTATTAACAACACTTTGCAAAGTGTCATTATTAGTGCTAACTTCATAGTTTTTAAATTGTTTTTTTATTGTTCCATCACTTGATAACTCTACTACAACATTAACAGAGTTGGGTATGGGCCTTTTTGAATTATGAATTAAGGCATTTAGATTACCGTTAATTTCTCTGTTTATACTATTACTTGTTATAATAAATATAACTCCAAATATAGCTATAAAAACTGTAGTAAGTAGGGCCATATTTATAGTTATAAGTCTTAATTTTAATTTATCAAACATAAATATTACTCCAATCTATAGCCAACTCGTCGTATAGTAGTTATTTTTACATCTGATTCAACATAAGCTAGTTTCTTTCTTAAAAATGAAATATAAACTTCAATATTATTATGCTCCACATCAGAATCAAATCCCCAAAGCTTAGTTATTAAATCATCTTTACTAACAACTAATTTGGGTCTTTGCATAAAATATTTTAATATTTCAAACTCTTTTTGTGTAAGAGTTATAGAATTATCATTAACCTCCATATCATAAGTAGATAAATTTAATTTTATATCAGAAAATTCTAATATATTTTCATTTATAAAATCTCCATTTCTTCTAGTTAAGGCTCTTAATCTAGCTAATAGCTCATCTGGAGAGAATGGTTTTGGTAAATAATCATCTGCACCAGAATCTAATCCTAAAATCTTATCTTCAACACTATCTTTAGCAGTAAGTAATATAACTGGAGTGGATATCTTTCTTCTTCTTATCATTTTTAGTATTTCAAGACCATTTAGCTTAGGTAGCATTATATCTAAAATTATTACATCATATACACCTGTTAAGGAATAGTCAAGACCTTCATCACCGTTATATACTGCGTCTACAGAGTATTTGTTTCTTATAAGTATTTGTTGTAAAGCTTCAGAAAGTTGTTTTTCATCTTCTACTAATAATAGTTTCATAATTAATCTCCTTTTTAAATGACTTATCTTATTATGTACTACTAATTAAATATTAATATAGAAACATTAAATTAAAATTAAGTAAATAATAAAAAGTTAACTTTGCTTATGTTGTAAATAACATCGTCCGTTATACAAAAACATTTTGAAATGCTTCGCCCACGCAGTGGCTAAAGCAAGGATATATCGTTGGCGACATAAAAATTAGCGCCCACACGTGGCTTAAAGTGTTTCGCCGACACGTCGCTCAAGCGTAGCTAATTTTTTATTTACAATAAATATATTTATATAACTAAGTCTAACGTACTTAATAAAACTTGTTAAGTTAATATAATTTTTTGTACGTAAAAAATCCCTTAAATTTAAGAGATTTTATAAATAAGGGAAAAACTTTAAAAAATTTAATTGTAAGCTTTATCTTCAAATCCAGCCATAGTAAGATTTATATTTAAATTTCCATTTCTACATCTTAGTTTATCTAAGAATTTCTTTTGATTAGCATCAGGTTTTAATTGAACTCTATAATATAATTCAAACAATGCACCAAAATCTCTAGTTCTTACTCTTTCAATAGTATAAGAAGTAGCGAACTCACTTAAAACTTCTTCAAATACACCTTCATAGTTTAAATCTTCTGGAACTGTTATCTTAAGTTGCATAGATTTACCTTTAGGTGAACCAAAATTAATTATGTCTAGTATAAACATTAAAGCAGATAAAATAACTGTAAATATAACTGCATAACCAATGTATCCCATACCGCAAGTTAATCCAACTGCCAAAGTGAAAAATACATAAGCGATATCTTTTGGATCTCCAGGTGCACTTCTAAAACGAATTATAGAAAATGCACCAGCTAAACTAAATGCTCTAGCAACATTGTTACCTACTAAAAGTATGATAATTGATATTATTACAGGTAACATAATTAATGTAAGTGAAAATCCTGAATTATATCCTTGTTTTGAATTGGTTTTAATATAAACACCGCTAATTACTAGCCCCAATAATATTGATGCAAAAATTACTATTAATGCATTTACAAGAGTAAATGATTCTCCTGTTGTTGATGAAATTATTGTTTCTAACATACCTTTGAACTCCTTTTTATATTGTTATTTTTATTTTCTAAACAATACATCATATATTCATTACCATATTTTGAATAATGAGTATTGTATATTTCTAAATCAGAAAGAATTTTAGTAAACCATACAGGAATAGCACCTAAAAATTTAACTTCCATTAAATATTTGTTTTCTCCTAAAATATCATGACCCCAAAAACCAGAACTTAAATACAAATCATCACGTCTTGCAGTTATATGAGAATCAAAAGTTATTCTAAACTCTGTATCTTCTTTTCCAAAGAATGCTTTACGAGAATATCCTATGTATACATTTGGATATACTTTATTTTTACTTAAGTAATATTCTATCTCTTTTATAACTTGCTTATTTTCGTAATCATCAAAGAATGGTTTTTTACCATTTTCTAAAAATTCATAAACCTCGCCTAAAGTCATTACAACTCTTCTTTTATTAACTATTCCATTTATTTTCTTTTTTAGCTCTAAAAATACTTTATCATTTAAGCTAGTTGGAATATTGTAACTTCGAAGTCTAAGCTTTTCTTTATAGTAAGGTTTAGAAATAGAGTGTCTAATTACATCATTATTAAGTGTATCGTAATATATATTATAAATATTGTAGTTTTCACCTAGTTTACAGTACTTATCTAAGTTCATATAATCTGAAAGTAGAGGGATTAATCTATCATATTGCTCTTTTGATATAATAAATTTTTTTTCAAAACGTTTAAATGCTTTTATAGCCATTTATACTTCCTCCTATCGGTTTAATAATTATCTTTATGATGTCATTATAAAAAAATAATCTTAAACAAAACTTAAATGTATATGTAATTAATGTGAATTATAGTAAAAAATTTGATTTGCTTGAGCGACATGACGGCGAAACATTTCATGTCGCCAACGATATATTCTTACTGTCGTTACGGCTACATCCGTTGCTCAAAAATAATAAATATTTGAAAATAATAAATTTATATGGGATAATGAAATAGAAATATATTTAATTGGAAGGAGAGAATTTTTTGAAAAAATTTAAATATAGTGAGACCGTAGTAGGACTTCTTAATAAATAAGGAGTCGCTAAAGTTAGTAATCCTTATTTATCAAGAAGTCTTTAATATCAACAATAGACTGATAAATGAAGGAGAAAAATATGAATACAAATACATTTGAAAAATTACAATTAAATGAAGTAAAAGAATTAATAAAGAATTATTGTGTAAGTTCACTAGGAAAAGAACTGATAGAAAAAACTAATCCAAGTGGTAATTTTAATATAGTAAAAAGAAGATTAAATGAAAATAAAGAGGCAAGAAAGATATTAGAAAATAGCAACCATATACCACTAGAAGGGTTATTTAATATAAATCCTATTATAGAAAAAGTGGAAAAAGGAATGATACTAGAGCCAAATGAACTTATTTCTGTAGAAGATTTTTTAAGAGGTTGTAGAAAAATAAAATCCTTTATGATAGATAAAGAGTTTTATTCACCTAAACTTAGTTTATATGCATTAAATATTTGTGAGTGTGTAAGTATAGAAGAAGAAATAAAATATTGTATAAAAAATAATAAAGTAGATTCGGAAGCTAGTAAAGAATTAAAAAAAATCAGAAGAAGTATAGAAATAACAGAAGGAAGAATTAAAGAGAGATTAAATAAATTCATAACATCTAGTGTTAACAAAAAGTATATTCAAGAATTTATCATTAGTAAAAGAGATGATAGATATGTAATACCAATAAAAGCTTCTTATAAAAATGAAGTAGACGGAGTAGTATTAGATACTTCATCAAAAGGAACTACTGTATTTATAGAACCAAGTAGTATATCAAAGTATAGCTTAGAACTTATTACTTTAAAATCAGAAGAATCAATACAAGAGTATAAGATACTTTCATATTTAACAGAGCTTATATATGAAAAGATACAAAATATAAAGTTAAATATGGAAATAATATCAGAATACGATATGGTATTTGCAAAAGCTAAATATAGTCAAGCAAATAAAGCAGTAACGCCAAAGTTAAATAACAATGGATATATAAAAATAGTAAATGGAAAACATCCACTACTTACAAAAAATGTAGTACCGCTTAATTTTGAAGTAGGAAAAGAATATAGAAGTTTAATAATCACAGGTCCTAATGCTGGTGGAAAAACTGTAACATTAAAAACAGTAGGGTTATTAACACTTATGACTCAATGTGGTTTTGATATATGTGCAAGTGAAGATACAGAAATTAGTGTATTTGAAAAAGTATTTGTCGATATAGGTGATAATCAAAGTATAGAAAATGCCTTAAGTACTTTTTCATCTCATATAAAAAATATTGCAGATATAATGAGTAGATCTAATAATAAAACATTGGTATTATTTGATGAAATAGGCTCAGGAACAGAACCTAATGAAGGTGCAAGCTTAGCAATAGCAATATTAGAAGAGTTTTATAAAATGGGATGTATAATAGTAGCATCTACTCACTATGGAGAAATAAAGAAGTTTGCAACTAATCATCCTCATTTTGAAAATGCAGGTATGATGTTTGATAAAGATACTTTAGAGCCGATGTATAAGCTTACTATAGGTAAATCTGAAGATAGTAATGCATTATTTATTTCTAAAAAGATGGGGATTAAGGATAAAGTTTTAAAGAAAGCTAGAAATTATATGAGTGAGAAAAATTATAATTTTGATCTAATAAGTGATTCTAAAATACCTATAAAATTAATAGAAGATGAAGAAGCTTTAAAAGATTTACCTAATTTAGAAATAGGAGATAAGGTTAAATTATTAGACTATGACGACTATGGAATAGTTTATAAAACTATTGATAAATACAATAATGTAGAAGTACTTTATAAAGAAGAATTTATAAATGTAAATATTAAAAGAATAGAACTTAGTTTAAAAGCTAAAGATTTATATCCTATAGGGTATGATTTTAATACATTGTTTACAAGCTATAATAAACGAAAACTAGAAAAAGATATAGCTAGAGGATCTAAGAAAGCTTTAAGGAAGATTCAAAAAGAAATTAAAAATAACAGATAGATATAAGGATATGGCATTAAATGTCATATCCTTTACTTCTTACAAAAAATGTATACATAATATAACTTTATTATAAGTTTATGTGATATAGTTATAGGAGAAATTGTATAAACAATATATTATAAATAATAGAAAAATATATATTAAGAGAGGGGATTAAAATGACAAAACCATCAGTTTATCATAGCCAAGGATATAATTGTGCAGAAGCATTAATAAAATCATATAACGAAGAACATAACACAGATATACCAGTATCACTAGGAAGTGCAATGGGGACTGGAATGGCAGTAGGAAGTTTATGTGGTGCTGTAAACGCAGCAGCTATGATAGTAGGATATATAAAAGGAAGAGAAAGTAATGGTCAAGCAAACGAAGCTAGAAGCTACGCTAGAGAATTAATGAGTAGAGTAAGAGAAAAATTTAACTCTGAAATATGTGTAGATCTTAAAAGAAATAAAGTAAGTTGTGCAGAAATAATTGATTTCTCATATGAAGCTTTAAAGGATATATTAGATAATTAAATAAATTATAGTAAAATTATGATGTGCACTATAAAGCTATTACACCCCGTCATGAAATACGACGGGGTATTTTGGGTATTAATAATTTTTAAGAAAGCTATTTTCATTGGCAAGATTCTTAAATTAATTATAGATAAATTATTTAATATTTATTGTAAAAAAATAAATACCCTATGGATAGAGTATCTATACTTATACTAAAATAGTAAATAAATTTTAGGATGGGTATGTGGAAAAATAAAAACAAAAATAAAAAGAAAATACTAGTAGATATGTATAGAAAAATATTTTAACAAGAATTTAAATAAAGAAATAATATTTTTAATAATATATTACGAACTTTAAAATAGAAGGTTTAAAAGTATATGTATTATTTTTATTCTTAAAATAGTTTATAAAGTTAACATTGTACTAAAACAAAGTCTAATATAAAAAAATACAATAAATTCATTTGAAATTCACATTGAGTTAATCTTATTAAGATATAATATTATTATAAAATATTATATTTAGTATTTTATAAATAAAGTTAGTAAATATCAAATAAGAGAGGTATATTAGTATGGATGAAACAACTGACAATATAAATGAGGTTATTTCAACTGGAGGGAATTTTGCATTATTGGCTGAGGCTATAGAATATTTAAAGAAGAAAAGAAAGAAAGACGAAAATAATGAAAATTTAAATATAGATGATGATATGGTAAAGAGAAAAAGAACGCAAAAAGTTAAGGGTGCATTTTAAAATATCTTAAATTAAAAGTGTAGATAATCTATAAATTATCTACACTTTTATTGTTAATAGGAAGAAATATTGTAAAAGTAGAACCTTTATTAAGTTTACTTTCAACCTTTATACTACAGCCACATAAATCAACTATGCGCTTAACTAAGGTTAATCCAAGGCCATTACCTTCAAAATTACGGGAATTATCTCCTTGATAAAATTTATCAAAAATCTTTCCTTTAACTTCTTCGCTCATACCAATACCATTGTCGCTAATAGAAACACATACCCCCTTATCTGTATTTTTTAGTATAGTTACAATTAAACCATTTTCAGGTGTAAATTTGATAGCATTACTAAATATATTTAACCAAACTTGCATCAATAGATCTTCACTACCGTAGTAATTAATACTTTTAAGATTCATATCTATGTCTATATTTTTTGTAGACCATTGATTTTCAAGCATTAATAAAGCTTGTCTAAGTTGTTCATCTAAGGAAAAATATTTTTTATCAGGTATAATTTCTTGAGTTTCTAACTTAGATAATTTGAGAATATTTCCAGAAAGAGAAGATAGTTGTCTAGAACTATCTAAAATAATTTTTGTATATTCCATTCTCTCTTCTTCTGTTAAAGTATTATCTTGTAATAGGGTTGTATATCCTTCAATAGCTGCAATTGGTGTTTTAAATTCATGAGAAACATTTACTACAAAATCATTTCTTAATGTTTCTATACTATTTAATTCATTAACCATTTTATTAAAAGACTTATTTAGTTCTTTTATTAATGGTGGATGTAAGTTTTCATCTAATTTAACTGAAAAATCACCTTTTGATACCTTATTAATAGCTTTAATAAGATTTTTTATAGGCTTCCAAGCATTATTAGCTAAAGTTATTATAATAAGTGTAAAAATGATAGCTATTGTGATATTAACTAATAAAAGTATCATAATACCATAAAAACTATTTATAAATTCATTATTAAATATATTTAGTCTAGAGCTAATAATAAAACCTATACTTATAATAAACATTGTAATTGATGAAGTTACAAAAATATTTATTATAAAAGGAATCCAAAAATGATATATTTTTTTATTTTTCATTTTTAACCACCTTATACCCAAGTCCTCTTACAGTAACAATTTTAAAATCGGGGTTATTTTCAAATCTTCTTCTTAGTCTATTTATATGAACATCTATAGTTTGTAAATCAGATGGGCTATCTAATCCCCATATTTCATCCATTAATTGATTTCGTGTAAATACTTTGTTTGGATAAGATAATAATTTATATAGTAGATAAAATTCTTTTTGAGCTAAAACTATGGATTCATCATTTCTAGTTATAGTTAAAGAATCATATTCTAAAACTGTACTTCCAACAACTTGTTTTTTATCATGTACAATCTTACTTCTTCTAAGAAGTGCATGTACCCTTAGTATCATTTCATTAACATCAATAGGTTTTACCATATAATCATCTATACCAATTAAGAAGCTCTTTTGCTTTGAATTAAAGTCATCCTTTGCAGTAATCATTAAAATAGGTATATCTTCATTTATTTTTCTAACATTTTCTGTAAATTCATATCCATCCATTTTAGGCATCATTATATCAGAAATTATTAAATCAATGTGATTGTTTTCTAAAATATTAAATGCTTCAATACCATTATTTGCAATATGAACATTAAATCCTTGCTTAGATAATACAGTATAAAATAATTTATTTAATTTTTGGTCATCTTCAACTAATAATATATTAATCATTATAATCCTCCTTTTTAATTTTAATTATATTAGATTATGATAATCAGTCAATAATTATAATTTTTTGTAAAAAAAGTTCATCTTGAGTTCATCTTTAATTAATGTTTAGTTAATCTTTATTTTATAAAATACATGTATAAAATTTAATAAGCAAAGAAAGGGAGATATGAAATGTTAAAGATGTTAAAATATTTAACAAAAAAAGACTGGATGCTTGTACTACTTAGTTTTGTCTTTGTAATAGGTCAAGTTTATCTTGATTTAAAACTTCCAGATTATATGTCGGAAATAACAAGATTAGTTCAAACTCCAGATAGTCAAATGAGAGATATATTAAGTGCTGGAGGAAATATGCTACTTTGTGCACTTGGAAGTTTATCACTAGCATTTATAGTAGGATATTTTGCAGCAAGAATTGCTTCAAACTTATCTTGGAAACTTCGTTCAAGTGTATATGATAAAATCGAGAGTTTTTCATTAGCAGAAATAAATAAATTTTCTACAGCAAGTTTAATAACTCGTTCAACTAATGATATAACTCAAGTTCAAAATATCGTAGCTATGGGTCTACAATTAATGATAAAGGCCCCTATTACAGCAGTATGGGCTATAAGTAAAATTTTAGGTAAAGGAATAGAATGGACAGTAGCTACAGGTGGAGCTATAGTCGGATTGTTAATACTTATATCAATAGTAATGATATTTGCTATGCCTAGATTTAAAAAGATACAAAAATTAACAGATAGAGTAAACTTAGTGACTAGAGAAAACTTAACTGGTATTCGTGTAGTTCGTGCATACAATGCAGAAAAATACCAAAGTAATAAATTTGAAGAAGTAAACAATGAATTAACAAAAAATAATTTAGTTATAAACAGAGTTATGGGAATAATGCAACCAGGTATGATGTTTATAATGAGTGGATTAACATTAGCTATTTACTGGATAGGTGCTGTATTAATAAATAATGCGGATATGATGGATAAAATGGATTTATTTAGTAACATGATAGTATTTTCATCTTATGCAATGCAAGTAATAATGTCATTTGTAATGTTAACTATGATATTTATAATGTTACCAAGAGCATCAGTTTCAGCTAAACGTATATTAGAAGTATTAGAAACAAAAGAAAGTATAGTAGATGGTAAAGGTAATATTAAAGAAACTTCACAAACTGGGGAAATAGAATTTAGAAATGTTAGCTTTAAATATCCTGACTCTGAGGATTCAGAATATATACTTCAAGATATAAGCTTTACAGCTAAAAAAGGTGAAACAGTTGCTATAATTGGATCAACAGGTAGTGGTAAAACTTCATTAATAAACTTAATACCAAGATTTTATGATGTTACAGAAGGTGAAGTATTAGTAAATGGAGTTAATGTAAAAGAATATAAACAAAAAGAACTTAATAATATTTTAGGATATGTTCAACAAAAGGCAGCGCTATTTACAGGAAATATATTATCAAATGTTGCATTTGGTGATAACGGTAAAGGCAATTATTCTGAAGAAGATGTTATAAGTGCAGTAGAAATAGCTCAAGGATCAGAGTTTGTTGAAAAAATGCCTGATACTTATAAATCAGCAATTTCTCAAGGTGGTAAAAATGTATCAGGTGGACAAAAACAAAGATTATCTATAGCAAGAGCAATATGTAGAAAACCACAAATTTATATATTTGATGATTCTTTCTCAGCTCTTGATTATAAAACAGATAGAAAACTTCGTTCAGTATTAAAGAAAGAAACTACAGATGCTACAAACTTAATAGTAGCTCAACGTATAGGTACTATAATTGATGCAGATAAAATAATAGTTTTAGAGGAAGGTCAAATAGTTGGAATGGGAACACATAAAGAGCTTTTAGAAAATTGTAAAGTGTATCAAGAAATAGCATTATCTCAACTTTCAAAGGAGGAGTTAGCAAGTGCGTAAACAAGGTTTTAATAAAGAAGATAAAAAGTTTTCTAAAGATGGACTTGTAAACCTTATGGAATACCTTAAAAGATACAATGTATTTTTAATTATGGCATTATTATTTGCCATAGGAGGTTCTGCAATTACAGTTTACAGTCCAGATAGATTAAGTGAGATAACAGACTTAATTACTCAGGGCATAATGACAGGGATTGACATAGATAGAATAAAAGAAATAGGTATATTATTAGTTGGATTATATTTAATTAGTATTATATTATCTTATTCACAAAGTTTTATAATGGCTACAATAACACAAAAAACAACTAATAAATTAAGAAGTGATATATCAAATAAGATAAATAGATTACCGTTAAAATATTATGATAAAAATACTGTTGGTGATGTATTAAGTCGTGTTACTAATGATGTTGATACAATAGGTCAAACATTAAACCAGAGTATGGGAAATTTAGTTAGTGGAATATCTTTACTAATTGGTTCTTTATTTATGATGCTTAAAACAAATGTAACATTAACAATTACAGCAATAGTAGCAACTTTAATTGGTTTTGGATTTATGACAATAATAGTATCAAAATCACAACGTTATTTTGAAAGACAACAACGTCTTTTAGGTGAAATAAATGGTCATATAGAAGAAGTATATACAGGGCATAGTGTAATAAAAGCATATAATGCTCAAGAAAAAACTAATAAAGATTTTAAAGAACTAAATAATAAACTTCGTGATACTGGATGGAAAGCACAATTTATATCAGGTCTTATGATGCCTTTAATGACATTTGTAGGAAACTTTGGATATGTTGCAGTTTGTGTAGTAGGTGCTATGTTAGCATTTAATAATAAAATAAGCTTTGGTGTAATAGTAGCATTTATGATGTATATTAGATTCTTCACACAACCATTAGGTCAACTTGCACAAGCAGCTACAAGTTTACAATCTACTTCAGCAGCATCTAAACGTGTATTTGAATTCTTAGAAGAAGAAGAAATGGTTGATGAAAGCAACAACACAGTTTCTATAGATAATGTAAAAGGAAATGTATCTTTTGAAAATGTTAAGTTTGGATACAATGAAGATAAATTAATAATAAAAGACTTCTCAGTTGATATTAAAGCAGGTCAAAAGGTAGCAATAGTAGGTCCTACTGGCGCTGGTAAAACTACTTTAGTAAATCTACTTATGAAGTTCTATGATGTAAATAGCGGTAAAATTAAAATAGACGATGTTGCTATACAAGATTTAAGTAGAGAAAAAGTTCATGATTTATTCTGTATGGTACTTCAAGACACATGGTTATTTGAAGGTACTATTAGAGATAATATAACTTATAATAAAGAGGATGTTTCAGAATCTGTTATAGTATCAGCTTGTAAAGCAGTAGGAATAGATCACTTTATAAGAACACTTCCTCATGGATATGATACAGTACTTGATGATAATACTAATTTATCAGCAGGTCAAAAACAATTAATAACTATAGCTAGAGCAATGGTAAAAGATGCGCCATTATTAATATTAGATGAAGCAACAAGTTCAGTAGATACTCGTACTGAAATATTAATTCAAGAAGCTATGGATAAATTATCAGCTGGAAAAACTTCATTTGTTATAGCTCATAGATTATCAACTATAAAAAATGCGGATGTTATATTAGTTATGAAAGATGGAGATATAATTGAAAGTGGAAATCATAATGAATTATTAAAATTAAATGGATTCTACGCAGAACTATATAATAGCCAATTTGAAAAAGCTAGTTAAAAATAAATATTTAATTTATACTAAAAAATACTCCTACTCTTAAAACAAGGGTAGGAGTATTTTTTAGTAACAGACGTAGTATTTTAGATAGATTAGGAATTATACAAACTACTTTTGAATAGTTGATTAAAAAATCTAAAGTATTATTTCAATTTATGCTTAATAGAAATATCTAAATTTTGTATAAAAATATACTTATGATACAATATTTAAGTTGGGGAAATAGTGTATAAGGAGAATTCAAATGATAAATATAAACATAGATAAAAAATTAAGTGAAAAAGTAAATGTACATATAGCATCAATAGAAGCTAAAGTAAAAACAAAAGAATCAGATAAAGAGCTATTAGAATTAATAAATAAAAAATGTGAAGAAATAAAAGAAAATATAAAATTTGATGAAGTAATAAAATTAAAGAATATATTATCATCAAGAAATGCTTATAAAAAATTAGGTAAAGATCCAAGTAGATATAGATTATCATCAGAATCATTAGTCAAAAGAGTAGTTAAAGGAAATGACTTATATATAGTTAATAATATAGTAGATATAAATAATCTAATATCACTACATACTTGTTATTCAGTAGGGACTTACGACTTAGATAAAGTAAAAGGAAGTATAACTTTTACAGTAGGTGAAGAAAATGAAAGGTATGATGGAATAGGAAGAGGTAGTATAAACTTAGAAAACTTACCTGTATTTGAAGATGAAGATGGTAAATTTGGTAGCACTACATCAGATTCTATAAAAGCGATGATAACAAATGATACAACTCATATATTAATGAATATAATAGCTTTTGAAGAAGATGAAAATCTAGAAAGATACATAGAATATTCAAAAAAATTATTAGAAAGATTTGCAGATGCAACCATTATAGATACTAAAATAACAAAATGTAAATAAGTAAATTATAGTTAATTCTCTAGAAATTGACTATAAATACATACTATGATAGAATTTTAAGGATAAAATTAAAAAGACAGGTGGATATTATGTTACAAGAAACTAAAGAATTATTAAAAGGATTTTACGGTTTAGATGACGAAACATTTAAATTATCTGAAGAAGTAATGAATGATATAAAACACAAATTTGATGAAATAAAAGAAATAAGAGAATATAATCAATATAAAGTATTAAAAGCTATGCAAGAAGCTAATTTAAGTGATAACCATTTTAACTGGACAACAGGATATGGTTATAATGATTTAGGTCGTGAAAAAGTAGAAGAAATATATGCAAATGTATTTGGAGCTGAAGATGCATTAGTTAGACCTATAATAGTTAATGGAACTCATGCACTTACACTTTGCTTACAAGGGATATTAAGACCAGGTGATGAAATATTATCAGTTACAGGTAAACCATATGATACATTAGAAGGTGTTATAGGAATAAGAGAAGAAAAAGGATCTTTAAAAGAATTTGGTGTTACATATAATCAAGTTGATTTTTTAGAAAATGGAGATGTTGATTTAGAAGGAATCAAGCGTAAGATAAATGATAAAACTAAAATGGTATTTATACAAAGGTCTAAGGGTTATTCTTGGAGAAAATCTCTTACAATAGCTGATATAAAAGAGATAGTAGATGTAGCAAAATCTGTTAAAGAAGATGTTATAGTTATGGTTGATAACTGTTATGGAGAATTTATAGAAACTAAAGAACCAACAGAAGTTGGTGTTGATATAATGGCTGGATCACTTATCAAAAATCCAGGTGGTGGACTTGCTTTAACTGGAGGATATGTAGCTGGTAGAGCTGACTTAGTAGAGCTTATATCTTACAGACTTACAACTCCAGGTATAGGTAAAGAATGTGGTTTAACATTTGGTACAACTAGAAATGTATTACAAGGATTCTTTATGGCTCCATATGTAGTTTCTCAAGCTTTAATGGGTGCAATATACTGTGCTAGAATGTTTGAAAAAATGGGATATGAAGTACTTCCAAAATACGATGATGTAAGAAGTGATATAATACAAATAGTAAGACTTAAAAATGCTGAAGAAGTTATAGCATTCTGTCAAGGTGCTCAAGCTGCAGCTCCTGTTGATTCATACGTTAAGCCAGTTCCTTGGGCAATGCCTGGATATGACAGTGAAGTTATAATGGCTGCAGGTGCTTTTGTTCAAGGTTCTTCTATAGAACTTAGTGCAGATGCTCCTATAAAGCCACCATACAATGTATACTTCCAAGGTGGACTTACTTTTGATCACTCTAAGATGGGTACATTAAAGGCTATAGAGTATATGAATAAATTAAAATAAATAGAATAATATTGTACAAGTTTTAATATAATCATATTAAATAACGCTTGGTGCTAGTTAATCTTAGTTATTGAAAATACTAGACTTTATGATAGAGTATTTTCATGGCTAAAAAACTATATATAGTGTTTTGAATATATGCAATATATTAAATGATACAACAGATTAAATAATAAAATTATATATACTAAAATATAAAACTTTAATATTTAAATTTAGATAAGCTAGGGATTATGACTTAACATTTATAAGGTTATAGTCCCTTAATACATAGGGGGATAAAACATGGAATGGATAAAACAAATAGAAAAATATAATCCTGTTGATGAACAAGAGAAAAAAGATAAAGAAATTATATTAGATTTTATAAATAAAAATGAAGATGTTTTAGTTAGAGATAATGAAATCGCGCATATAACAAGTTCTGGATTCATAGTAAATAAATCAAGAACTAAGGTTTTAATGATACATCATAATATATATAACTCATGGGGATGGACTGGTGGACATGCTGATGGAGATAGTGATTTAATCAAAGTGTCTATAAAGGAAGCTAAAGAAGAAACAGGTATAAAAGAAGCTAGAGCCATAACAAATGATATATGCTCAATTGATATATTACCAGTAAATGCACATATAAAAAAAGGAAAATATGTAGCAAGTCATCTTCATTTATCAGTAGCATATATTTTAGAAGCAGATGAAAAGGAAAAGTTAGTTGTTAAAGAAGATGAAAATAGTGGTGTTAAGTGGGTTGATATTGATAAGGTATTAGACTTAACTAGTGAAGAGCATATGAAAACTGTTTATAAAAAATTAATAGATAAAAGTAAAATGTATTAAATAAGTTCTCAGTAGTTAGATAATATGAATCAATATATATAAATTAATATTAGGATGATAAATATATATGAATATAAATAAAATAGCAGAGTTAGCAGGTGTATCTAGAACAACAATATCTAGATATTTAAATAATGGATATGTTAGCGAAAAAAATAGAAAAAAAATACAGAAGATAATTGATGAAACTGGTTATGTACCATCATCTTTTGCACAGACATTAAGAACAAAAAAAACAAATTTAATAGGCGTTATATTACCTAAAATAAGTTCATCTACAATTAGTAGAATTGTAGATGGTATTAGTACAGAATTAAAAAAAGATGGATATAATGTACTTTTAGGAAATACAGATTTAGATATAGAAAAAGAAATAGATTATTTAAATATATTTAAAAATAATGAAGTAGATGGAATAATATTTTTAGCTAAGACAATTAGTAATAGACATTTAGAAATAATTGAAAATTTAAAAATTCCAATAGTTATTGTTGGACAAAATATAGAAAACTATTCTTGTGTATATCATGATGATTATGATGCAGCTTATTTTGTTGTAGATGAATTAATCAAAAGTAAGTGTAGTCAAATAGGATTTATAGGTGTAGGAGAAGAAGATATAGCTGTTGGTAAAGAAAGAAAACAAGGATATATTGATGCATTAAAAAATAATAAAATTAACCTTAATAATGAATATATAAGAATTGGAGATTTTTCTTCAGAGTCAGGATATGAAAGTTGTAAGGATTTAATCTCCAAAAATAAAAATATTGATGGAATCTTTTGTGTAACAGATAATATAGCTATAGGAGCAATGGAATATCTAAAGTCACAAGGAATAAAAATACCAGAGGAGATTTGCATAGTTTCTATAGGAGATTCAAAAGTATCTAAAGTTGTAACACCTAAATTGAGTACTGTACATTATTATTATAAGACAAGTGGTATAGAAGCTGCTAAAATTCTTATAAACAAAATAAAATATAAAAATAAAGATGTAGATAAAATAAAATTAGGATATAAATATATAAAAAGAGAAAGTATACGATAAGTATATTTTCTTTTTTTATATCCTGAATTGTAAATTTAAACCAGGAAAATGATTGCTTATAACGGGAAAATAATATATACTTAAATTAACATATATGTAATCGATTACATAGTTTAGGAAGGGGGAATATACGTGGGTAATAATAAAGTAGAAAAAACAAATTATAAAGAAATAGCACAACAAATAATAAATGAAATTGGTACAAGTGAAAACTTAATATCAGCAGCTCATTGTGCAACAAGACTTAGATTAGTAATTAAATCTAATGAAAAAGTAAATAAAGAAGCTATAGAAAATATTGATGGTGTAAAGGGAGTTTTCTTTGCATCTGGACAGCTTCAAGTAATATTTGGTACAGGGGTAGTAAATAAAGTATATGAAGAATTTACACAACTTACTGGTCAAGGTGAAGTATCAAAAGAAGAATTGAAACAAGTAGCTAGTGCAAATGATAATAAGTTTAAAAAGATAATAAAGACTTTAGGTGATGTATTTGTTCCTATCATACCAGCAATAGTAGCTGGAGGTCTTATGATGGGACTTACGGAATCTATAAATTTCTGTGTAAATAATGGTTATTTAGCAATAGATACAAGTGCATCATGGTATGTATTTTTAGCTATGTTTAGTAATGCAGCATACATATTCTTACCGATACTTATTGGATTTAGTAGTGCAAAGGTATTTGGTGGAAATCAATTCTTAGGTGCAGTTATAGCTATGATTATGTTACATCCAGATTTACAAAATGCATGGACTGTAGCTAGTGAAGGTGTGCTTAGAAATCAATCAGTATGGTTTGGACTATACGAGATTCCTATGGTAGCTTATCAAGGTCATGTAATACCAATAGTAATAGCAGTTTATATAATGAGCTTTATAGAAAATAAACTTCATAAGATAGTTCCAGAAATGATTGATTTATTTGTAACACCATTAGTTACAATATTTATAACTGGATATTTAACTCTTACATTAGTTGGACCAGTATTTGTTTTCTTAGAAAATTCTTTATTGACTGGAGTTCAACAAATAGTTCAATTACCATTTGGGATAGGTGGGTTTGTAATTGGTGGAATATATGCAACTACAGTTGTTACAGGTATTCATCATATGTATTCGATAATAGATATGGGACAAATCGCCAATTATGGATATACATATTGGTTGCCAATAGCATCAGCTGCAAATATAGCACAAGGTGGTGCAACACTTGCAGTAGGTGTAAAAACTAAAAATAAGAAAATAAAATCATTAGCATTCCCAGCAGCACTAAGTGCAATGTTGGGTATAACAGAGCCAGCAATATTTGGAATAAATTTAAGATATATAAAACCTTTTATAGGGGCAGCTTTAGGTGGAGCAGCAGGAGGATTATATGCATCAATAGTTGGACTTGGAGCTACAGGAACAGGAGTTACAGGAATATTTGGAATACTATTACATTTACATTCACCTATTAATTATCTAATAATGTTTGCAATAGCGTTAGGGGTTGCATTCTTTACAACATTATTATTGGGATGGGATGAATCTAAATAATTTTACAATAAGGTGGCAAATTATATTGTCACCTTATTATATATAAAATATTGCTATAGATAATGATTGGAGGAAATAATGAACGCTTTAAATAGAGATATAAAAAAATTAGTAAACTGTATAGAAAAAAATGAAAAAGAAAGAGTTAATAAAGACTATTGGAGATTAAAGTTTCACTTAATGCCACCAGTTGGATGGTTAAATGATCCAAATGGACTTTGTGAATTTAATGGTGAATATCATATCTT
Source organism: Romboutsia ilealis (assembly GCF_900015215.1). NCBI lineage: Bacteria > Bacillati > Bacillota > Clostridia > Peptostreptococcales > Peptostreptococcaceae > Romboutsia > Romboutsia ilealis. The sequence goes on along the minus strand of NZ_LN555523.1, from coordinate 1,420,528 downwards.
TTATCAATACTCTCCATTTGATGCTAATGGAGGAATAAAGTTTTGGGGGCATTATACTAGCAAAGATTTTATTAACTATAAAAATAATGGCGCAGAAGTATTTGCAGACCAGCCTTTTGATTGTCATGGAGCATATTCAGGTTCAACTATAGTACATAATGGAAAAATGAATATATTTTATACTGGGAATGTAAAACATTTAGGAAAGCATGATTATATTTCATCTGGAAGAGGACATAATACAGTGCTTTTAGTAAGTGAAGATGGAAAAACTTTTACAAATAAGAAATTAATAATGACTAATGATGATTACCCGAAAAATATGACTTGTCATGTTAGAGATCCAAAAGTTTGGATGGAAAATAATAAATTCTATATGGTACAAGGCGCTAGAGACAAAGATGATATAGGTCAAGTATTATTATTTGAAAGCGATGATATGATAAACTGGAATATAATAAATATTATAAAAAGTGAAAGTAAGTTTGGTTATATGTGGGAATGTCCAGATCTATTTAATGTAGATGGAAAAAATATATTATTAATATCTCCACAAGGAATAGATGCTGAAGGTATAAAATATAATAATATTTATCAAAGTGGATACTACATAGTAGATGGAGATTATAAAACTAATAATTATAAATTAAGGGATTTTGAAGAATTAGATAGAGGATTTGACTTTTATGCCCCTCAAACATTTGAAGATTCAAAAGGAAGAAGAATATTAATAGGATGGATGGGACTTCCAGATATAGAGGATTTATATTCTAATCCAACTACAGATTATGGTTGGCAGCATGCATTAACTATACCAAGAGAACTAAAAATTAAAAATAATAAGTTAATACAAAATCCAGTAGAGGAAATTAATATGCTGAGAAAAGATAAAAAATATATTGAAATAAATTCAAATATAAATGAAGATGCATACGATACATTTGATATGATTGTTAATTTAGAAAAATGTGATAAACTTGAAAGTACTATAAAAAATTGTGTAAATTTAAGTTATGATAGAGAACAGCAATTATTTACATTATCTTTTACACAGGGAGGTTATGGAAGAACTAACAGAAGTGTTAGCTTAGATAAATTAAACAACTTTAGAGTACTGTGTGATACATCATCTCTTGAAATATTTATTAATAATGGAGAAGAAGTATTTACTACTAGATTCTATCCAACTAAAGATAATGTAGGAATAAAGCTTAGTGGAGAAAATTTAAAAGGTAGCATTTGTATTTATGAAATGGAGGCCTATAAAATTGAAAACTAAAATATCATCAAGAATATTGGCATTATTAATAGATAATGTCGGTATTTATGCATTGATAGTAGGGATTTTTATAAATATAGGAAAAGACTCGACATTTGCCTTAAGGATTGGGAGTTTAATATTTACAATATATTTAATACTAGTACCAGTTATATTTAAAGGATATCATTTTGGTAAATATATGATGGGAATGAAAATAGTTACAGATAACTACAACAATCCAAGTTTAGTACATATTATTGTAAGAGAATTATGTAAAGTAATTTATACTATACCTTTTATCGGTATTATTTTAGTATTAGTTTCAAATTATATTATGAGCAAGAGAGAAGATGGTAAGGCCTTACATGATATAATTGCAAGAACAAAAGTAATAAATGTATAATAATGAAATAAATATTGTAATATAGGGATATTAACGGAGGGAATTATGAAAAAAATAATAACTATAGGAGAAGCATTAATTGACTTTATACCCAATAAAAAGGGCTGTAGTTTAAAAGAAGTAGTTGGATTTGAAAGAGTAGCAGGAGGTGCACCTGCTAATGTGGCTGCAGTAGTTAGTAAATTAGGAGGGAAATCTAATTTTATTTCACAACTAGGTGAAGATGCATTTGGAGATTATATTATAGATGAACTTAATAAAGTTAATGTTGATACAAGTTATGTATTAAGGACAAATAAAGCAAATACTGGACTTGCATTTGTTTCTTTAAAAGAAGATGGAAATAGAGATTTTTCATTTTATAGAAATCCAAGTGCGGATATGTTGTTAAATGAAAGTGAAATAAATAAAGAGTGGTTTAATGATTGTCATAGCTTACATTTTTGTTCTGTAGATTTAATAGATTGTCCGATGAAACAAGCGCATAAAAAAGCAATAAATTGTGCTATAGATAATAATAGCATTATAAGTTTTGACCCAAATGTAAGATTACCATTATGGAATAGTGAAGATGAATGTAGAAAAGCGATACTTGAATTTTTACCTTTTGCACATATAGTTAAAATATCAGATGAAGAATTAGATTTTATAACAGGATTTAATAATATTGAAGATGCTAAAGAAGTACTATTTAATGGAAGTGTAAAAATGGTTATTTTTACAAAAGGCAAAGATGGAGCAGAAATACATACAAAAGATAAAGTAGTTAGAATAGATGGTAATATAGTTGAAGTTATTGATACAACAGGCGCAGGAGACTCATTTATTGGAGCATTTTTATTTAAGTTATTAGAAAATGAAGTTGATCTTGAATGTATAGATAAGTTAAGTTGTGATACTATAAGAGATTATTTATTATTTGCTAATCATTATGCTGCATATAGTACAACTAAAAAAGGTGCTATAGCCTCATATGCAAACTTAGAAGAAATTCAAGAATACATTAAAAATAGGTAGTATTATTATAAAAATGAATAAAATAAAACTTCATTTCTTTTTGTAAATAAAAATGATTAAAACATATATAAGTAAATGAAAAAAACTACTCAATTATGAGTAGTTTTTTACGTTGTTAATATAGTAAAAATTCGCTTCGAGCGAGCGACGTGCCGAAGAAACATTTCATTTAATTTCTTTAATGATTTTCTTATTGCACACTCACTACAATTAAACTTATCTGCAATCTCAACTAAGTATGCATCTGGATGTTCTTCTATATATTTAATTGACTTTTCTGGATAAATCTTTTTTGATTTTCTAACATGTATTTCTATTTCTCCTAATTTACTTTCATTTTCTTTATTTATCCATCTAGTTAGTGTTGTTTTAGATATTTAATTTACAAGTTTCTTTGTAAGTATGGCCTTCTCTTTGATATTCTACTGCTCTTTGTTTAAACTTTATATCATAACTCATATTATATTAGCTAACTTATTCAATAGTTTTTATACCTTTATTATTAAGTTCATTTACTATAATAGATAAAAGGAAAATTTATTAAATAAGTTCTTAGTAGTCTCTTAAGTGAAATAAATTTTAACAAAAAATGACAAATGAATATATTATTTGACAATTGAAGGAAAACTTGTTAAAATAATTTTCAAGTGAATTTTTAACAATATATATTAGTGAGGGGGAATTTGATGGCTAATTTCTTAACACAATTAGAACACATGATAACTAAAGTTTCAGAAGTTATATGGCCTGTGTTCGTACCGTTTATGTTAGTTTTAGGTGCTTATATGGCTTTTACAAGTATCACTAAGATACACCCTAAAATGACTAAACCATCAAAAATGAAATTTAAAAATATGATAGGACCTGCATCTATATCTCTAGGAGCTATGGTTGGAACAGGAGCTATCGTAGGTGTGCTTGGCGCAATCTCAAAATTATATGGAGCAGGACAACACAATATAGAAGCTATCGTTGCTTGGGCTATGATAGGTGCTTTAGTAATGATACCTGTATCTTACTGCGAAACAGTAAACTCAAAAATAATGAAGCAAGGACCAAGAGAGTATATCTCTAAATTAATAAGTCCAAAATTAGGATTCTTCTATGCAATATCAATAGTTGCATTAGTTGTTTTCGGATTTGGTGGATTCCAATTCAGTGGAATAGATTCTGTATTTACAATAGTAGCTTCTCAATTTATGGGTGTTGAACTTTCATTAGTTCAAAGATACATGTTTATAGTAATACCTGTAGTATTAATAGTTGCTCTTGTTGTATTATCTAAGAAAGATGATATATTCATGAACGCTATGACTTACATGATAGGAACAGCTTTAGCTGCTTACTTAATATTCGCTACTATATTTATAGTAAAAACTGCAAACCATATACCAGTATACTTCTCTGGATTATTAAAAGGTATGATGAATCCTGTTAATGCTGGTATGGGTATACCTATAGGATTTGTTTTAGGTATGCAAAAAGTATTACAAACAGTAGAAAGTGGATTAGGATGTTTAGCGATGTCTGCTCAACAATCTGATTCTGAACCAAGAGAAGCTGGTACTATATCATTAATACCAAGTATAATGACTTTATTCATAGCTATATTCATAACTTCTTACATAGCTAGTTACGGAATAGACGCTGGTATAATAAATTACGGTGCTCCAAATGACGCTGTTTATAGATTATCTTCATTCTTTAACACAGCATCTAGTGTTACTGGAACATTTGGATTAGCAGTTATGGCATTATTCACAGTTTTATCAGCTATGACTACTATATTAGGTTCATACTACTACTTAAGAAAACTATTCAAAAGCAATGCTGTAAACAAGAACATAGTAATATACATGACTTTAATAATATCAGCAGGAACATTAGCTATATTTGGAGCTAACGTTGTATTTGAAGCAGTTGACTTATTATTATTCGTATGTTCAGGTATAAACTTAATAGCATTAAGCGTATTTGCTTACCAAGCTAACAAAGCTATTAAAAATGGTGAAGTTAAAGATATAAACGAAGAAGTTAAATCTGCTTAATTATCAATAACTATTAAGTATAAAAAAGCAATCAAAATAATACTGTAGTTGAAGAACTAGCAAAAGTACAATAATAAATAAAAAGAACTAAGTTTAACTATTTATCAGTGAAACTTAGTTCTTTTTTTGTTTAAAGAAATTCATAATCATTATATAAATATTGGTATTTATTGTAAAATATTTTATATAAAAACATTACAATAAAAAAATAAAAATATTTAAAACCTTTTATGAAACTTTAGAGTCTAATAGTTAGAATAAAATATTGGAATGGGATAATAATTGGAAAATTTTTAAGTAAAAATTCAAATACCTATATCAATGATTATAGAAGATTTAAATGGTAAAACAGCAGGAAGTCATGTAGTACCTAAGGTGAAAAATATAATAGAAAATTATAATAACAATTAACCTCGTTAATATAAATAAAAGAGATGAAGTTTTATATCATTTCTTTCTTATTAATTCTGTAGCATTATTTATACAAATATAATATAATAACATGTAATGCAAATTTGTATTATATTTATATGAATTTTAACTGGAGGAATTTAGATGGATAACTACCGAAATTCTATGTCAAGAGAAAACCTGATAATGTTAATAATGGCTGGATCTATACTTGTTTTTAACTTAGTTGGATTTATAGTATCATACTTTGTATGGAAGGATTTAAGTAAAGAATCTGACTATATAAGAGAAAATGGCAGAAAGCTATTAAATTTTCATATATCTTTTGTAATATATGAAATAATAGCAGGATTATCAATATTTGTATTAATAGGAGCGATTTTAACTCCAATAGTTTCAATAGCATACTTTGTATTAGCAGTACTTGGTATGATAAAGTATGGACAATATAAAGACTATGATTATGCATTTGTAATTAATTTTATAAAGTAATTGATAAAAGATGAAGAAAAAACTTCATCTTTTTTTATTTTTTATAAAAAAAACTTAATAAAATTAATTTTACTATATATATTTTTTTATTTTTATGGCTAATGTATACACTTTATTATTTTAGATAACATATGATAGCATATATCAATAAAGGAGTGGAATATATGTGTGGAATAGTTGGATGGGCTAATCTTAAAAAAGACATAAAGCCATATTACAATATAGTAGAAGAAATGAGAGATACTCTAGCATTTAGAGGTCCAGATTCATATGGAATAAAAGTATATGATAATGCAATACTTGGACATAGAAGATTAGCTATAGTTGACCCAACAGGTGGATTTCAGCCTATGGATAAGTATTTAGGTGATAGAAAATATACTATAGTATATAATGGAGAATTATATAATACAGAGGTTGTAAGGCGTGATTTATTAGATAAAGGGTATACATTTAACTCATATTCTGATACAGAAGTACTTTTAACTTCATATATAGAGTATGGTCAAGATTGTGTAAATAAAATCGATGGTATATATGCATTTGCTATATGGGATGATTATAAAAAAGAATTATTTTTAGTAAGGGATCCATTAGGGGTTAAACCTTTATTTTATTCATTTAAGGATGATTCATTAATATTTGGATCTGAAATTAAAGCATTATTAAAACATCCAAATGTTGATTCTATTGTTGATAAAGAAGGTATTTTAGAGATGATGGCTATAAGTCCTCAAAGAAGCTTAGGATCAGGAATATTTAAAGATATAAAAGAAGTACCTCCTGCATATTGTTTAACATACAATGAAAATGGAATAAAATTAAGACAGTATTGGGAGCTAGAAGCAAAAGAACACACAGAAGATTTAGGGCAAACTACAAATCATTTAAGAGAATTACTAGTAGATGCAATCGAAAGACAACTTGTTAGTGATGTACCAGTTTGTACTTTCTTATCTGGTGGGCTTGATTCAAGTTTTATATCGTATATAGCAGCTAAGGCTTTTGAAAGAGATGGCAAAGAAAAATTAAATACATTTTCAATAGATTATACTGATAATGAAAAATATTTTAAAGCTAATGAATTCCAACCAAATAGTGATGCCTATTGGGTTGTAAAAATGGCTGATTATATTAAAAGTAATCACCACAATGTAATACTAGATAATACAACGCTTGCAAATTATTTAAAAGAAGCTACATTAGCATCTGATTTACCTTTAATGGCAGATATAGATTCATCACTTTATTTATTTTCTAAAGAAGTAAGAAAACATGCTACAGTTGCTTTATCTGGAGAATGTGCGGATGAGGTATTTGGTGGATATCCTTGGTATACTAAAGATTACGAAAATATAGAAATGTTTCCATGGCAAGATTCATTAAACCATAGAAAAAATATATTAGCGAAAAGTTTAAAGGATTTACCTATAGAAGAATATGCAAAACAAATGTGTCAAGATAGTATAAAAAAAGTTCCAAAAGTAAAAGGCGAAAGCAAAAGAGATGAAAGAATGAGAGAGTTAACTTATCTAAACTTAAAATGGTTTATGATAACTTTATTAAATAGAAAAGATAGAATGACTATGGCAAATAGTTTAGAGGGAAGAGTACCTTATGCAGATAAAACACTAGTTGAATATGCTTATAATATACCTGCAGATATGAAATTATTACATGGTCGTGAAAAAGGACTTTTAAGAGAGTCTATGAGAACTCTACTTCCAGATGAAATAATAGATAGAAAGAAAAGTCCGTATCCAAAAACTCACAATCCAATATACACTAAAGCAGTGTGTAAAATGTTAAATGATATAGCTCAAAATCCAAATGCTAAGCTTTTTCAAATAGTAGATAAAGAAGCTGTTATTAATATGATAAATACTCAAGGTAGAAGCTTTACTAAACCTTGGTTTGGTCAACTTATGACAGGACCTCAAGTAATAGCTTATTTAATTCAGTTAGAAACTTGGTTAAATGAATATAATGTAAAACTAGATATATAAATAGGGAGGGATTATTATGGGATTATTAAGAGTAATAAAAAAAGAAGATCACAATAGTGCAAAAATAGTTCAAATACTAAACACTAATAAACAAATAAAATTTGTTTCACTTATGGGGGTAGATTTAGGTGGAAATGCAACTGATGAAAAAATACCTGTAGAATTATTTAAAAAAGATATAGATGATTTTTTATATAGAGGAATACAAACAGATGGTTCAAGTGTAGAACTTCATGAAATTGCAACATTAAATAATGCTAAAGTTAATTTACTTCCTGATTTAGATGTAAATTGGTATATTGATTATAATACTGAGTTAACTGACTATGAAACTAACCTACCTGTTGGGACACTTAAGATACCTTCTTTCTTAATACACAATGATAAAAAAGTATGTTCAAGAGGAATACTACAAAGAGCAACAAATAATTTAGAGAATACTTTGATTGATTTGTTAAAAAAATATCCTAATCTTTTAAATAATATAGATATAAATAGTGTGGATGATATAGAAAAGATAAATATAACATCAGCAACAGAGCTAGAATTTTGGGTAAGTACACCAGAAGATAAAGCAGATTTAGATAAATTATATGTATCTCAAAGCTTAAAAGAGCAGTACTGGAAAAAAACTCAAGGTACTATAAGAAGTGCTCTAGAAAGAACTCTTATAATACTTCAAGAGTTAGGTGTAGAACCTGAAATGGGTCATAAAGAAGTTGGCGGTATAGCAAGTTCAATAAGTATAGATGGTAAAACTAATCATGCAATGGAACAATTAGAAATAGACTGGAAATATTCAAGTGCAATTCAAACAGCAGACAATGAGATAGTAATAAGAGATATAGTTGAAGAAGTATTTAAAAGTTTTGGTCTTGATGTAACTTTTAAAGCTAAGCCACTTAATAGAGTAGCTGGAAGTGGAGAACATACTCATATAGGAATAAGTGCAAAATTAAAGGATGGAACAGTTAAGAATTTATTCTCACCAAAATGTATGAATAGTGATTTTATGAGTGAAATAGGATATGGAGCATTAATGGGAATACTTAAAAATTATGAAGTATTAAATCCATTTGTAACAGATTCAAATGATGCTTTAAATAGATTAGTACCAGGATTTGAAGCACCGGTATGTATAGTTACTTCACTTGGTAAAACTTATGAAGTCCCATCAAGAAATAGATCAGTATTAATAGGACTTATAAGAGATATAGATAATCCATTAGCAACTAGATTTGAGCTAAGAGCTCCAAATCCATTATCAAATACTTATTTAGTTTTAGCAAGTATTTATCAAGCAGCAGTAGATGGTATAAAAGCAGTAGCAGTTAGTAATTTAGATTCAAAAGAATTAGAAAAAGAAATATCTAAAGAAGCAGGTGAAACTAGTTTTTATCTAGAAAAAGATAGAAAATATAGGGATGAAGAAAATGTATTTGAATACTATACTCAAGATGAAAGAGAAAAATTATTTGGAAAATCACCAGCTACAGTTTATGAAAATATGTTAAATTTAGATAAATATATTGAAAAAGTTGAAGTATTAAAAGATAATGATGTATTTACTGATGATATTATAAATTCATTTAAAGTAGGTGCTATAGAAAGATGGATGATGGAGTTAAAAAATAGGGTTATACAAGATAATATGGATATAATAAGAGGATGCAAAAAAATGCATACAATAGATGAGATGGATGCTTTAGATGAGGTTGTATATAATGATATAGATAATATAAAACATGAATTAATGAAAGATACTTTAATAAGAAAGTCTTTATTTAGTCAAATAATAGAGGCATTAGATAATAATGAATTAGAACTAGCATCACAACTTCAATTAGTAATGAAAGCTAAAATGGAATTACTTCAAAGAGAATACATTCAATATAAGAAAAATATTTTTTAATATATAACAATAAAGTACCTTAAAATAACTTTTATAGGTTATTTTAAGGTACTTTATTATTATAAGGATTTTATAACACCTTAAAATCTATGTAAAACTTGTGTATTAAAGTAATATAAATACATTTAAATAGTAACAAGAATAGTCTGAAAAAATGTGAACATTTAGTGGATTTTATAATATAATAAATGTAGTAATTGTTATATAAGATAAATAAAATTGGGGATGTTGATATGAAAAAATATGAGTATAAATGTGTATCTATTTTAGGTGATGGAGAAAGAACAACAAGAATACTTAATGAATATGGACAGCAGGGATGGGAATTAGTATGTACATGTTGGATTTGGCATTATTTTAAGAGAGAAATATAAAATTAGATTACTTTGTAATTTTAATATATTGACAAGCAAAATGGTAGGAGTATAGATCCTACTTTTTTTATTATATATTTTTTATGTAATTTTTATATATAATGGAGAAAATATAATTATATATGAATATAAATAATAATATTAATAACAAAGAATTGGAGGATAAAATGAAAATAGCAATATTTTTAGGTGCAGGAGCTTCAGCAGCAGAACATTGCCCTATTCAAAGTCAACTTTTTGTTGAATATTTTAAATCCTTAACACAAAAAGATTATAAAAGTGAAATGAACATAGAACTACATAAGTTTTTTAAAGATATGTTTAATATAGATATAATAAATGATGATATAGATAAAATATCATTTCCAACATTTGAAGAAGTACTAGGTCTTATAGATTTAGCAGAACAAAGAAGAGAATCATTTAAAAACTTTGGACTTGAAAACTTACACAAAAAAAGTGATAGTATACGTATTTTAAGACAGTACCTTATATTACTTATGGCTAAGGCTGTTCATAATAATGAGAAAACTAATAATTACTACCACAAATTATTAATAGATAACTTATTAAAAGAAAATCTATTAAAAGATACCACATTTATAAGTGCAAACTATGATATACATATAGATAATACGATAGCAGGGCTATATAAAAAAGATAATCCTATAATGCTTGATTATGGAGTTGATTTTACAAATTTTGATTTTAGACACAGTTGGAAAAAGCCACAGCCTCCATCTGTTAAACTTTATAAGATACATGGGTCATTAAATTGGTTATACTGTCCAGTATGTAACAGTTTGACAATAACACCTTATGAAGGTGGGATAATGAGACTTTTAGATAATATAGATGAAGCTAAATGTTTAGCATGTGATGAAATTACAATACCTATTATAATACCTCCAACATATTTTAAAAATATGACTAATGTATTTGTATCAACAGTTTGGAATGAAGTAGAAAAAACTTTAAGAGAAAGTGATTTACTTATTTTTTGCGGATATTCTTTTTCTGATGCTGATATACATATAAAGTATATGATAAAAAGAGTTCAGACTAGTAGAAAAAAAGCTCCTTTAAAATTTATGATATTTAATAGTTATAAAGGGAAAAGAGAAGAGTTTAAGAGAAAGGAAGAAGATAGATATAAAAGGTTCTTAGGAGAAGGAGTTATATTTAAAGATAATTCTTTTGAAGAGTTTGCAAAGGATCCTTTAAGATTTATAAATGGGATAAAGATATAAAATAAAGGTAGCTAAATTGCTATCTAAAGTATTTTCACCGATATTTTTACACTTTTGAACATAATTTAGAAGGAAAATAAGCATTGTTATCAAATTATAAATATAGGGGAAAAATTAAGGAGAAACTAGGGGGAGAAAAGATGGTTACGTTTGATATAAATGGTGCTATAGTAGAATTCGATGAAAAAATGAATAACTACAATAGCATAAGGAAACTATTTAAAAATCAAGCAGAATATGCACGTGATAATTTTAAAAATTATTGTTTAGATAATATATTAACGTTAAAAGACTTATCGGAAAAGTCATTAGAACTGGGAATGGATAATATAGAAAGTACTATAAAAAAAGGTGTTGAAACATTAGTAGGTTATAATCTTATAACTATAGACATTAACACATTTAAAGAATGTTATTGTGCAAAGTATTTAAATTATCAAAGAATGTTTAATAACACTATAAAACAAACCAAAACAAAAAGCAAAAAAAGTAATTACATGACAAAAGCATCTCTTAAGCCTTTAATAGAAAATTTATCAATATATATATATAATGACTGCTTTAATATACATAATGCAGTAATAGATGCACTTATAAAAAATGATATAGAAATAGTATCTTCAAAAGTAGATGAAGATAATATAAAAAAATCAAGTGCCTTATTCAATAATTATAAGGATGGATTTATAAATAGAGTAGATGGTACTATGGTAGTAAAGCAGATTATAACTTTAAATCCTTATAGAATGGATGTTTACGAGTACTTAATAAAAGAAGATGGGGACTTTAATAGAGAGATAGAAAGATTAGCTGATTACTTAGGTTATGATTTAAAACCATATAAAAATCAATTAATGGATGAATATATTGATGATTGTCTGAAAAATGATACAGATATAGAATTTATAAAAGATAAGGTTGCAAAATATGCTAAATATATAGGATCTTTAAATGAGGCTATCTATTTAACTAGAATAGATGCTATACAGATGTTTGAAAATGCATAATTTTTAACATAAATACCCCTATAGTCAATTGACTATAGGGGTATTTATGTATTTTAAATTATTAATAAAATAGTGTATCATCTTTGTAAATATCTTCATTAAATTTATCGTCAGAGTCTATAAAAATATCATCATTTAATATAATTTCATCGTAATTATCTTCGTATGAATTATCACCATAAGACATTATATCGTCATAGTTAATTTTATCTTGAAAAAAATTAATTTTTTTCATTAATTTATTCTTATTTTTATTTCTACGTGACTTAAAATTTAAATCCATATATAGCACCTCAAAATATAATATTTTACCACAGTAATTATTATATGCAAAAGTCAAAATTTTATAGACTATATAAATAAATTATTATATATCTTATTTATTTTATACGATCTAAAATCATACGAAACTTAGTTTTTAAATACGGAAAATATTAGAAGATTTTAGATATAATATATTTTAAATAAATTGCATATATTTAACAATAAGTAATAAGGGGAGGGATATATATGAAAGCTACGATGAGAATAAAGCTTAAAGAAAAGGATATAGATCATGATAAATACATAGGTACTTATAAGATTATAGAAATATTTGATGATATAGCCGAAGAACTGCTTATAAGAAATGAAGGTCATAAAGGTGTATTAAAGGAATATGAAGACCTAGAACTTATAAAACCTTTAGTTTGTGGAGATCATGTAGATATAATAGGTCAAATTATAGCTTTTAATGATACAATATTAAAAATAAAATTTGAAGTATTTAAGGTATTAGATGGAGAGCATGAAAAATATTTATTAACGCCTGAGCTACTTTGTAAAGCTATTGGTGTATTTGAAGTATTTCCAAAATAAAGAAAATAGCATAGAAAAATGAACTCTAATAATTAGAGTTCATTTTTCTATGCTATTTTCTAGAGTTATATAGTTTTTCAGCTATGTTTAAAATTTCATACATAATCCAAGCACAAAATGATAATACAAATACACCCATCATTACAAGGTCTAATTTAAATACTTGACTACCATAAACTATTAAATATCCTAAACCATAACGAGATACTAAGAATTCACCAACTATAACCCCAACCCATGCCATACCAATGTTTATTTTAGTAAGATTTATAAGATTACCTATATTTGAAGGAATTATAAGTTTAAATAATATCTGAGATTTAGTTGCGCCAAAGCTTTTTAACATTTTTATTTTTTCTTCATCTACATTTATAAAGTAGTTATAAGCAGATAATATAGTAACGACAACTGATATTGTAACTGCGGTAACTACTATTCCTTGAATTCCAGCACCAGCCCAAACAATTATAATAGGAGCTAGAGCAGTTTTAGGAAGAGCATTTAATACAACTAAGAATGGATCTAATATTTTTGATAATTTTTCAGACCACCAAAGTGCTATTGCAACGAGTATGCCTAAAACTGTACCTATTACTAATCCAAGTACTGTTTCATATACAGATATACCAACGTGTTTCATAAGTTCACCGTTTGATATATACTTTATAAATAGTTTATATATATCAGATGGCTTACTAAATAAGAATGTTTGTATTATCCCAGCGTTTGCAAGGATTTCCCATAGTACTAATATTCCAACAAGTAATGCTATTTGAATTAATAAAACTTTTACTTTTTCTCTTTTTATGTTTTTAAGGTAATTGGCATATCCTTCTGAGTAGTTATTGTTTAATTTCATAAGAATCCAACTCCTTCCATAGAATGTCAAAGTATTGTTGGAATTGTGGTACCTTACGAGTTTTTAGAGGTGTTTTTTCTCCTTCTGTTACAAGGTTTATTTCATGAACACTTTTTACAATAGCTGGTCTTCTAGATAATACTATTATTTTATCACTCATCGATATGGCTTCTGATATGTCGTGAGTTACGAGAATTGCAGACTTACCTTCATTTTTTATTATTCTATAAACATCATCACTAACTAATATTCTTGTCTGATAATCAAGAGCTGAAAATGGTTCATCAAGTAAAAGTATATCAGGGTCTACTGCAAGTGTACGTATAAGAGCCACCCTTTGTCTCATACCTCCAGATAGCTCTTTTGGATACATATTTCTAAAATCCCATAAATCATAAGTTTTTAAAAGCCTTTCAACTCTTTTAATTGATTCATCAGTTTTTTTCTTTTGAATTTCAAGTCCAATAGTTATATTGTCCATTATAGTTCTCCACTCTAGTAGGTGATCCTTTTGAAACATATATCCAACCTTACCATTTATAACTACATCACCGCTAGTAGGTTTTAAAAGGTCAGTTAGTATATTTAATATAGTTGATTTTCCAGAACCACTAGGTCCAAGAATGGTTAGAATTTGTCCTTTAGTTAGATTAAAGTTTATATTTTTTAGAACTTCAAGTTCTCCGTCTTTGGTATAAAAAGTTTGATTTAAGTTTGATATTTTGACCATATCTTTCATATAGTCACCTCCAAGAAGTTTTTTTAGTATATATTATTGTATTAATTTGTGGAAGGATTTGTACCATTTTTTACGAAAAGATAAATTTTAATGTCTTAAAATATGGGGTCTTGATTCGCTACTCATGGGGTAGTTTTGAAATATATTTTAATTATGGGATTTATCATATGTTATTAGAAAAACAATAAATTTTATACTAAATAATAGTCTAATAAGGTAAATGTGGAATTAACATAAGAGGTAGAAGTCATAGATTGAAGATAAACTACAGAACTACTGAAGAAACAAGAGCATGGGCATTTAATTTACTTAATGGTATAAAGTTTGACGACTTAGACACGGGTACTGAAGATAACAAAGGATACAAATCACTAGTACATGGACCAAGTCCTGAAGTTGTTAATTTTAATAATATTGAGGAAGAAGTTGATTACATAGCTAATCGTATAAAAGATTTAGAAGAGCAAGGTATAGATTTAAATAATATATGCTTAGTTGCTCGTACTGACAGACAGTTGGATATGTACAGAGAATTTTTAAGGGATAGAATGATTAAGACTTATAAGATACATAGAAAGGAAGCTGAAGATAGGCAGAATAAGTGTATAAGAGTTGCTACTATGCACAGGGTTAAAGGTTTAGAGTTTGATCATGTATTTTTAGTGGGTATTAATGATGGAGTTGTTCCTTTAAAACAGTTTATTGATTCAGCTTCTGATAATGTTGTGAGAAAACAAAGGATTGTTGCCGAGAGATCTCTTTTATATGTAGCTGCTACTAGGGCTAAGAAGGCTGTTTTTGTGAGTAGTTATGATAAGATGTCGGAGTTATTAGAGTAGTTAGAAATATTTTTAACAAGAGTATGAAAATAGAAAACGAATGATATAGACTGGAATTTAAAAATACCAATACAAATTAAAGAATAGAGTTAATAAAAGTAAGGATATATTTTATTTATTTAAAATTTTATCCTTACTTTTTTTCGGTAATATATTATTTTGTAAAAATAAAATATATTTTGTATAATCTATATATAAACTATGATATTTAGATAAAATTACTTTAAATAAGGGAGATTTATTAATGACAGAGGAACATGTTTTTGGAATAGAAAGTATAAAGTTTGACTATGAGAATAATTTAATTACATCTAATCAAGTGAAAGAACTTATAGGAATTCTACGATCTGAAGGAATATTGGGAGATGAAGTAATATGTGAAATAAATGGTAAAAAATATAATGAAGAAAAACAATCATGGATACATTTTATGGATGTATTAGACCCGAGCAATAAATTAACATATATAAAAAACCCATTAAATGAAGAAAAGCTAACAGTTGTATTTCACTCACAAGATTCAGGGTTTAATAGAGGTGATATAGTTGTAGGAGAATACTATCCTGAAACATCATTGCAGTATTTAGATAAACTTATAAAAGTAAAGTCAGAAACAGTGAGGAAACTACCTAAAAGCCAAGAAATAAAAGATTTATATGGAAATAAATTTGCTAAGTATTTGGAAGAAAAATTTGAAAGTGATAAAGAATTAATACCTATTATATATGAAAAATTTGAGGAGATATACACCGAAAAAGCAGAAGATACATTACAGTATATAGAAGAACTAAAGGATAAACAAAATGAAATTATTTTAGAAACCAAAGAAAAGGAAAGTAAATGTAAAAGCTTAGATAAGAGTATAGATATTAGGGAACGAAAAATAAAGGTATTAGATGAAGATATTCATCAACTAAAAGAAAAAATAAATAAATTAAAAAAATATTTTATATATGAGTTAGAATTAGACCATAGCTTAGACAATGATTCTAAAGAATTAATTAAGGTAGATAATATAGAAGAGATAATATTGACAATTCAAAAACTACTATATCATTATGAAGATGAAGGTCTAGTTTATAGTTATGATGTAATCAGTAGCTTTTTCAAAGCTCTTAAAGTAGACCAACTTGTATTATTATCTGGGCCATCAGGAACAGGTAAATCTAGCTTAGTAAATCAACTAGGAAAGATAATAAATAAATTTAAAGTACATCATATTGCGGTTCAATCAAGTTGGAGTGATGTACAAGATATACTAGGATTTTTTAATCCAATACAAAAGAGATATGTATCTACACCTTTTTTAGATGCATTAGTAGAGGCGAAGCTTGATCCAAATGGAGTGCACATAATTTGTTTAGATGAAATGAACCTAGCTCATATAGAGTACTATTTCTCTAGTTTTTTAAGTATTAGAGAAAAAAATATAAATGAAAGATGTTTAGATTTATATTCATATAGAACCTTTAAAGAAGCGAAAAGAGAATTAGAAGAATCTTTAGGCGAAAATATAGAAGATTTAATAGAACAAGGAATAGATAAAATAGAAGAAAAGATAAATACATTAAAAAAAGTGGAACGAGATATAGCAAGAAATAACTTTGAATTAGTGATATATTACCCTGCAAAGTTTATAATTCCTAAAAATGTAAGATTTGTAGGAACTTTAAATATGGATGAAACAGTAAAATCATTAAGTCCAAAGGTCATAGATAGAAGTTTTATAATAGAGTTAAAACATCTAGAAAATTATGATGAAATAAGAAAGAGTTTAGAAGATGATTATATAGATGGAATTATAGATATAGACACTGAAGAATTTATACAAGGAATTACTGAGGATATAGTTATAAGTGCAGAAGCTAAAAGTTTAGCAGATGAAATTATAGAACAGTCAAAAATATTAAATATAATACCAAATGTACGATTAAATGGTAGAGGACGTAAGCATATAGAACAATTTATAAATACGCATATATATGATAAAGATTTAATTTATGATCAAATAATATATTCAAAAATATTACCTAGAATACATTTTAATAAATTAGATGAAGAGAAGCTAAGTGCTTTTAATTCTTTTATAAATAGTTTACCAAATGGATATTCAAAAGAAAAAGCAACGAACATGTTAAGGAATAAGAGGATTATCCAGTTTTGGGGGTAAAATATAATGGAAGTAGTATGGTTAGATATATCTTGGAAAAATTTAAGTTCTAGAGTTGATAATAAAGAACATATAGAAGGTGAAGTAAAGGACGTTGAGGTAATAAAAAATTTAGAGTATAGAGATAATCACTATATAGGTAAAGAGTACACTAAGATAAATGGTAAGTATGTTAATATAGGTATAATAACCAATAAAGATTTAGTAAGGGTATCTGCTATTGGAAAATTTGGATATAATAGAAGTTTGATAGAGGCGCAAAAAGGTATATGGGTCTCTACTCCGCAGTATATATGGAGTGAAGAATTAAAAAAGTATCAACCTATAAGTTATCCTATAGGTATAAATCAATGTGGTGTAATAAAGTTTAAAGGTGAAGATAGTAAAGGAAATAAATATGAAACACCAGAGATAAAAATTATACCCGATTTAGTTACTGAAGAAGAATATGATATTATGGAAACTCAGTTAAAAATAATTACTGAAAATTTATTAGATAATTATCAAAAAGATTATAACGGAAGTACATCAGGTAATGTATTAATTAATCTTGATTCACTTAGTATATATATAGATAACTTATGTGATATTTTAGAAGAAATTAATGATAATCCACAAGAATTACTAATAGAAGTAAGAGAAAGAGTAAAAGTTGATAAAATAAAAAAGTTTAATGCTAAGTTGTACATAGAACAAGAGATGTATCCATATAAGGAAATGTTTAATACCGATGTATCTAAAAAAACTTTAGATTTAAAAGAGCATAGGATTTTAAAAGGGGCATTACAAGAGTTAATAGATATATGTGAAAATCAAATAAAATATGAAGAAAGTATAAATGAAAGTTTAAGATTTCAGATTAATGAAATAAAAAAGCTAAAGACTAGAGATGCTAATATAGCTAAAAAAGCAAATAATAGAATTAAGAATATTAAAGAAAAAGGTATAAACATTAATAATAGAATAAACACATGGAAACAACTTATACAAAAGTTAAATAATATTATAGAAATAGAAATATTTAAAGATATAGTAACTCAATCATGGGAAGATACGCATATATTTAATTTCAATCCATTATACCAAGAAGTATTTGATGTTTTTGAAACTTTAAATAAATTAGTTAGAAAAAATGAGATATTAAGTATATTTAAGCATGACTTAATAAAATCACCAGATTTATATGAAAAATGGATTTTATTTAAAGTACTAGATTATTTTATAAATGAATTAAAATTCAATGAAGGAGCAGATAATCTAGTTGAAAAAATGATTGAGTATTATAATGAGTACTCGACTTTGCGAGGATTTAGTATAGAAATAAGAAGAAAAGAAGGACAATCTATAATTATAACATCAGAGAAGAACTTGGAAGGTCAAAGACCAGATTTGAGCTTAGTTATGATTGATAAATATAAATGTAGAGAAGTTTTCTTAGATGCTAAGTATAAACCATATAGTAAAAGATTAGAAACATTGCAGAATGATTTAAAAATATCTGCATATAGATACTTACAATTATCAAAAAATTCAGTTGGAGCATTTTTGATTCATCCAGATAAGAATATTACTAGCAACTTTGAATATTTAAAACCTCATAGGTGTGGGTATATTACATCTAGCCCTAAGAATAGTTATGGAATTAGTATATTTGCAAAAATGCTTATACACTTTTATATGGGATGGGATTATATATGTCCAGAGTGTGGAAATATTGGAAATATATTAGATGATAAAGGATATAAGACTCATTATGAATGTAGTGATAATAAGTGTGGTGCATTTTGGGTTCGAAATTCTTGTAGATATAAAAAAGAGCATCCTAATAATATAAGAAATCTATATAAGTATATAAATGGAAATTATCATAAAGAGAGTAAGTTAGAGTGGGATGTACATTGTCCTGTATGCAGTAAGTCATATAGAGGCGATTTATACTAAGCATTAGAAGTAAAAATAAGCTAAGATATTTTATAAAATATCTTAGCTTATTTTTTTATGCAAAGTGTGATAAATGAAATTAAAAATTTAACTTTGTGTATAATACCCTTTTATATAGTTATAGATTAATAAGAAAATTCTATAATAACAATATAGGTGCATAATACCCTATAATATGTATTTTAGGGTAAAAGTACTTAGAAGGAGTATTTTTATGGCAAGAAGGAAAATTCCAGAAATTTTAACTGAGGAAGAGCAGAAGCAGATAATGAGTATTTTTAATGTTAGGTATTTTAATTCGATTAGAAATCGAACTATTATTACATTATTTTTAGCTTCTGGATTGAGATTATCAGAGCTGATTAATCTAAGGTGGAAAGAGATTAATTTAATGACTGGTCAATTGAAGGTACTAGAAGGAAAAGGTTCGAAGGATAGAATACTTTGGATTTCTGATAGTGTGGTAGAAGAGTTGAGAATGTGGAAAGAAAAACAATCTGAAAAATTAGGCATATGTGATTTAGTATTTACTACTAATAGCAAAAATAAATTAGACGATAGAAATGTTCGAAGAATGGTATATAAGTATTCAAAAAGAGCAGGGATAAGTAAGAATGTAAGCCCTCATACCTTTAGGCATACTTTTGCATCTGATTTATTAAGATCTACTAAAAATATAAGATTAGTTCAAAAGGCTTTAGGACATGAAGATTTAAGTACAACGATGATTTATACTCACATTGTTGATGAAGAATTTGAAGAGGCATTAAAAAACTTAAGAGGATAAATATTCAATCAACTCGTTGTGCTAGTTAAATATAAAATAATGGGCTAGCACAACGATAATTAAATTATATAAGGGGGTATCATATGAATAAAAGAATTAATAGATATCCATTTAAAAATTGTAACAATATTAGAGAAATTTTAGATGGAGATATTTTAAATAGTAATTTAAAAAACTTTTCAGGGGGATTTTGTGAAAGAGATTGTAAAGCATTTGAAGATGAAATTTTAAATATAAGACAAGATTTATATATACAAATTCAAAGTATACTAAAACAAAAAGAAGTCGAATTTGAAGGGAATGTATTTGAAATAAATTTGGAGTTTTTAAAAGAATATATTTCAATAAAAAGATTAAATGACATGATTACAGATTCTAGATATAAGGCAAGTAAGGTATTACTTAAATATGTATCCTATGAATCTCTCGAAAAATTATCAGCAGACTCAGGAATAGAAGAAAGACCCTTAAAAATAAGATTAAAGAATGATAATATTAATATTAAAACAAAAAAATCACTCACCTATCCGTATGATAATAGTACTATAAATGACATCATTGAAAAAAACATACTATATATAAATCATAAATTTTACAAATTAAATGAAGAAGAGTTATTAAGAGATATAGCAAGTTCTGTAATCAATAATAAGAAATATAGTGTGAATAATGAATATATAGAAATTATAAGTAATTATACTATACGGGAAATATCGGATATATTAAAACTAAATGTAAGGGTAATACCAGATATAATACTAGATAAATTAAAGGTAATAGCAGGTAAATGTTATATTGAGAATATTAATAAATATAAACTATCTTATAGTAAGATTGAATTTTACTTTGGTATAAATAGGAAGATATTCTCTAATTATATGAAAGAATATAATAGAAATAATGAAGAAGATTATGAAACTATAAAAGAGAATATTAAAAAGTATAATGAGTTATTTGATAAATATAAAAGACAGGGTATATGCAAAAGTGTAGGACAGATTTGTAAGGAAGTAGGAATATATTATAATTATGTAAATTTTCTGAAGTATGATTTTTATGGTGAATATATAGAATTAGAATACAAGAGTAAGATAAAAGAAATAGAGAAGGATCTGGATAAAATTATAATATTATATAATGATGAAAGTATTGAACGTATGTCTATACGTGACTTAGCAAAAAAATATAATACAAATGTTCATATAGTAGGTTTTGTATTAAATAAAAATGGAATAGATACTTCTAAGTTTAAAGATAAAAGTAAAAGAAAATATAGCTTTGACAAAAGTTTTTTCAAAAAAGTAACAAACGAAGAGCAAGCATACTATTTAGGATTTATATATGCAGATGGAGGGGTTAGTGATGATAGTAATAGATATACATTAGAACTTTCTGTTAAATATGAAGATAGATTTATATTAAGTTGCTTTAAAAATTCAATTAAGTATACAGGTAGAATTAATTATTCCTATACTAGAGTAGATAGAAATAGCGATGAGTACTTTAAAAGGGCAAGATTGTTTATATATGATAAAGAATTAATAGGTGATCTAAATAAACTAGGAGTTACAGGAAGGAAAACTTTTAAAATAGATTTTCCAAGTGAGGATATAGTACCTAAAAATCTAATACCTCATTTTATAAGAGGTTTTTTTGACGGAGATGGAACTTCATGTTTTAGCAAAGGAACTTTAAGTGTAAGCTTTGCAAGTGTTAATAATAACTTTATAGTTGGATTAAGAGATTATTTAAAGCAACACAATATAAATTTAAGTTATAACTCAGATCATTCAGATAGAAATACTTATAAATTTGATATAATAGAAAAATGTGAATTTTATCAACTAATATATAAGGATGCTAATATATACTATGATAGAAAGAAGAAAGAGTTTGATAAATTTTTTATATATAAACAGAAATTTAGATATAGAAATATTTATAATGAACAGTTTAAGAAAGATATATGTAGTGTAAAATTAAATACAAACTTAACTTTTAAAAAAATATCGGAAAGGTATAACTTAAATAGTGACACTGTATCAAAGTGGTTTAATAAATTTGAAAAAAATTTAGACATACTAGCACAAGAAAATGTTGAAGCACTTATTTTAAAGTTGGATGAGGAAGTTAAGCAGCAAAATCACTTTAAATATAGTGGAGATTTAATTATAAATAACATATAATTACTATTAATCCTAGAGATTAAATTAATTACTATAATTAATTATAGAGCATATGTATATATTAAAATAAAAATAATAAGGATAAATATAATTATGATAATATAGTTATGAAACTAGATAAGTTATATTAAAGTAAAATACTAGTATCGATAAATAATTAATATAGATATAAGTATAAATGTGATTATAAAAATATAATAATTTATGTTTTATACTATATATTAATACAAAATTTATTATGATAGATGGCTCTATAAAAAAATAATAGAAATTTTATAATAAAAGTATGCTATATTAGCTAAATTGGTGATAGAAGTATTGAAAATACTATAATTTTAAAAAATATTATCATATTCAAAACTAACAGATTTTAAAAATAAAGTAGATATCTAAAACTTATTATTAATTTTAAGATATCTACTTTATTTATATAAATTTACTAACAGAGATTAGTTTTAAACTATTATCTAGAAATTAATTTATTTCCATTTATAAATATAGCTGATATCTGACTAGGATCAGTAATATCTAGTCCTGGAACACCATCAGCAACTAAAAAATCGGCACTCATACCAATATCAAGTTTCCCAACACTATTTTCTAACCCTAACACCTTAGCGGGATTAGTAGTTAATAAAGAAAGACATGCATTCTCATCAAATCCATTTTTAAATAATAATTTCATAGAAGGCTGAGCAATAAGCATTAACACATCAGAACCATATAGAATAGTCTCATCTAAATTTAGATGAGGTGCTGGAGGTAAATATGCATCAGTTGCAATTGATACATCTATTCCTTCTTTTACTAACTTTAAGATATCAGAAGGCAAATTAGGTGTGAGATGTGTACCACCTAAAGGTGTTGCGACAATAGAAGTTTTATTATCTTTTGCTATTTTTATTTGTTCATCACTAATACCATGAGCATGATGAAGAACATCTATACCACATCTAAGTGCTAAATTAATTCCTTCATATCCAGCAACATGAGCTCCGATTTTTTTATCTTTATTATGAAAAGTATCTACTATAGACTTAAGTTCTTTTTCTGTAAAAATAATCTCACCAGCTCTAGGAACTAAAGAAGCAGGTAGATTAGCAGGTGTAGCGTTAATAAATATATTTTCACCGGGATATTCGTTTTTATTAGCTATTTCAGAGATTATTTCAATATCTGACAATATGTTTTTATTAACTTGTTCATTTTCATGTAGACAAGTATAATTAGGTAAATCATTTGTTCCTATTGTAATAGTATTTAATGAAAACTTTACTCTTATAGGAGAATCTTTAGCTATTTGCATATAATCATCTATAGAAATATTACATATAGGACTTCCACAAATTTGTTCTCCTATACATGTTATTCCCGATAAAAGTGCATTAAATAATAGTATTCTTCCAGCTTCTAGATATGTTTCTTTTGTAACCGGATAAAGTGATCCAGGTGCATATTCTAATAAATGGCAGTGGCAGTCAATTAAGGAAGGCGTGATTACTTTTTCACCATAATCATACATAGATATATTATCAAGTTTATTTTTTAATTCTTTATAAGTTCCTATATCTTCAATTTTCCCATTATTTATAATAATTACTCCATCTTCTACAGTTCCTTTTTCAGACACTGTAATGATTTTATTAGCACGATATGCAAATTTATAATCTTTCATTATAATCACCCGACTATAAATGGAGTAAGAGCATATGCTAATATAGTAGCAGTTACTACTCTAATTAAACATCCTAATACTGCAGCATTTAAAGCTTCTTTCTCTGTTAAATCTGTTGATTCAGCCCAGGTAACAGGTACTTGCCCTACAATTACAGATAATGGTAATCCAGAGTTTGCAAGTACAAAGCCTCCAACTACCAAACGAGGATTAATTTGACCAACTAAATCAGCTACTTGTGACATTGCTAAAGTTGGACTTACTAAAAAAGAAACTATACCACTTGATGGCTCAATTCCTAAAACAGATAAAATAGATCCCATATAATATTGAATTTGACTCCATATTCCAAGGAAATCTAAAACTCCGATTATAGAAAATACTACAGCTACAGCAGGTATTATTACTAATAATAATAGATGCATACCTTCGGCTCCTGAATCAAATAGAACCTTCATAATAGGTGTATCAGGAGTAAATCGAGGAAGTTCTTCTAATTCAACACCTTTAGTATTTCTATAGATAGTTTTAGATAATATAAAAGGTACAATTATAAGAGGTAAGAATATTGATAGTATAACGACTGGTAAGCTATTGATTTTAAATACACTAAGAGTAATTATTCCCAATACAAATGTAGCAAAAGATTGAGGGTTTTGTATCATAGTGGCTACTGCAATTTTTTGTTCTGCTTTCGTTGCATTTGCTTTAACAAGTACAGGACCAGCGACTTTTCCTGATGCATTAATATCACCTAGTATGTTATATATACTTGGGATAACAACAGAAGGATTTATATTTAGTAATTTCATTATAGGTAAGAATAGGCGAATTAGAGCATCTGTAAAGCCAAATCGTTCTAGTATACGTCCTACAATTACACTTACAACTATAGCTATGCCAACATCACTTGTTAGAAAGACATCTACAACTATTGGGAATACTTGAGCTGTAATAGAGTTAAAAAGATTAGATAAGCTATCTGGTGAGAAAATAAGAGCTAAAAGGCTTGAAATAACAAGTATTAAACCTACAACTTCAATATTAGTCCATTTTTTACGGTTAGCTTCTTTCATTGAGATTATCCCTCCTTTTAAAATCATATATTATTTTTAGTATATGATTAATGGTTATATTAGTTAATATATGAAAATAAGAATTTTTTGTGTATGAGAGAGATTAAATTATCTAATTTACAAAACTATGGATAGCATAATGTTATAAACAAGAAATTTAGATTTATATCTAATGTAGATCAAACTATAAGAATGGCTTATATAATGACAATATAGGTATAAATATATTATAAAAATATAAATGAACTAAAAATGGTTCTACATGTATTATAAATTTAATAAAATTAAAAGTATATAGGAGGTGGATTATATGCCAACATTAGAAAAAGTTACACATGAAGAAGATAAAAGAGATTTTTGTTTGACAGATTGTGGACCATCAGATGGATGTAATCCAGATGATTAATTAACTAAAAAATAGATAAATTATGAAAAGGGCTATAATTAAAATAGTCCTTTTTAGATACTACAAAAGGAGGAAGTATGTATCAAATAAACAATGATGTAATTTATGTTAAAGGTGCTAAGCGTGGAGCAATTTATGATTTGAATAATGGTGATGTTTTTTCAATTAATGAAGATGCTTGTAAAATAGTTAATAAATATATAGATGGAGTGGAATTAATAGAAGCAGAAAAAGAATATCTAGATTTACTTGAATCAAATAACCTAATTAATAAAAGTTTTTCTTCTTCTAAGTATATTCCTGAAAAAAAGAGAGACAGGCTAAGGCTTGTTTGGCTAGAGATAACACAAGCTTGCAATATGAGGTGCTTGCATTGTTATGAGGGTGAAAATCATATAAGTGATAAAAATAACTCATTATCAATTGATGAATGGAAACAAGTAATTGATGATATAGCCGAGTTATCTGTAGATAGAGTTGTTATAATAGGTGGAGAACCATGTACCCACAAAAATATAAAAGATATCTTATTATATTTATCCAAAAAGAATATTTCTACGACACTATTCACTAATGGATATTTTTTAGATGATGAAATGAATAATATTATTATTGATAATGATATTAATGTAAAAGTTTCATTGTATGGTCAAAATTCAGATGTTCACGACAGAATTACAGGTATAAAGGGTAGTTTTAATAGGCTAGTAGAAAATATAAAATTTTTAGTTTCGAAAGGTGTAAAAGTTAATATAGCTGTAACTTTAATGAGAGAAAATGAGTTACACTATGATGAAATAAAAGCATTTGTAGGACAGTTAAATGTTTCAGGTGTAAGATTTGATGTTATAAGAGAAGTAATTGATGGAAGTCAATCTAATCATTTACCTGTAATGGAAAATATTTTGAAAATGGCATATAGAAAAAAAGCTAATTTTTCAATAAAAAAGAGTGATTTTGATGAATATATTAATCGTAACACTTGTTGGTATAGTAAATTAGTAGTTTGTGAAAATGGTGATATTTTACCTTGTGTATTTGAGAGAAACGTATCTTATGGAAATATAAGAAATAACACTCTTCAGGAAATTATTAATTCTAATAGATTAAAAGTATGCTGGAATTTTGATTATTCAAGAGTAGAAGAGTGCAAGGACTGTGAATATAGATATGCATGTAAAGATTGTAGACCTCTTGCTATATCAAACAATAGAATAAATGGTAAAAATCCAAGATGTATGTATAATCCTTATGATGGAGAGTGGAAAAATGGATAAAATAAAAGAAAAATTTAGAATATTATTTATCTCTATTAATAATGTTTGGAGATATGGAAATATAGGTATGGATCAATTACTAGGTTATCTTAGAAATAAGGGATTTAATATAGATATCCAATATTATAGTAATAAAACAAAATTAGAAGAGATTATGGATTCTATTAGTATGGAATATGACTTATATGCTTTTTCAGTTAATAGTTCAAATTATAATAAGTGTTGTAATATTGCAAAAGAAATTAAGAATAAAAAAGATGATGCAATTATTGATTTTGGAGGAGGATATCCTACTAGATATTATAGAGAAATTGTATCTGAAAATAAATTTATTGATTATATAGTACTTGGTGATGGAGAAAAACCTACAGAATATTTATTAGAGTCACTTATAAAAAATAAATTTTTTCAGTGTAATTTAGAAATTAAGCATGATTCAATTGTAACTCCTTTTGATCTTGATAATAAGAAGGATTACTTTAATACTAATATAACATGGACTCCAGCGTATGATTACTATATTAGAGATAGTTATAATAGAAATTCAAGGAAAGTTCATTGTATTCAAACTAAAAATAATGTATGCACGGGAAACTGTTCATTTTGTAATGAACGTCATGGAAAAATTGTATATAAAAATATTGATGATATTGTTGAGCAAATTGAATATGTTAGTAAAAAATTTGGTGTAAAAAAAATATTTTTTACAGATGATAATATACTAGATCCAAATACTGAAATTGCTAAAAGAAGGCTATTTGAGCTTTGTGAAAAACTAAAATCAAAGAATCTAAATTTAGCATATCAATGTTATATGAAAGCAAATTCTATAGATGATACACCACTAGATCATAGATTATTAAATATTATGCGAGAAGTGGGATTTGTTGAAGTTTTCATTGGAATTGAATCTGGAAATCAAAGTGATTTAGATTTATATAATAAATATACAACCGTAAGAGATAATTATAAAATAATTGATTTACTAAAAAAATATAACATATTTCCTATTCTTGGATTTATATCATTTAATCCATATTCTTCGAAAAAAAGTATAAAAGAAAACTTTGAATTTTTATGTAATGTAGAATGTACATATCTTTTTAATTATCTATATTCATTTGTAGTTATCAATAAGTATACTGATTTATACAATAAAGCTAGTAAAGAAGGTCTATTAATAGATGATGAAAAACAGTATTTAGATGTGAAATATAAGTATAAAAATAAAGAGGTAGAGGAAGTCTTAGAGTACGTAAGAAATAAAATGATACCTAAACTTAATAAATTAGATTATGAATTAGATTGGGTTACATATAGTATGCTTGAGCATGAAATATGGTATAAAGATATTAATAGATATTCTGATAAGCTTGCCGAACTTAAGAAAAGAGATATTGAAGTAATTAAAAAATATTTAAGTATATTATTTATAGAATTTGATTTAGAAAAATTTAAAAAAGTAGAAGATAAATTTTGGGAATATTTTATAAATGAAGAAAGTATTTTAAAAGAAATATATGATTATTATATTTCATTACATAATAATGAATACTGTACTAATATTTAAATTTATCATTTTTTATATAGAAATAGACGCTAGATTAACATTTTGGCGTCTATTTTATTAGTATAATAATATATGTAAAGGTGTAATAGTTTAAAATAAAAAGTAATTATTAAGTTTATTTTTATTTTATTATATTATATGATTGAATTAATCATTATTTAGAAAATACATATAAAAGTAAATGAATAAAGTAAGATATATTTCAATACATATTATATTAGAATATAATTGACTTTATAAAGATAAGAAAGGAGAGTAAAGCTGTGATTAAATAATTAAAAGATTATTTATATAATAATATCAGAAATAGGAAGATAAAAATAACATTAAAATTATAGGTGATAATAAAGATGAAATTTGATTATTTAATACAAATAAAGGATTATAATTTATTAGCTATTATAGGTTATATGATTGTATGTGATAATCATATACACAGTTATGAGCTAAAAGTACTAGATTTATTTATAAAAGATAAAAAATTAGGGGAAGATGCTTATAATATAATAAACAATATACTAAATGATAATGATGACAAGGTAACATTAAATAGTGCGATATTAGCATTAGAAAAAGAATCGGAAGAATTACAGAAAGAAATAATTTTTTTATTGATGTGTATTAGAAATGCTGATGATAATAAACATCCAAAAGAAAATGAAATAATAGAAAAATGTATGAATGCTTGTGGTTTAAGTAAATTAGATTTAGAATACTTTGAAGATGATGTTAGAAATATTATTAATAATATTAATGAAGAAAATAAAAATTATAAAAATACTAATGAGAATAAAAGTAAAAATATATTAGTTAATTTAATCTGTTGTGCTAGTTAATTATTTTTCCAAATAAAGGAATTTAAATTGTGCAAAAAAGAATATCCTATGAAAGATTAGTATTTGTAATTTTTATCCAAATACTAATCTTTTTATTTTAGATATAGAATCTTCATTTCCCATTAATTTGTTTATTAGAAATGATATATTATGAGCTAAAACTTTTATTGAAGTTCTAGTTATAAATCCTAACATTGATTTACTTTTTACTTTATTCAAATTTAATTGTTCTGCCAACTGAGAAAAACTAGTTTCTATCCTTCTTCTAGCTTTAAATATCAATTGTCTTATATCTTTGGGATAATTATCTTTACTATTTCCGCGCTTTAAAAATAATAGATTTATATCCTTTTCAACTTTCAGTTCAGGCGTTAGCCTTTTATTTACATACCCTTTATCACCAATAATAGAAATAGATTTATATTTATCACATAAATCCCATACTGCATTTCTATCATCTACATTAGCTGGAGTTATAATATAATCAGATAAAAATCCATCTATTGTAGTAAGAGCATGAAATTTAAATCCAAAATAAGTTTGTTTTTTTGAAGGACATCTACCATAAGAGGCTTCGCCTTTAAAGCATTTACTAAAATGTGCTCTACCAAATTCACATACTGGAATAGGCATACTATCTACAATTCTTATATTGTTAGAATAAGATTGCATAAATAAAGAAATATGCTCTCTTATTTTAGATATTACCCAATATAAGTTTCTTTTAGTTCTGTTGAATCTCGTTCTATCTCCTATCTTTGGAAATAGATTTTTATATTCCCTTTTAAGCAAACTAAAGAATGCTTTTTCAGAATCAATAGTTAAAAGTTCACCAACTATGCTAATAGTGATTATCTCACTATCAGAAAGTTTGCTATCTTTTATATTACGTCTATTACTTACAGTTATAGGTATAATCTCATTATATATATCATCTATAATTACAAATATATTTGTAAATAAATCAGTTAAATTTTTTTGATCTTGGATATAATAATTATTAAACTCTAGCATATATAATCCTCCTTTAGAATAGTAGAGATAATCTTAGGATACTATATTTGTTGGAGTTTTATTATTGAAAAATTTAACTAGCACAACGAGTTAATTTAATAAATATAATAAAGAAATTAATAGACAGAATATTTGGTAGAGCTAACTATAACAAAGATAAAATAGAATTAAAATACAATGAAACTATAGAATTATGTAAAAAAATAGCAGAAAATGACTTTGAATATATTACTCCAATATATAAAAATATAGATAATCATCTAGCTAATTACATTGCTGATTTAGAGAGCATAAGTTTAGATATTAAAAATATAAATACAGGTATAGATAAAAATACACATGATGAAGCAGATGGAATAATAGAAGGACTGCTAAATACTATAAAGACAGATGTAAGTGATAAGATGGACGGTTATAATGAAGAATTATATAAAAAACAAAATGCAATTAATAATTATACAATTTCACTTATAGGAAGAACTAAAGCTGGAAAAAGTACATTACATACAGTATTAACTGGAGAAGGAAAAGAATGTATTGGAGTAGGGATGCAAAGAACAACAAAGTTTAATAGAGTATATCAATGGAAAAGTATTAGAATTATAGATACACCAGGAATAGGTGGAGCAGAAGAAAATGGAAGAGTAGATGAAGAGATAGCAAACAGTGTAATAGGAGAGTCTGATTTAATTTGCTTTATTACATCCGATGATACAATACACCAAGATACATTAGAAATGATAGAAAAATTATTAGTAAGAAATAAACCGATAATTATACTATTAAATCATAAAGAGAATATTAGGAATGCACGATTTGATGAATTTATAAAAAAACCTAATAAATGGAAAGAAGGAGATAAAATAGAAGGTTATATAAATAGAATTAATCAATATTTATATAACAAAGGGTATAAAGATGAAGTGAAAATATATCCTGTATTTTTATTAGCAGCATTAATGTCTAAAGAAGAGAAGTTTTCACATTATAGAGAACTATTATACAATTCATCAAATATAGAGGAATTTACTAATGGTATACAAGATAATATTTTAACATCAGGGAAAATAAGTAGAAGTAAAACTATTTTAAATGATACATCATTTTTATTTAATGAATGTAGTTTAACTTTTGAAAATCAAATAAATATATTGAAAACTCAAATAGAAAAACTAAAAAATAGTAAATCTACAATGGAAAATACACTTAAAACATACAGTGAAGACTATAAAAAACAAGTACTACAAATAGTTCAGTATAATTTTAATAAATTAATAGAGCAAGACTCTATTATATTTGCAGAAGAAAATTATAAAAATGATGAACAAAGAATACAATCTAATTGGAATCAATTTATTTTAGATATTAGATTTACGGAAGAATTAAATAATGAAATTAAGAAAGCATCTCTTGAGTATAATTCGAATATTTCACAATTAGTAAATGATTTATATGAGGATATTAGTTATGCATTTAAGAGTATAAGTATGGATAGTGGTTTTAACATAAATAGTGAATTTTCATTTAAAACTATTGGAACAATAATTAGTTCTATAGTAGGATTAATAGGAAGTTTTTTTGTTTCAGGTCCATTAGGATGGATTCTTACGATAGGTAGTGTACTAGGTGGAATACTATCAAACTTATTTAAATCAAAAGAAGAAAAAAGAAGAGAATCAATAAATAATTTTCATAAACAGTTAAAAAGTAAACTAGAAGAACAAAGAGAAAAATATTATCAAGATATAAATGATCAAATTTGTGGAAATACAGAATCAATTCAAAATCATATCTACAAATCATTAAATAATCTAATAGATGGATTTAATAAAATTTTAAAAGAATCTATACAAATACACAATAAAGTAAATATAGAAAATGATAAAATAAATAAAATGTATGCATGGCGTATAATTGAATTTTTAGAAGATAATTATGAAGATTTAAATATAAAACAAGATGAATTATTTATAAGAATTCCTAAGGTAGAACGAAATGAAAATGAAATTAAAATATATACAACACAATCTTTACATAAAGATACAAAAAGGTTAAAAAATCTTATAAAAGAAAATGTAAATATATTAAAATTTAAGGAGATTGATTATGGAGAATAGATTTAAGTCAGGTGAAATATCTGAAAGGATCTATAATAATTATAATAAGGTTATTAAGCTTCTAACAGATAATGATATTACGGATTATAGAAATAAATTAATTTCAGACATGAAAAACATACAAGATGAAGAGAAAATAAAAATTGCTTTTATTGGTCAGTATACAGCAGGTAAGTCTAGTATAATAAGTGCATTGACTGGAAATAAAGGTATAAAAATTGGAAGTAACATAACTACAGAAGAAACTACTAATTATGAATGGGGTGGATTTTATTTAACTGATACTCCTGGTTTATATACAGAACGAAAAGAACATGATGAAATTACAATAGAATGTATAAAAAAAGCAGATTTATTAGTATTTTGTATTACAAGTGATTTATTTAATCCTTGTACACTTAGTAATTTTATTAAATTAGCATTTGAACAGAACTACAAAAACAAAATATTATTTGTTATTAATAAAATGTCAAAAGAAGCAGGTGAGTATGAGCAATTAAAAGAAAATTATGAAATTACATTAAATAAATCATTATCACCATATACATTAGATTCATTTGATGTAGCATATATAGATGTAAAAGATTATGTAGATGGAATTAATGAATGTAATAATAATTTAATTGAATATAGCCATTTTAATGAATTTAAAGAGATGTTAAATAATTTTATTACTAGAAAGGGTCAATTAGCGAAATTAACAACGCCAGCAGAATTAATTATACATTCAATAGATGATATATTAGAAACTCAATATAATAACGATAGTAGAAATAATGGAATTGCTATACTTAATAGGTTACAACGTAAGATTATATATAATAGAAATAAAACTAAAAGAGAATGCGAACAAATTTTAAATAATGGAATATTAGAATTTAATATAAATGTTAATCAAATATTAAATTCTATAGGTACTGAAGATATTGAAAAATATGATGAAATTTATATTAATAATATGATAGAAAAAATATATAATAGCATAACTTCAAGTTTAGAAGATGTAATTTATAATAGTCAAGAATATTTAGATGATGAAATAAAAGATTTTTTTAATAGTGAAATTGTTGTTTATTATATTGAAAATGGATCAAAATTAAATAATAGTAAACTTAATTTTAGTAAAATTAGTAAGGCTGAGCATAATTTATATAATGAAATAAAAAAAATGACAAAAGGAGGAGCAGATACTATAATTCAAAAAACTTTTACTAAAGGAACAAGTAAGTTTTTTGGAACTGCATCAGAAGCATCAGGTAGCTTTATACACCAAGGTGTTAAATTTGTTGGACATAAATTCGGATATAAATTTAAACCATGGCAAGCTGTAAATATAAGTAAAAATATAGGAAATGTTGCAAAATGTTTAGGTCCTATAATATCATTTATAGATGTAGGAGTTACTATTAAAGATACTTTAGCAGATAGTAAAAGAGAGCAAGAAATTTTAAGGGAAAAAGAAAATTTAAAAAATGAATTTAACAAGATAATAAATCAAATAGAAGAAGAATTTATAGAACAAATTCAAGATTTTATTAATTGCACTTTTAATAAGATGATTGATAATATAAATAATGAAAGCAATAAAGTTAATAGAGAATTAGCGAAGAAAAATACTATGGTAAGTGAATTGATTGATATAAAAAAAGAATTAATTGATTTAAAAAATCAGATAGATATGCATGCTATATTATAAATAATGTTATTTAATAAAATTAGCTATATAAAAATATATTTCTAATATTTTGTATCATGGGGGGGAATTATGAAAAAAATAGCTAGTATAAAAAATGCTAAAATATGTGCATTCTGTGTTAATTGGTATGATCCATGTAATTCTAATTTAAGACCAGTTAATACTGTTGCAGGTCTTTGGGAATATGAACATAATGCAATGTGTAAATGCTTAATAAGAAATGCAAATATGTATGCTTGGGCATCATGTCCTAAGTTTAAACGAAAATTTTAATAAAAGATAATTATAGAATAGCAATTATAGTATAAATTAGAAGAGGATTTGGATACCTAGATACTATTGATAAATTTATTAAAGGGAAATATGATGAACTAAGACATATTTACAAGGCGAGATTATTAAATAGTTTGATATAATATAAATTATAAAGAAAATAGAGCTAATATTAAGTATATGGAGCTAAAAGTATAATCAATTTAATTTATTGTTCAAATTTCAATAATTAAAAGTTGATTACACTATAATCAAATAAAAATAACAAAAAGAACTATGTATAAGCATTTAATAGCTTACAGATAGTTCTTTTTTCGTTTTATGGTATAAAGTTTATTATCCAATTATTTAGCTCTGTAAAGTAAGTTTAAATCTGTTTAGATTGTTTACTTTTACAATAGCGTACCTACTAGATAATAGTTTGATTATTGATTATACTTTTTATTCCTAATATATCTTGATTTCAGTATAAAAATAATAAAAAGATACTCTAACCTGTTATGATTATAGTATCTTTTTGTTGCTTTTTAATAGTTTGATTATATAGATTATAGTATAACTATGTTATTTTAACTCTATTTTCTTTATTATAGTAGATTATATTTTTTTAGATTATCTTGAATTTTATTATATGTACTAATACTAATAACACCACCGTTAAACCAAAATCTAAAAAGTCCACGAGATATACCAAGCTTACTTGCAGCATCTTCTTTAGTAAGATTATTTTCTTTAATCCATAAACTAAGCTTATCCAAAAACTCATCAAAATTATATACAAGTTTTGTATAACCTTCCATACAAAGATAGTCCATATCAAACTTAGATGATAGTAGATTAAGTACTTCTTTAGTAGGATTAAATCTGTTACATTCATATCCACTAATAATAGATTTAGTTACATTACACATGTCGGCAACCTCTGGAATAGACAACCCTAATTCTAATCTAGATTTTCTTAATCTTTCTCCAAAAGTGTTATCTGTAAGCTTTTCTTGGATAAATTCACTACAATCAACACTTACTGATTTACCTTTAAGTTCAGTATTATCAATACTTACACCATTTTTATCAAAAGTTGCACTTTGCAACATATAGCTTCTGAAATGTCGTGCGTCACGAGAATTGCAGATTTACCTTCATTCTTAATTATTCTATAAACATCATCACTAACTAATATTCTTGTCTGATAATCAAGCGCTGAGAATGGTTCATCAAGGAGTAATATATCAGGAGCTACTGCAAGTGTACGTATAAGTGCAACCCTTTGTCTCATACCACCTGATAATTCTTTAGGATACATATTTCTAAAATCCCATAAATCATAAGTTTTTAAAAGTCTTTCAACTCTTTTCATTGCTTCATCAGTTTTTTTCTTTTGAATTTCAAGTCCAATAGTTATATTGTCCATAATATTTCTCCACTCTAATAGATGATCCTTTTGAAACATATATCCAACTTTACCATTTATAACTACGTCACCGCTGGTAGGTTTTAAAAGGTTAGTTAGTATATTTAGTATAGTTGATTTTCCAGAACCACTAGGTCCAAGAATTGTTAGAATTTGTCCTTTAGTTAGATTAAAGTTTATATTTTTTAGAACTTCAAGTTCTCCGTCTTTGGTATAAAAAGTTTGATTTAAGTTTGATATTTTGACCATATCTTTCATATAGTCACCTCCAAGAAGTTTTTTTAGTATATATTATTGTATTAATTTGTGGAAGGATTTGTACCATTTTTTACGAAAAGATAAATTTTAATGTCTTAAAATATGGGGTCTTGATTCGCTACTCATGGGGTAGTTTTGAAATATATTTTAAATATAGGATTTACTATATATTGGTAGAAAAATAATAAATTGTCAATTTAAGTGCAACACTTCATGTTTATGATACTGAAAAGATATGTGAAGGTGTTTTGAAATCAAGACACTTGCGAGATCTAGTATTAATATTATTAATACTTATAGTGTTTTTATTAAAGGTTGCACTTTGTAAGATAGAGCTTCTGCTTTGTGTTCTAAAGTGCAACTTTGGATTTATTTTATCGGTAGGGTTTAGTAAATTTGATTTTGAATTAAAACCAATATAGTTAATTAACTCGTTGTGCTAGTTAATTATTTTTACAAATAAAGGAATTTAAATTGTACAAAAAAAGAATATCTTATGAAAGATTAGTATTTGTAATTTTTATCCAAATACTAATCTTTTTATTTTAGATATAGAATCTTCATTTTCCATTAATTTGTTTATTAGAAATGATATATTATGAGCTAAAACTTTTATTGAAATTCTAGTTATAAACCCTAACATTGATTTACTTTTTACTTTATTCAAATTTAATTGTTCTGCCAACTGAAAAAAACTAGTTTCTATCCTTCTTCTAGCTTTAAAAATAATATATTTATATCCCTTTCAACTTTCAGTTCAGGCGTTAGCCTTTTATTTACATACCCTTTATCACCGATAATAGAAATAGATTTATATTTATCACATAAATCCCATACTGCATTTTTATATTACCTTTTAAGCAAACTAAAGAATGCTTTTTCAGAATCAATAGTTAAAAGTTCACCAACTATGCTAATAGTGATTATCTCACTATCAGAAAGTTTGCTATCTTTTATATTACGTCTATTACTTACAGTTATAGGTATAATATCATTATATATATCATCTATAATTACAAATATATTTGTAAATAAATCAGTTAAATTTTCTTGATCTTGGATATAATAATTATTAAACTCTAGCATATATAATCCTACTTTAGATTAGTAGAGATAATCTTAGGATACTATATTTGTTGGAGTTTTATTATTTTATTAACTAGCACAACGAGTTAGTTAATAAAATAATAAAAATAACTTTAAGTGATAATATAAAAATCCTTTAATAGTGAATTATTTTAACTATATATAAAATGTGGTATAATAAATTAGATACTAAGCAAATAATTGAAGTTG
The DNA here is from genome assembly GCF_900015215.1 of Romboutsia ilealis. Taxonomy (NCBI): domain Bacteria; kingdom Bacillati; phylum Bacillota; class Clostridia; order Peptostreptococcales; family Peptostreptococcaceae; genus Romboutsia; species Romboutsia ilealis. The sequence continues at coordinate 1,383,063 of NZ_LN555523.1, read as the reverse complement.
CCACTAGGGATTATATAAAAATAAATATTCAGAGCTCTGGAAACTTTATAAGACCAGAGTCTTTTTAGTACTATAAATTTTATAAATATATAAGAGGTGATTTAGAGATGAGAAATATATCACAGGAAACTAAGGACTCAATAGTAAATATATTTCCTAAAGAAAATACTCTAGCAATCATAATATTTGGTAGTTTTGGTACAGACAGAGCAACCTATAATAGTGATATAGACATAGCATGGATACCAACTAAAAAAGTACCGATTACAGAACTTGCAGTTAAAACTCAATCTCTAAGAAATGTATTAGACATTGATGTAGATTTAAAAATTGTTACAGATAATTATACAGTAGAACTTAGAAAAAATATATTTGAAGGTGATATCATATATCAATCTAAAGAGTTTAAAGATTATCTAAATAATTTTTATATTGAAAATAGTGATGTTATAGATATATTAAACTGGAGGGATATGTATGGTAGTTAAAAATAAATTAGCGTGGAGTTCTATAGAAGCCGTAAATAGAGATTTTGGATCATGTTTATATGATTTACAAAACTTTAAAATGTTATATAACAAAGAGGATATGCCTCCTTTATGGGAGAGATATATTAAGGAAGGTTTTAAAAATTATATGGTTTCTTTCTTGGAATTAACAAAAGCGATGCTATATTATAAGACTATTGATTTAAATATAAAATCTAAGAATTTTTATGATTATCTTTTATCATGTGAGTATCATAACTTATTGCCTAAAAATTCTGCAATAGTTATAGAAACACTTCGTAAGTTAAGAAATGATGATTCACATGGTTATGATATACCTGAGTTTGAAGAAATGTATGAGCTGTTTACAGAAAATGAAGATGTATTTGTTAGTATAAGAAATAGTTGTAATAGTAATTTATAATAGATTAGAAAAAGTAATATTGATATACCAAAGCTTAGAGAGTTTGAGACAGTATTAAGAAATTCTGATGCTATGAAAGGTATATTTATTTCTACAAGTAATTTTAGTTTAGAGTGTGAGAAATTTGCATCTGAAAATAATATATCTCTTATAAATGGTAGTTTATTAGTTGATTATTTTAACAGGTATGGTATAAATTCATATATTTTACATAAGAGATATTAATCATGGATAGTTAATGTATTTTAGCTATCCATATTTTATTTTACAATAATTAAATAAGTACAAGATAATATAACATATACATATAAAAATGTAATATATTATTAAGTTTATTTGTATTATTGGGAGATGGTATTACTTATGAAAGATCCTACTAAGTTGAAATTCAAAGAAAAAGATTATATTGCAAAATGTATAAATAGATCTCAAATTAAAAATAATAGGCTATTTAAAGAAAATAACTTTGAGCTTATGATTGGAAAAGGTCATTTAGTATGGAATTATATATACTCTAACTTAAAACATACATTTAGGAATAATAATAAGTTTACTGTTAACTATATTCAAAATTATTCATGGAAACAGATTTATTTATATAATAAATTTGAAAAAGAACTATATATTATTATGAAGGAAAATACCTTTATTGATATTATTAAAGGGAAGAAGAAGCAACATTTAATTGCAGCACTTGCAAATATTAATGATGGGGATATAGAAAATATTCCTAAAAGGTATAAAGATGAATTGTTGAAATTAGATGAAGTACCTAAAAGGAGCATTATAATTACATTTAATTATGATGAAAACTTAAAGAAAGGTAAATACAAAGCTATTAGAATAACACCAAATTTAGTTGAAATTGAGAGTGATGAGTGGAATGGTAAATAGGTTATAATTAATAGATATTGCTAATTTTAATCTAGACTTTCGAAGTCTTTGCCCAAAAGTATTTTCTTTAAGTTCTGGAGTAGTTAAATCAGTATAGTTGATATCTACTGAGTCAACATCTTTTAATTCTGAGGATGAATCTATATCTTTTTTAGGTGAATTTATTATATCCTTTTCAGAGGTAGCACTTTTATAGATAGCGCATCTAAGATATCGTGAATTACGAGAATTGCAGATTTGCCTTCATTTTTTATTATTCTATAAATATCATCACTAACTAATATTCTTGTTGATAATCAAGAGCTGAAAATGGTTCATCAAGTAAAAGTATATCAGGGTCTACTGCAAGTGTACGTATAAGAGCAACTCTTTGTCTCATACCTCCAGATAGCTCTTTTGGATACATATTTATTATATCTACGACAACATCAAGTTCATAAAGTGATATAAGTTGAGTTTATATGTAATTTAAGTTATTTTAAGATTTAACTACTAATATATATTATAAAGAATAAATAATAATTTTATAATATGTATAAAATTCACAATTAAACAAATCTAATATAGTCAATACATTATAGATAATATAAAGCAGTATAATATGTTATTTATAATATTGAAATATAATATAGAGTAGGGGGAAAAGAATGAATAACAAAGAAGCGAAGAGAATAACATGGATAACATTAGCATTTATGGCATTTTCCACTGTATGGGGATTTGGTAATGTAATAAATGGATTCTCTGAATTCAATGGATTACAAGCAATAGTATCATGGGTAATTATATTTGCAATATATTTTATTCCATACGCATTAATGGTTGGGGAACTAGGTTCTTCATTTAAGGAATTAGGTGGAGGAGTAAGTTCATGGATTTCAGAAACTATAGGATCTAAAATGGCATATTATGCAGGATGGACATATTGGGTAGTTCATCTTCCATATATATCTCAAAAACCACAAGGTGCCATAATAGCAGGAAGTTGGGCTATTTTTCAGTCTAATGTTATAAGTAGTATAAATCCTGTAGTACTTCAAATTGCATGTCTAGTTGTATTCTTAATAGGTTTATTAATAGCTACTAAGGGTATGAATCCTTTAAAGAAAATTACTACAATAGCAGGGACATCAATGTTTGTAATGTCTATACTATTTATAATACTTATGAGTGCAGCACCAGCAATCACAGAAGGTAACTTTATAGATATTGATTGGTCATTAAAAACATTTATGCCTACATTTGATCTTAAATATTTTACAAGTATATCAATTCTTGTATTTGCAGTAGGTGGATGTGAAAAGATATCTCCTTATGTAAATAAAATGGATAATCCTTCAAAGGGATTTCCAAAGGGAATGATTGCATTAGCAATAATGGTAGCAGTTTGTGCTATACTTGGAACAATATCTTTAGGAATGATGTTTGATTCAAATAATATACCTCAAGACTTATTAACTAATGGATCATATTATGCATTCCAAAGACTTGGAGAATATTATCATGTTGGGAACTTCTTTGTTATATTATATGCTATAACTAATTTTGTTGGGCAAGTATCAACATTAATAATCTCAATAGATGCACCACTTCGTATGTTACTTGGAAGTTGTGATAAAGAATATATGCCTAAAAGTATGTTTAAACAAAATGAGCATGGTTCTTATATAAATGGAAATAAACTTATAGGGGTTATAGTGTCTATATTAATTATAATACCAGCATTTGGTATAGGAAGTGTTGATGCTTTAGTTAAATGGTTAGTTAAACTAAATGCAGTTTGTATGCCTTTACGTTACTTATGGGTATTTGTAGCATATATTGCTCTTAAAAAAGCAGGAGATAAGTTTAATGCAGAATATAAATTTACAAAGAGTAAAACTATGGGTATATTGCTAGGATTATGGTGCTTTGCATTTACAGCATTTGCTTGTATTGGAGGTATGTACTCAGAAGATACATTCCAACTTACTCTTAATATAGTTACACCATTTGTATTAGTAGGATTAGGGCTTATAATGCCTAAATTAGCACAAAGAGAAAGAAATAAAAAATCAAAATATAACAATTAAATACTATTTTAAAACAAATCCTAACTAATAAAAAATATGATATAAATAGATGATATTATAGTAGTAGAAAAATAATTTGAAGATAGGACTATCAAGCTAATTTTAGTAACAAATTTAAGGAGAGAGCCATAATATATACTATCTTATTAAATTTCAAGGGGGATTTATTCATGTTTAAGAAGTTTATTACGGTAACTAGCTCCTTAGCATTAAGTGTAATGTGTCTTACTGGATGTAATCAAACAACAACTACCAATAAGAAATTAGATAAAGTAACTATAGCGGAAGTTGCTCACTCAGTTTTTTATGCACCTCAATATGCAGCTGTAACTAAGGGATTTTTTGAAGAAGAAGGTATTGAAGTTGATATAATAAATACTTCAGGAGCAGATAAAACTATGTCTGCATTAATTTCAGGTGAAGCTCAAATAGGACTTATGGGGCCAGAGGCTTCTATATATGTATACAATCAAGGTAGCGAAAATTATGCAGTAAACTTTGCACAACTTACTAAAACAGATGGAAGTTTCATAGTTGCTAGAGAAGAAATGCCAGACTTTACTCTTGAGGATTTAAAAGGTAAAGAAATGTTAGGTGGAAGAGCAGGTGGAGTACCTTTAATGACATTAGAATATGTATTAAAGAAAAATGGTTTAACTATAGGTACAAATACAGAAGCAGGAGAAGTTAATGTAAGAACAGATGTACAATTTGGTGTAATGGCTGGTGCGTTTGCAGGTGGAGAAGCTGACTTTACAACAGCATTTGAACCTACAGGAACTCAAATGGAAGAAGAAAAAACAGGGTATATAGTTGCATCAGTAGGAGAATTAGCAACGAAAGCAATAGGAGAAGTTCCATATACTGCATATTCAACAACTAAAGACTTTATGGCAGATAATGAAGATTTAATACAAAGATTTACTAATGCATTATATAAAGGTCAACAATGGTGTAAAACAGCTTCAAGTGAAGAAATAGCAGAAGCTATGCAACCTTTCTTTAATGACTTATCACTAAATGATTTAATAAGTGTTGTTGATAGATATAAATCAGTAGACGCTTGGTGTGAAACTCCTTTATTTACTGAAGAAAGTTTAAATAATTTAGTTGATATAATGGAAGAAGCGGGTGAATTAGATAAAGCACCTGTTTATAATGATATAGTAAATACTGATTTCGCAAATAAAGCTATAGAAAATGCCAAGTAAAGTAAAATTTATGTAGATATTTATGAAAAAGGATTTATCATACTTGATATAATCCTTTTTCTATTACTATAGATTTTGATACATAGTATCATTATCAATTAATATAGATAAATGATAATGATATTATTAAATAATTTTATACTATTTGGTTATCAATTGATAATTATTTTGTATAAATTGGAGGCATAAAAATGGAATCAAGATATGATGAATCAAACAAAATAACAAGATTATCAATTATATGGAATATAGTTTTAACTATTATAAAGATAGGTGCAGGAGTACTTGGAAATTCAAATGCTATAATAGCAGATGGTTTGCATTCAGCATCTGATATTTTAACTTCAATAGGAGTTTTAATTGGAAATAAGATATCAAAGAGTCCAAATGATAAAGAACATAATTATGGTCATGAAAAGGCAGAAACTTTAGTAGCACTTTTATTATCTATAGTATTAATATTTGTGGCTTTAAAAATAGGATATGGAGGTGTTATATCATTAATTAATATAGATAAACTTAAAGTTCCAACAATACTTCCATTAATAGTTTCTGTTATATCAATACTTATAAAAGAATATCAGTATAGAATAACTATTAAAGTAGCAAATGGGATAAATTCTCCTGCATTAAAAGCAGATGCTTGGCATCATAGATCTGATGCTTTATCATCTATAGCAGCATTTATAGGTATAGGTGGAGCAATAATAGGATTTAAGATTTTAGATCCTTTAGCAACTATAGTTGTTGCATTATTTGTTTCTAAGGTAGGAGTTAATATATTATTAAATTCTGCAAATGAGCTTATGGATCTATCTATTGGTAAAGAATATGAGGATAAAATAATATCTATAGTAAAAAATACAAAAGGCGTTGAAGATATATTAGACTTGAGAACTAGAAAATATGGAGCTATGGCCTACGTTGATTTAGTAATATGTGTAGATAAAAATTTGACAGTATATAAGGGTCATGATATAGCTAACAACTTAGAAAACATAATACTTAAAAATATTGATTTTATAAAAGGTGTAACAGTACATGTAGAACCATATTTAAATGAAATTAAAAACTCTAAAAATTAAAATATATAAAGATACAAGAATCCTACCGTTTATGTTTCTTGTATCTTTATAGAATATTATATATTTAAAATATTAATAAAACGAAATTAAATACAAATGTATATTAACACTTAATATACGCTATGAACATATAATTATTATCATTCTTTGGATATAATATAAAAGTGATTAAGATTTAATTATAATAAAATGATTAATAAATTGAATTATATGGCATAATTAAATAAAATTTACTAGTAAAGGGTGATTTTGTGAAATTAAATAGACTAAATAAAATTTTGATAAAAATGGAAGAGAATGATATACCTCAAATGTTAGTTACAGATCCAAAAGCTATATTTTATCTAACGGGTAAAATGATTCATCCAGGAGAAAGACTAATAGCTTTATACCTTAATATAAATAGAAATCATAAATTATTTATAAATGAGTTATTTCCGGTACATGAAGATTTAGGTGTAGAAAAAGTTTGGTTTGATGATACCAAGGACGGAGTTTTAATAATATCTGAATACATAGAAAAAGGTAAAACGATAGGAGTAGATAAAAATTGGCCAGCTAGATTTTTATTACACCTTATGGAATTAAATACTGAAAATAAATATGTAAATGCATCTTTTATAATAGACACACTAAGAATGTACAAGGATGAAGAAGAAAAAAGGCTTATGAGAAATGCATCTCATATAAATGATATGGCTATGGAGAAACTTCAAAATCTATTAAAAGAAGGATTAACAGAAAAGCAGATGGCCCAAAGATTAGCAACTATATATGAAGAATTAGGAGCTGACGGTTTTTCATTTAATCCAATTATAGCTTATGGAAAAAATGGAGCAGACCCTCATGCTCAGTGTGGTTTAGAAATGGTAAAAGAAGGTGACTGTGTAATACTTGATATAGGATGTATTAAAGATAATTATTGTTCAGATATGACAAGAACAGTGTTTTATAAAAGTGCTCCTGAAAAAGCAAAAGAAGTATTTAATATAGTACTTGAAGCTAATAAAAGAGCTATATCTATGGTAAAGCCAGGTATTAGATTCTGTGATATAGATAATGCGGCTAGAGAATATATAACTGAAAAAGGATATGGAAAATATTTTACTCATAGAACAGGTCATTCTATAGGAATAGAAACTCATGATATGGGAGATGTATCATCTGTAAATACTGATATATTAGAGCCAGGTATGATATTTTCGGTAGAGCCAGGAATATATTTACCAGGTGAATTTGGAGTTAGAATAGAGGATTTAGTTTTAGTTACAGAAGATGGTCATGAAATATTAAACAAATACAATAAAGAATTAAAAATAATAAAATAATTGATGTAAAATTTATTTCTAAATTCAATTAATAGAAAGTATCAAGACTTTGTTTGCTAAGCGTTACATCATCAAATTGGTTATATGGATATGATGTAAATGAAGTAAATAAAGATATAGACAGTTTTAAGAATGATAAAGCAAAAGCAAAAATAGAGACATCTGAATCCTTCTTTTATAAACTTACTAGTCAAGGAATATTAGATTGGTTATTTAATATGTGTTTAATACCACTTTTATGGTCAGTTAACTTTTTATGTGCACTTAGAGATGAAGGTGTATTTTATGAATGTAAAGATGATATAAATAAAGTTCTCAAATTATTTATGTATAATTACTGATAAGTAAATATGACCTTTAATTATTTGGTGTAATAGATAAAATATTAAATTGAACAAAAATATAAACGTAGACTAAAAATAATTGTGCTATACTTATTAGTAAGTGGTTATTATATTAAAAATAAGAATTAAATGGGGGTAGAACACATGAATAATCAAGGGGAAAAACAAGAAAATGCAAAAGAGACATCTAATGCAGTAGTAGAAAAATTATTAAACTCTAGATCATTAATTATTTCAGGAGAGATAAATCAAGAATTAGCTGAAAAAGTAGCAACACAATTATTAATACTACAAGAAATGGGAGATGAGCCAATTAAACTATTTATCAACAGTCAAGGTGGTCATGTAGAAGCAGGGGATACTATACATGATATGATTAAGTTTATAAAACCTCGTGTTATTATAATAGGTACTGGATGGGTTGCAAGTGCAGGTATAACTATATATCTTGCAGCAGATAAAGAAGATAGATATTCATTACCAAACACTAGATATATGATACATCAACCGCTAGGCGGATGCCAAGGGCAAGCGACAGATATAAATATAGAGGCAAAAGAAATAGTACGAGTGCGTAAAAGAATTAATAATATAATAAGTAATGCAACAGGTCAGCCATTAGAAAAGGTAGAAAAAGATACAGATAGAAACTATTGGTTAAATGCAGAAGAAGCTGTTGAATATGGTATAGTAAACAAAGTTATAACAAGTTATGACGAATTGCCTAATTTATAATAGTAATATAATATAAAAAATAATAAAAAGCCTTATAATCATTTAAAGTTTTATGATTATAAGGCTTTTATTATGTATTATTTTCTTAATTTTTATAAAAATATAAAAATTTCACGAAATTTATGTATTAATTATTATGGTATAATATTAAAAGTGAAAAAATAAAACAACTAAGGAGAAATTATGGACAAGAATAAAATGAAAAAGATATTGTTTATAAACTTTATAACGATGGCTACTTTTAATATGGCACATCCAGTAACTCCATCGCTTATAAATGCACTAAGTATGCCAACATATATGTTTGGTGTGTTATATTCAACAATGTCAATAGCTCACTTTGTGATGTCTCCTATATGGGGATCGATGTCTGATCAAAAAGGAAGAAAAAGATTTTTAGTTATTGGTGTAATTGGATATGGAATCAGTCAATTAGGATTTGGATTTATAGAAAGTACGCCACTAATACTTTTGTTTAGAATAACAGGCGGTGCAATGTCAGTATCATTTATAACTACATGTATAGCATATGTAAGTGATATATCTTCAAAAGAAGAAAGAACAAAATATATGTCATATCATACAGCTACAACATCTATAGCTAGTTCAGCAGGAGCTTTAATAGGCGGATTTTGTGGTGGATATGGATATAAATTTGCATTTTTAACTCAGTTTATACTATGTTTAATAGTTGCAGGTATTATATATTTTATAGTAGATGAAACTATAGATAAAAAACAAGGTAAGATTAAAATTTATACAAAGCATCTGAAAAAAGGAAATAACAATACTAGATTAACTCCTATACTAAGTACAATGATGATAGTTATGACTTTAGTAACTATAGCAACAACTTCATATAACTCTACAATAAATTATTACTTAGAATCAGTTCTTAATATGCCGACAATGGTAAATGGTATAGTTATGGCTATTGCAGGATTTATAGCATTAATTATGAACCTATGGATAAATCCTTATCTAAGTAAAAAGTTTAATGAAAAATATACATTAGTAGCTGCTTGTATAATATCAGGAATAAGTATGGTAGTAGCTTCATTATTTAATAATATAATACTGAGCTTTATGTTTATAATGATATTTGTTGGAAGTAGTGCTTTAGTTATTCCAATACAACAAAGTATTGTATCAAAACTTGCTAAGGATAATTATGGAGAAATAATGGGAATACAAGGTTCTTATAAAGCCATAGGTATGATTATAGGATCTTTAGCTTCTGGATTTATATTTGATATAGGAAATAAGTTACCGTTTATATTAAGTGGAATATGTTGTTTAATAGTATGTATTTTAATGTTTAGAGTTTCTTTTACTGAAAAAACTGAAAAAATTACTACCTGAATTGTATAATTAAATCAGTTAAATTTTTTTGATCTTGGATATAATAATTATTAAACTCTAGCATATATAATCCTCCTTTAGATTAGTAGAGATAATCTTAGGATACTATATTTGTTAGAGTTTTATTATTGAAAAATTTAACTAGCACAACGAGTTAATATAGATTTATTTTTATAATCTCATTTTTACATGAGGAATACCTACCTCATCATAGACATCTGATATTTCTTTAAATCCTAAAGATTTATATAAATCTTTTATATAATATTGAGCAGATAAAGTTATATGTTCTTCGTTAAGATTATTATTTATAAACTCAATAGATTTTAACATTAACTTTTTAGCTAATCCATTCCTTCTATAATTTTTATTTACAAGCACTCTACCTATAGAAGTATCTTCATAGCTACTATATTGTTTAGGTATTATCCTTGCATATGATATAATTGTGTTATTATCTAAAGAGAAAATATGATAGCAGTTCTTATCAATATCATCAAAGTCATTTTCCTGGGTAATTTTTTGTTCACATGCAAAAATTTCATACCTAGCTTTAGCTATTTCAAAAAATTCATCTACGCTTAAATCCTCAAAGTGTTTTATTATAAACATTGATGATCCTCCTTTTATACTTTTATAAGTGTTATTATAGCATTTTAAAATAAGAATATTAATACATTAAGAATTTATAATTTAAATCGGTTGTAAATATAATGAAAGTATAAAGAAATTTTAAAAGAATTGATATTTTTATACAATCACTATAAAGTTAAATATATAAAATTTATAAGCTAATAATATAAGCTATGAGCATTTGGAGTAAGAATAAAAAGGGTCATACATCAAATTAAACTATATGTAGATAAATAAAAAAGCAGTAATGGTTTATGAAAAATTGATTTAAAGTTATAAAAGTAGGAAAATTATATGATTTTAGTTTTTAATAAATTTATTTAATAGTTAGATTTCTAATTAGATTTCATTGTAAATAAGTGATATAATTAATATTTATAAGTATTAATTAATAAGATTTGGAGATGTTTAACTTGAATGATACTAAAAAAATGACAGAAGCTGCACTTATGTCAGCTTTATTTGTTGTAGGAACTATATTCTTTGTATCTACTGGACTTGGATACACATTTTATTTAGATTTTATAGTACCAATATTTTTTGTTGTAATATGCTTAAAATGTGACATTAAATATAGCATATTATCAGGTGTAACTTCACTTGTAATAACAGGTTTAGTATTAGGTAATATTGGAACAGCTATTTGGGCAAGTCAAAGCGTTATTTTAGGAATAATATGTGGAGTTCTTTTACAAATGAACACTACTATAATGGATGATTTAGTATATGGGTCTATATTATCTGTACTTCTTATGGTATTTATAGATATATATGCCTCAAAACTAATAGGTTATAGCTTTATGCAGGAATTTAAGGGATATATAAAGTTTTTTAATAATAAAGAAGTTGCAAATACAATGTATTATTTACTAATTGCAATGTTTCCATTTGGAATGATGTTTAGTGTATATTACTTAGGATTAATCTTTAGTAATAAATTAAAAATATTAAAGAATAATTCTAAAAAAAAGTATAACATTATTAGGAATTTTAAAGCGTATTCTAGATTTATAACTTGTTCGAAGAAAGTATTTTATGGATGTTCATTATACTTATTAATTTTTCAAATATTTAAATTTATGAATATAGAAATAAATAATACATACTTAATAACTATATCTACATGTGCTAGCTACTTATGTGCGTATTTTATTATTAGAGATGGATATAATGTAATTCAAAACTATATACTATCTAAATATCAAAAAGTATCTTATGCAAGATATGCACTACTAATAACAATATTAATATTAGTATTAGCATTTAAAATAGCTGTACTACTAATAATATTATTTAATATTATATTAGATAAGAGGATGGATATAAGGGTAAGGCAAAATTATATATTAGATAATTTAATGAACTAATTTTGTAGGGGGTGTTGGATATGGAGAATTCCAAGATAATAATTATGTCATCAATAGCTTTAGCACTTGCATGCGGAGTTACAGTTTTTTATAATTTTCTAACTGCAGGGGAAGCTCTTAGCGAAGATAAAATATCTTGGATAAAAGAAAATCCCATAGCACATAGAGGGTTATATACTGAAGATATTCCAGAAAATTCATTAAGTGCGTTTGAAAATGCTGTAAAAAATAATTATGCTATAGAACTTGATGTTCAATTTACAAAAGATAAAGAAGTTGTAGTCTTTCATGATGAAAACCTAAAGAGAATGACTAATGATACTAGAAATATAGAAGATGTAAATTATGATGAATTAAAAAACTTAAGATTAGGAAAAACTAATGAAAGAATACCAACTTTAGAGGAAGTGTTAGAATTAGTAGATAATAAAGTTGCTATATTAATAGAAATAAAAGATTGTAAAGACTATATAAAACTATCAGAAAAAACTTATAAAATATTAAAAGGATATGAAGGTAAATATGCAATACAATCATTTAATCCGTTTATATTACAGTGGTATAAAAATAATGCAAGTGAAGTTATAAGAGGTCAATTATCAGGTACCTTTACAGAAGGTAGTGAAAATTTAAATGCACTTGAGAAATTTGCTTTAAAAAATCTTTTATTAAACTTTAAAAGTAAACCTAATTATATAGGGTATGAATTAGAAGGTATTCCAAAGTCAAAGTTAGAAAATTTAAGAAAAAAAGGAGTTCCTATAATTATATGGACCGTAAAAAATAAGGAAGCTATGGAAAAAGCATATAAATATAGTGATAATATAATATTTGAAAATTTTTTACCGAAATAAATTATATTATAGGTTGACAAAATTATTACGTATTAATATAATGAAGTAAATATAATAATTATTTTTAAATGCTATGAAAAGAATAAGTAAGATTAATGTAGTCTTTCAGAGAGTTTCCGGTTGGTGAAAGGAAATAGACAAGTTAATTTGAATACATCTTTGAGCTGTAATCCCCAAAGATAACAACTAGTAGGGATTAACGTATTGGCACACGTTACAGTGTTAAAGTATAACCAAAATTTGGCGTACTTATTAAGGTCAATATTGTGAGATATTGATGAACTAAGGTGGTAACACGTAAGCAATGCTTTCGTCCTTTATATTGGGACGAGAGCTTTTTTTATACTAAAAACAATTATAAGGAGTGAATAGTAATGACTATGACTGTATACGATGAATTAGTTGCTAGAGGTTTAGTTGCTCAAGTAACTGACGAAGATGAATTAAAAGAACTTATAAATGCAGGTAAAGCAAAATTTTATATAGGATTTGACGCTACTGCAGACAGTTTACACGTTGGTCACTTCATGACTTTATGTTTAATGAAGAGATTACAAATGGCAGGAAATAAGCCTATAGCACTTGTTGGTGGTGGAACAACTATGATAGGTGACCCATCAGGAAGAACAGATATGAGACAAATGATGACTCCAGAACAAATAAATCATAACTGTGAATGTTTCAAAAAGCAAATGAGTAAATTTATAGATTTTGGAGAAGATAAAGCTTTATTAGTTAACAATGCTGATTGGTTATTAGACTTAAACTATGTTGACTTATTAAGAGAAGTAGGAGCTCAATTTAGTGTTAATAGAATGCTTACTGCTGAATGTTATAAAAACAGAATGGAAAGAGGACTTAGCTTCTTAGAATTTAACTACATGATAATGCAAGCTTACGACTTCTATCATTTATATGAAAAATATGGATGCCAAATGCAATTAGGTGGAAATGACCAATGGAGTAACATGCTTGCTGGTACTGATTTAATAAGACGTAAATTAGGTGAAAATGCATATGCAATGACTATAACATTACTTCTTAACTCAGAAGGAAATAAAATGGGTAAAACTGCAAATGGTGCAGTATGGTTAGATCCTAACAAAACATCTCCATTTGAATTTTATCAATACTGGAGAAATGTTGCTGATGCTGACGTATTTAAATGTATGCGTATGTTAACATTCTTATCACTTGAAGAAATAGAAGAAATAGAAAAGTGGGAAGGAAACAGAATAAACGAAGCTAAAGAAGTATTAGCATTTGAATTAACTAAACTTGTTCATAGCGAAGAAGAAGCTATAAAAGCACAAGAAAGTTCAAGAGCTTTATTCTCAGGAGCGGCTCATGCTGATATGCCTACAACAGAAATAGAAGAAGCAGATTTAACTGATGGAGCTATAGATTTAATATCTTTATTAGTTAAAGCAGAACTTGCACCAACTAGATCTGAAGCTAGAAGAAACATAGAACAAGGTGGAGTAACTGTAGATGGAGAAAAGGTATCTGATGTAAAAGCTACATTTACTAAAGATGCTTTAGCTGGTGACGGTATGGTTATAAAACGTGGAAAGAAAAAATTCAAGAAAGTAGTTTTAAAATAATCTTATTTTATATAATCCCTAGAGAGAAAATTCTAGGGATTTTTACGTATAATAAATTTAAAATATAAAAGCTATGTGATATATATAAACAATAATTATATCAATAGTTAAACTTTAAATGAATCATCAACTCTTAACCTAAGTTCTTTAGGTGTGACTTTATATTTTTCCTTAAAACTTCTTATAAAATAGGATACATTTGAAAATCCTACATCAAAAGAGATTTGAGTAACAGATAAATCTGTAGTTTTAAGTAAATTATATGATTTTTCAAGTCTATAATTTTTTATAAATTGAATACATGTTTTACCAGTGTATTTCTTAAAAAATCTCATAAAATGATATTCATTATAGTGACAAATATTAGCTAATGTATTTATATTTATATCATTTCTATAGTTATCTTCTATGTATTTTATAACATCTTTTATCTTAAAAATTTTACTGTCATCTGATAATGTAGAATCTTTTTTTATTACTAAGTTCTCTTTAAAGATATTAGCAAAAAAACTAAACATTAAAGCTTTAATTTCTAGTTCAAAACCATAATATTTATGACTATAAACTTCAATAATTTTTAGAATTATTTCCTTTAAATTATTATAAATACTAAAATTTTCATTTATTATTGTTGGAAGTTTAAACTTTTTATTTACAATAGGTGTTATAAAGTTAACTGATGAACTGTCAAGTATAGAGCTATTTAGTTGAGAAACATCAAATACTAAGCTTGTAAATTCACTATACACATTTTCTTTAGCAATTAAGTAATGGAGTTCTTCGCAATTTATAATAACTATATCACCACATTTGCAAGTATAAAAATCAGAATTAATTTGTAAATTAAATTCACCAGATTTTACTAATATTATTTCGACTTCTTTATGCCAATGGGCAGATATTGAATATTCTTTATCTCCTAAATCAACATCATAAATTCCAAGAGGTAATAAAAAATTACCATGTTTTCTTTTTTCCTCAAGTTTTTCATTTACCATAATAATCCCCTTAAAGTCAGTTTTATGTTATTAAATATCAATATATTTATAGAATTTAATACTTTTATTTTATTATAATAGCATTATAGATATATTACAATTAAATAAAAATAGGGGGGGAGAATATGCTAGAGAAAAAATGGTGGCATAATTCAGTAGTTTATCAAATTTATCCAAGGAGTTTTTGTGATAGTAATAATGATGGTATAGGGGATTTAAGAGGAATAATATCGAAACTTGATTATTTAAAGGAACTAGGGATAGATGTAATATGGTTATCACCAGTATATAAATCTCCAAATGATGACAATGGATATGATATAAGTGATTATAGGGATATAATGGATGAATTTGGTACGATGGAAGATATGGACAATTTGTTGAAAGAAGCTAATGATAGAGGAATAAAGATATTAATGGACTTAGTATTAAATCATACTTCAGATGAACATAAGTGGTTTATGGAAGCTAAGAAAAATCCAAATAGTAAATATAGAGATTATTATGTATTTAGAAAACCAGTAGATGGTAAAGAGCCAAATGAAATGAAATCAACATTTAGCGGAAGTGCATGGGAGTTAGATAAAAATAGTAATGAATACTACTTACACTTATTTTCTAAAAAACAACCAGATTTAAATTGGGAAAATGAAGAAGTTAGAAATGAGTTATACGATATGATAAATTTCTGGATAGATAAAGGAGTAGGTGGATTTAGATTAGACGTTATAGACCTAGTAGGAAAAGAACCTGATAAGTTAATAACTGCTAATGGTCCTAAGCTTCATGAATACATAAATGAAATGAATATAAACACTTTTGGAAAATATGACTTATTAACAGTAGGTGAAACTTGGGGTGCTACTCCTAAAATAGCTAAATTATATAGCAACCCGATAAGAAATGAACTTAGTATGGTATTCCAATTTGAACACATATCTTTAGATGAAATACCAGGTAAAACTAAGTGGGATTTAGCTCCTCTTAATTTTATAAAATTAAAAGAAGTATTTAATAAGTGGCAAACTGAATTAGATAATGAAGGATGGAATAGTTTATTTTGGAATAATCATGACCTGCCAAGAATAGTTTCAAGATGGGGAAATGACAGCGAAGAATACAGAGAGTTAAGTGCTAAAATGTTAGCAACCGTACTACATATGCAAAAGGGAACTCCGTATATATATCAAGGGGAAGAAATAGGGATGACTAATGTGGTATTTGATAGTATTGATGAATACAATGATATAGAGCTTTTAAATATGTACAAAGAGCGTATAAGTGAAGGTTATAAAGAAGAAGATATAATGAAATCTATATATGCTAAAGGAAGAGATAACGCAAGAACTCCTATGCAATGGGACGATAGCTTAAATGGTGGATTTAGTAAAGTAAAACCATGGTTAAAGGTTAATCCAAATTATGTAGATATAAATGTTAAGAATAATTTAGAAGATGAAAACTCAATATTTAATCATTATAAGAAACTTATAAAAATAAGAAAGAATGAAGATGTAGTTGTATATGGTGATTTTAAATTGTTATATAAAGATCACAACTCAATATTTTCATATATAAGAGAATTAAATGATGAAAAAATATTAGTAGTAGCTAACTTCTATGACAAAGACGAAGAATTTGTACTAGATAAGTCTATAAAGTATGAAGGTTGTGAAATTTTATTAAGTAACTACAAGGATTCAAGTAAAGATATAGAAAAAATAAATTTAAGACCGTATGAAGCTATAATATATAAATTAAAATAATATAATAAGGGGAATAATTATTATGACAGAAAAAGAAAAGATGATAATGGGAGAATTGTATTTACCTTTTGGTGAAGAATTAACTGATGAAAGACAGTATGCTAAGGAAGTTTTATATGAGTACAATACGCTTAAGCCAAATGAAATAGAAAAAAGAGATAAATTATTAAGAGGATTATTTGGATCAGTCGGAAAAAAATTTTATATAGAGCCACCTTTTAGATGTGATTATGGATATAACATACACTGGGGCGAAAATTCTTATGCAAACTATAATTTAACAGTACTTGATTGTGCAAAGGTATCTATAGGAAATGATGTATTAATAGGTCCTAATGTAAATATATTTACAGCAGGTCATCCTATATCACCATCTCTTAGAAAGTCAGGGTTTGAATTTGCTAAGGATATAGAAATAGGAGATGGTACTTGGATAGGTGGAGGGACTACGATAAATCCTGGTGTTAAGATAGGTAAAAATGTTATTATAGGTTCTGGTAGTGTTGTAACTAAAGATATACCAAATAATACTATTGCAGTTGGAAATCCATGTAGGGTTATAAAAACTATAGATTAAGAATAATAATGAATTAAGAAATAGTGTAGAGATATACTCCGCTTTTTTATTTAATCAAGTTAACTATATTTTAATAGGTTATTAATGAAACTTAGATAGATGTATATAAAATTATATAGTATTTATTTATAAAAATATTGTTTAATAAAATGTACAATATTATTTTAATTAAGAGTACTTAGTAATATTGTGGGATATATCACTAGATACTTACTAAAAAAGATGGTCTAATATACCATCTTTTTTAGCAAGTATCTAGTGGTGTATATAAATTTTTTTTATAATTACTAAAGTTAATTAAATTTTTATAACCAGCTTTTTAATAAGAAACTAGCAATTCTTTCATAAGGAATAGTTTCAGATTTTAAAATACCTTGAACAACAAGACCATCCACTACAGCTACCAATAAAAAGGAAAGAGCTTCAGCGTCTGTATTATCCTTAACGGCCTTAGAAATTTCTTGTTTTAGAGTATTTCTCCATTCAAAATACTTAACTTTAATTGATTCTCTTAGAGTATTATTTTCCGTTATAGCTTCACATAAGAGATACATATGTATTCTTCCTCTGCCTTCTATAGATGATATTTTTTCCATTATTAAATTTACCATATTAACAGAATCATCATCAGTTCCTATTCCATAAACACAATCTAGTACTGATTTTGTTATAGCTTCTAAATGCATATCTGCAATGGCGCATATTAAATCATTTTTTGAAGAATAGTGATAATATAATGTACCTTTGCTTATATTTGTGGCTTTAGCTATATCAGCTAAAGAAGTGTTCTTTATCCCTTGTTTTATTATTAAATCTGTAGCTGCTGATAAAATTGTTTCTTTCATATTATTTTGTTTCATACAAATACCATCCTAGAATTTCGCATTTTACTAAGTAAATTATAAATATAGTAAATATTATTGTCAATTAATTATATGTAATTATAGTTTATGTTATATAATTGGTAATTTTAATTATTGACTTTAATATAGATTGAGTATAAAATTAAAATAAAAAAACGGTCAACTGACCGACTGAAAAGATATGAGAATATTAAATGGAGTGAGATATATGAAAAAGATTAGAATAGTAACAGATAGCTCTTGTGATTTAAATAATGAGATAGCTGAAAAATATAATATAGAAATAGTACCTCTTAACATAGCTTTTGGAGATGATATATATGCAGATGGAGAGATTGAAAAAGCTGAATTTTATAAAATGATGGCTGATTCACCAGTTCTTCCAAAGACTTCTTGCCCTTCACCAGAAAGATTTATGAGAAGTTATGAAGGTGAGGAAGAGGAGATATTAGTTATAACTCTAGCTTCAAAGTTATCAGGAACATATTCAACAGCAGTACTTGCTAAAAGCATGTTTGAGGAAGAATATCCAAATAAAAAAGTTGCAGTTATAGATACAGAAACAGGTTCTATAGGTCAAGGACTTTTAATAGTTAAAGCAGCACAATTAGCAGAAGAAGGAAAAGGTTTAGATGAAATAGTAAGTATTATAGAATCTCTAAAAAATGATATAGTATTTTATGGATCATTAGAAACTTTAGAAAATGCGATAAAAGGGGGAAGAATAAATCCTATAGCTGGTAAACTTATAAATGCCTTAAACTTTAAGGTTATAGTAAAAATAGGAAATGGTGAAGTTAAGCCTTGTGATAAGGCTAGAGGAGATAATAATTCACTAAAAAAAGTAGTTGAAAATGTATGTTCTTCAATTAAAAAAGGTGAAGTAAAATCATTAGCTATAGCACATGCAAATTGTTTAGATAAAGCACTTAAAGTAAAAGAAATGATGCTTAAAAATCATAATTTTAAAAGTATTATGATATCAGAGGTAGGAGCTGTTATGGGTACATATGCATCAAAAGGTGCGGTATTAATAAGTGTATTATAAAAAATGTTAGCAAATGCTAACATTTTTTTTTACAATATATTTATTAAGATGTTTACAAATAAAACTTTTATATCTCATAAACTTCATTCATTTTATAAATATATTATATAGGGGAATTTTAAGAATTGATTTTACAATAATATAAATAATTTTATTTATAATTGATTAAATAATAAATAAAGTAACAGATAAATAATATAATCAATTAAATAGATAAGAATAATATATATTAATACAATGAATTTTAACATAAATTATTAATTGCAATCTCACATTTATTGTGATAGTATCATATTATCTAGTAAGAAAAAGGAGGTAAAAAATTAGTATGGAATCTGATTCCCATAGGCATTCAAATCAACCAATATTAATATTTTTACTAACAATTCAAAAGAAAATAATTTCAATATTATCAATATTACTTAGACCATTTTTAAAGATTAGTACATTTATTAAATCTAATATATTAAAAAAATATAGATCAGAAAAAGAAAATGGTAAAGTATCTGAAGAGTATATAAAATCGTTAATATGTAAATCTGAAGAAGAAGGAGTAATACAGACTTATGAAAAAGATATGATAGAAAGTATTTTTAAATTCAATGATACAAGGTCAAAAGATATTATGACTTCTAGAAAAGATACTTTTTCAATAAACATAGATGACGATGTTGAAGAAAATATAGATAAACTTTTACACTCTAACTATTCAAGAATACCTGTATATAAAGATAATATCGATAATATAATAGGAATAGTTCATGTTAGAGATATACTTATACATGCAAAAGATAGAGGGTTTGAGAATATTAACTTAGAAGAAATAATGCATAAACCATATTTTGTTCCAACAAGTAAAAAAACTAATGAATTATTTAAAATTTTACAAGGTAACAAAATACACATGGCTATACTTATCGATGAGTATGGTGGATTTTGTGGTATAGTTACCATGGAAGATTTAGTAGAAGAAATTGTTGGCGATATTGAAGATGAGTACGATAAAGAAAATAACAATATTGTAAAAATTAATGAAAGTATATTTATAGTTGATTGTAGTATAGAGCTTGATGAATTTAATGAAGCTTTTAATTTAGAGTTAGAAGAAGGTGAGTATAATACCTTAAATGGTTATATAATAACCAAATTAGGGGAAATACCAAAATCTAATGAAAAAGTAGTGATAAATGTAGATAATATTAATATAGAAGTTGTAAAAGTTAGTAATAAAAAAATTGAAAAAGTAAGAGTAAGTTATATTAATTAACTTAATAATAAAGAGTATGTTAACTAAATTTAAGTAAACATACTCTTTTATTTTAGAGTAAAAAATAGAACTTTTAAATAATTAAAGTGTATTTCGAGTAAATACTATACTTAATTGTATTAAATTGTTGATGATAATAGGTTTCAAAAGATAATATTTTTCCTTTACATAAAGTTTGAGATTTGATAGTATATAAATAGTTAGACATCTAATGATTAGATATCTAATGAATTTGAAGTGGAGAGAAGATTATGTTTAAAAAAGGTATAAGGGCAAATTCATTACATGGTAGTTTAATAAGATTAAATAAAACTCATAGAAAAATGGCAAAAATAGAATTTCAAAAAGTAAATTTAACAGAGGGAAAACCAAAATTATTAGATTTTATTATTAATCATCCTGGTTGTAGCCAAAGAGAGATTGCTTCTTGTTGTAAAATAGAGCCAGCTACGGTTACGAGTATATTATCATCTATGGAAAAAGAAAAGCTTATATATAGAGAAAGAAATCCAAAAGATAAACGAATATTAAATGTATTTTTAACTGAAAAAGGAATAGAAGCTCAAAAAAAGGTTGAAAAGGTATTTTTAAAATTAGATGAAATTTGCTTTGATGGATTTTCAGAAAAAGAAAGAATTGACGCTATAAATACTTTAAATAGATTATATGAAAACTTAGCAAAAAGAAAAAAAGATAAATTTTAATTAAATACAAGGAGGAGATTGACTTTGATAAAATTGTTTAAGTATTTAAAAGGATCAGCAATTGTATGTGCAATACTTGCACCATTAGCAATGTTTTTAGAAGTTGCAATGGACTTACTACAACCAACATTATTATCTAAAATAATAGATACAGGTGTTGCAAATGGAAACTTAAACTATGTACTTTATATAGGTATACAAATGGTTATTGCGTCAATAGTTGGTTTAATAGCAGGATCTGCATGTTCATATTTAGCAGCAGTTGCATCTATGAATTTAGGGCAAGAGGTAAGACAAGGATTATTTGATAAAATCCAAACACTATCTTTTATAGAGTTAGATAAACTTAAAACCTCATCACTAATAACAAGACTTACAAATGATGTAACACAAATACAAATGATGACTAATATGGCACTTAGAATGATGGTAAGGGCACCTCTTACTGCAATTGGTGGGATAATTATGGCTTATATACTTAGTCCTAAATTATCTACTATATTTTTAATAGCGATACCAATAATTACAGTTTCAGTATTGTTTATATTAAAAAAATTATTACCATTGTTCACTAAGGTTCAACAAAACATAGATAATGTAAATACCGTAATGAGGGAGAGTATACTAGGAGTTAAGGTAATAAAGGCATTTGCAATAGAAAATACTCAAAAAAGTAGATTTATAGAAGCAAACGAAGAATTAACTAATACTAGTATAAAATCTCAAAATATGAACTTAATACTATGGCCTATGGCTACATTAATAATGAATTTAACTGTTGTTTCTGTATTATGGTTTGGTGGTAATATGGTAAATGCGGGAGACTTAGAAATAGGTAAAATAGTAGCATTTATTAATTACTTACTTCAAATAATGGGTTCTGTAGTAATGGTTATAAATATAATGATAGGTTACTCAAGAGCTAAAGCATCAGCTACAAGAATAAATGAAGTATTTGAAACTGAAACTAGTATAAAAGATAAAGAAAATACTAAGGTAATAGAAAACTTTGATATTGAATTTAAAAATGTATCATTTAGATACAATGAACATAGTGAAAATGTATTAGAAAATATATCTTTTACGGCTAAACAAGGAGAGACTATAGGAATTATAGGATCAACTGGTTGTGGAAAGAGTTCATTTGTAAATTTAATACCAAGACTATACGATGTAAGTTCAGGTGAAATTTTAATAGGTAAAACTAATATAAAAGATATATCTTTAAGTCAACTTAGAGAAAATATAGGAATAGTACTTCAAGAAAATATACTATTTAGCGGAACTATTGAAAGTAACATAAGATTTGGTAATGAAAATGCATCTAAAGATATGATAGTTGATAGCGCAGTTAATGCTCAAGCCTATGAATTCATTAACAATAAAGAAGATAAATTTGACAGTGAAGTAGAACAAAGAGCTAAAAACTTATCAGGAGGACAAAAACAGCGTCTTTCAATTGCTAGAACTTTAATAAGAAATCCCAAAATATTTATAATGGATGATTCATCAAGTGCATTAGATATGGCTACAGAAGCAAAGCTTCAAAATTCTATAAAAGAAACTATGAAAGATTCTACTGTTATAGTAATTGCACAAAGAATATCAGGTGTTATGGATGCAGATAAGATAATAGTAATGGATGATGGAAAAATAGCCAATATAGGAACACATAAAGAATTATTAAAAACTAGTGAAATATACAGAAGTATAGCTATATCACAATTAGGTGAGGAGGTGCTTGAGAGTGTCGGCTAAATCAGTACCACAACCAAGAATAGGAAGAGGACCAGGAATAAATTTTGAAAAGAGTAATGAAAAATTAAATAACCCTAAAGAAACAACTTTTAGAATATTAAAATATATAGGAAATAAAAGATTATCTCTTATGCTTATATTTGTATTTTGTGTAATAACAACATTAGTAAGTATAATGGGTACAAAATTAAATGGAGAGATAGTAGATAAATATATATCAGTAGGAGATATAAGTGGTTTATTTAGAATATGTATAGTACTTATATTTATGTACCTAGTAGCAACATTATCTACATTTATACAAAATAGATTAATGGTAAGTATAGCCCAAAAAACTTCAGCAGAAATAAGAAAAGATTTATATGAAAAAATGCAACATTTACCATTAAAATATTTTGATACTCACTCAAGTGGGGATTTAATGAGTAGACTTACAAATGATATAGATAATATAAATATGACTATGTCACAAAGTATAACTCAATTAATATCAGGTGTTATAAATATAGTAGGTATGCTTATAGCAATGCTTATGTTAAATAAAACATTGACTATAATAGGATTAATTACAACACCTATTACAATATTAGCAACTAGAGCTTTAGTAAAATGTACTCAACCACTGTTTGTTAAAAAGCAAAGTGGATTAGGTCAACTTAATGGGTATATAGAAGAAATGGTATCAGGACAAAAAGCTGTTTTATTATTTTCTCAAGAAGAAAAGGTAAAGAAAGAGTTTAGTGAGATAAATAAAAATATAACTAAATATTCAATACTAGCAGAAGCTCTATCAGGATTTATGGGACCTATAAATAACTTTATAAATAACTTAACATATCTGATATTAGCTATTTGCGGTGGAGTATTTCTTTTAAAAGGTATGGATATAACTGTTGGGGTAATATTCTCGATAATATTATATATGAGAAACTTTAACCAACCTATAAATCAAATACTTAATATATCAAATACAATACAAGGTGCATTAGCAGGTGCAGAAAGAGTATTTGAAGTAATGGATGAAGAATCAGAAGTAGATAAATCAGATGCTGTAGATGTAGAAAACTTAGATGGTGAAGTTAAGTTAGAAAACGTTGATTTCTCTTATAATAAAAATAAGAAAGTTTTAAATAAAATAAACTTAACTGCACACAAAGGTCAAACTATAGCAATAGTAGGTCCTACTGGTTCTGGTAAAACTACTATAATAAATCTACTAAACAAGTTTTATCATATAGATAGCGGAACTATAACTATAGATGGTATAGATATAGATAATATAACTATGGAAAGTTTAAGAAAATCAGTTGCAGTAGTACTACAAGATACTTATTTATTCTCAGTAAGTATAAGAGAGAACTTAAAATATGGTAATTTAAATGCAACTGATGAAGAAATAATAGAGGCAGCAAAACTTGCAAATGCGCATCATTTTATTATGCAACTTGAAGATGGTTATGATACTGTACTTAGTGATAATGGAAGTAACTTATCGCAAGGTCAAAGACAGCTATTAGCTATAGCTAGAGCGATACTTTCTAAATCATCAATACTTATACTTGACGAGGCTACTTCATCTATAGATACTAGAACAGAGGTACACATACAAAATGCTATGGTTAATTTAATGGAAGGTAAAACTACATTTATAATTGCCCATAGATTAAGTACTATAAGAAATGCAGATGTTATTTTAGCAGTAAAAGATGGAGAAATAATTGAAAAAGGAACTCATGATGAACTTTTAGAAGCAAAAGGGTTCTATGCAAATCTTTATAATAGTCAATTTAGAAGTGGACTTAGTATATAATAAAAAATTATAGTATGATTATTAAAAATTAATAAAAGAAGTAAAAATAAATCATTGATAAAAAAAGGTAAAATATGCTAAAATATGCTTGTAAATATTAAAAAATTAATATTTATTGTTTAAAGTATATTTCAAGGGGTATATATGAAATATAGGAAAATAAACAATAAAAATAAATCAGATTGATTATTTTATATTAGGAGGAGAAAAATTATGAAGAAATTTGTATGTGTAGTATGTGGATATATACATGAAGGAGAAACTGCTCCAGAAGTATGTCCAGTATGTAAAGTTGGTGCTGATAAGTTTGAAGAAATGAAAGGTGAAATGAAGTGGGCAGATGAGCACAGAATAGGTGTAGCTGCTGGTGTAGATGAAGAAATATTAGAAGGATTAAGAGCAAACTTTGTTGGAGAATGTACAGAAGTTGGAATGTACTTAGCAATGAGTAGACAAGCAGATAGAGAAGGCTACCCAGAAGTTGCTGAAGCTTATAAGAGAATAGCATTTGAAGAAGCAGAACATGCTGCTAAATTTGCTGAATTATTAGGAGAAGTTGTTGTTGCAGATACTCAAGCTAACTTAAAAGCAAGAGTTGAAGCTGAATACGGAGCAACTGAAGGAAAATTAAAAATAGCTAAGAGAGCTAAAGAATTAGGACTTGATGCTATACATGATACAGTTCATGAAATGTGTAAAGATGAAGCTAGACATGGTAAAGCATTCTTAGGATTATTAGAAAGACATTTCACAAAGTAATATAGATTATAAAATGCATCCTTTTATTTTTATAAGGATGCATTTTTTCGTTTAAGGATATTATATTAAAAGCTCCTATCAAATAGGAGCTTAAATATTATTTTCTTTTCTTAGATTTTTTCTTCTTTTTCTTTCCTCTATTTCTAAACTTTTCAGCATTTCTTAAAGCCTTTCTTTCGGCCTTTTCTCTAGCTTTTTGCTCTTCAGCTTTCTTTTCTAAAGAAATAACATAGAAAGAAAGTGCTGCTAAAAGTATACCGATAATTATAAATTTAGTATCTTTTGCAAAGACACCTAAAGAAATAATCATTATATTAAGAAACATTATAATACTGTTTCTGTGTCTCATATAGAATTCTCTCATATTTGTCCTCTTCTCAAATGAAATATTTATATATCTATAATAGAAAAGTAGATAAGATAAGTCAAGATTAAATTAAAAAATACCGTATAAAAACAAAAATATACACTATAATATATCTAAGTAGTTTCACCTTCTATAAGAGTAACAGTATGATTTGATTCCAGTCTAACACTTTCATTATTGATTAATTTAATCAATTTATTAACTACATCAATACAAATTTCCTTAATAGGTTGCTTTATAGTAGTTAGAGTAGGAATAAATAATTCTGAACTTTCTGTACCATCATATCCAATTATTTTTAAATCTTTAGGAATATTTATGCCTCTTTTGTAACATTCTTTTATAACTAAAATAGCCATATTATCAGTTGTAAATACACCATCAATATCTTTATAGTTATTAAACATATAATCTATGTAATGTAAGTTTTGTTCCTTTGAAAAAGTATTTAATTCCATTTCGATAGTATGAACAGTCACCTTATTATCATCCATTACCTTTTCAAATGATATATGTCTTTTATTAGCAGAAGAATTTAATACATTTGTTCCTGAAAATTGAACTACATTTTTACATCCACAATTTATTAAATGATTAGCGGCTAAAATACCACCTTGTATGTGGTCAGCAGATACTATAGGAATATTTTCTCCTAAATATCTATCTAATGCTACTATAGGCATGTCTATTTTTAAATAATCTTCAATTTCTAAGGTATGGCTTCCTATTATAATTCCATCTACTTTATTTCTTTGCAGCATATTTATATATTCTTTTTCTCTTTCTTTACTATTATATGCATTACATAACATTAGCTTATATCCATTTTTATATAAATGTTCTTATATATATTTAGTTTCTTCAGCATAGAAGCTAATACTTATATCTGGAAGTATTAATCCGATTATATTAGTTTTTTGTCTAAAGAAATTTTTTGCCAACTCATTAGGATGATATCCTATCTTCTCCATAGCATCATATACTCTTTTTCTAGTTTTTTCAGATATATATCCTCTATCGTTCATAACTCTAGATACTGTTGTTACGGATACGCCAGCTTCCTTTGCAACATCTTTTATATTAGCCAAAAAAGTACCTCCTTTGTCTTACTTAATTAGTATATTATACCATAATAGTTTAGAGATTTTGAGTAAGTACATAATAACTTATTTTTAAATAAATAAACTTTTATACATACTATTTGACACATTCTATATAAAAATATAATTATTATCTCTTAACATAAAAAGATATAGTTGTAATTATAATTTAAATCTTACAACTATATCTTTTATATAAAAATTAAATTTTATTTTAGCTATATAATTTTATAAAAATTGTAAATAAATAGGATACTAAAACTTAAATGAAACTATAACTATATATTGTATAATACAACATTTTTATTTTCATCTATATATTCTATAACTGATTTATATGTATCTAAATCAATATTTAATGTACAATACTTATCTTCATTTTTCCAAGTAAGTTTAATCTCATTATCTTTAGCATTTTCTATAATAAATTCACCATTAAATGCAGAATAATCATTTCTAAAATCTATAAGTTTAAGTAATCTTTGTACAACTGGTTTTTGAACTTCTTTTTCTATTTCTGAAATAGTAAAGTTATGTCTGTTTATTTCACGACCTTCACCAGTTAATCTTACCATTTCATCATCATTTTTACCGGCTAATAATCCAACATAGTATACTTGAGGTATACCCGGCGCGAAAAATTGTATAGCCCTTGCAGCTAAGTAAGCATCATCATCACAGTTTAAAACAGAGTAGTATGAACATCTTATTTGATGAACATCAAATCCATCTTTATTTTTATGAGCATCAGAGTATATTAAACTTAAGTTAGATCCTCTTTCAACACAAACATCAACTATTTTTTGAGCAGCTTTAGTTTCAACTAAATCATCTAAGTCAGGTTTAACTGGTATACCATCATGACAATCTAGCATAGTAAATTGTTTATGAGGACGAACTTTTAAGTAGCTATAAAGTCTATTACTTGATTTATTTATTAATGTTTCAAGTATCATATATGGTAATATAAAGTCATAAATCCAGTTACCATGTTTAGCCAATTTAAATTGTGTTGTATAATGTGCATGTACTTCAGGTAATAGTTCTATACCTAAGGAAGTAGCTAATTCAGTGACCCAATCTAAAAATTTATAAATTTCTGGTTCAACGAAGAAACAACTTGTACCTATTTTTTTCACTACATAGCCAACAGCATCTAATCTAACAATTTTAACATTTTGTTTGCTAAAGTTAGTCAAGAAATCTGTAAGCAATTGTTTAACCTCTGGAGCATTAATATCTAAATCTATTTGTTCAGATGGAGTTTCTTTTCCAAATGTAGTCCATACAGTTTCTTGTTGACCAGTACTTTCTATTGTAAAAGTAGAGTATGGAGTAGTTCTACGTAAAAACATTTTAGATATATCTTCTTGAACTGGTTTTGAATCACTCCATATTTTATCAAGTGTAAGGAATAAGTTAGAATACTTAGATTTTCTTCCGTTTTTTAAAAAATCTTTAAAAAATACTGATTGTCTAGATATATGATTAACCATTAAATCAAGAAGTACATCATGTTTTTCTCCTATTTTTCTTATATCTTCCCATGTACCAAATTTAGGTTCAATTTCAAAATATGTAAGTGGTGCAAATCCTCTATCTCCTGATGATGGGAATGGAGGAAGTATGTGAATACCTCCCTTAAATGTATTTGGAAAATATGTTGTAAGTACTTGATTAAGTGTTTTTAAATCTCCCCCTAGAGAGTCTGGATAAGTTATAAGTTGAACTTGATTTTTTACTGCCATTTATAAATTCCCCCAATATTATATATTATAAATATCTTTAATTTCTTCTATAGTAGGTAGGTTAGCGATTGCACCTACGTGTTTAAGCTTAAAAGCACTTGTTGCAAATCCAAGATTTAAAGAATCTTTTAAAGAGTATGATTTTGTTAATCCTGTATAAAAACCAGACCAAAATGCATCTCCAGCTCCTGTAGTATCAACTATTTCAGTAGCGAAAGTTTTAAATGTAAGAGTTTCATCTCCATTAGTTACAATAGCTCCATCTTTTCCAAGGGTCATTATTACTAGTTTTGCTCCTAAATCTATAAATTTTTTAACTTGGTTTTCAGGAGTATCACATCCAAAGATTCTTTCTGCATCAACTTCAGATGGCTTTATAATATCAACTTTAGATATAATATTTTTTATATACTCTAATCCATTGTGATTCTTTTCCCAAATCATTTCATGATAGTTTGGATCAAATCCAATAAGAATATTATTTTCTTTTGCCATATCTATTACCTTTTCAATAGTTTTCCTTGAGTTTTTCTGAGAAATAGGCCAACAAGAAAAATGTACTATTTTGCAGTTTTTTAATGCAAACTCAATATTATCATCATATTGAAGATCATAATCAGCGCCACGATAAAATATTGGAACTGGAGTTGTTTTACTTTTTGATACAAGAACCATACTAGTAGAATTGTCAACCTTACTAATATACCTAGTATCTATATTATTGTTTTTTAGATGATTGATTAAAAAATCACCTAAACCATCATTTCCAACTGCTGATGACAAAGCAGAATTTCCTCCTAATCTTTTTATGTTCATAGCAATGTTAGCAGGTGATCCACCGAAGAGCTTAGTATATTGACTGCAATCAAAACTATCATCATAATCATTTGAAATCATATCTACTAATAATTCCCCAATAGTAAATACATCGATTTCCTTATTATTAAATTTTAATGTGTTATCAAAAGAAAACATTTTATTCCCCCTATTATTAATTCCTTTACTTTTTCAGTATAGATAGTTATACAAAGTATGTCAACCGATTGACATAAAAATATAGAATTTAATAAAATAATTAATAAAACTAACATTTTACCATATTTAGCACACATAAAAATATTTATAAAAAGATAAACAAAAATTACAATATAAGGAAAAGGTTTTAATTGTAAAAAAAAGGAGGATAAAGTAAACTATAGGGAAGTATAGAGAATTTTAAGGGTTAAATTTACTCTCAATAAGTAAGGATAATCTAGGATCTACATAAATAGTATAAAACAAGGTTATTTTTAGGGGATTTGAAATATTTATGTAGCTACTAAAAAAGTTTATCGAATAAAATTAAATAAAAAGGGGAATTGAAAATGAAACTAACTTTTAGAGAAAAATATTCTTATGGAATAGGTGCTTTTGGTAAAGATTTAGTTTATGCTTTTGTAGCAACTTATTTAATGATGTTTTTTACAGATGAAGTAGGTATATCTTCTGTTTTTGTAGGAGGATTGTTCTTTGTATCGAGATTTTGGGATGCAATTAATGATCCTATAATGGGAAAAATAGTTGATAATACTAATACAAAGTGGGGGAAATTTAGACCATGGCTCTTAATCGGGACATTAATAAATGCAGTTGTTCTTATATTTTTATTTATTAATCCAGCTAAATTTTTATCTGGGAAAATGGTATATGTATATTGCTCAGCTGCTTACATATTATGGGGAATGACTTATACAATAATGGATATACCATACTGGTCAATGATACCGTCATTTACAAGTGATTCTTCAGAGAGAGATAAGATGTCGGTTATACCTAGAGTTTTTGCAACTATCGGCGGCTCAACAGTTAATACTTTTGGGTTAATGTTAATATCATTTTTAGGAATAGGAAATAACTCTATAGGATATTTTAGATTAGGTGTTGGTATAGCTATAATATTTGTTATATCAACGTTAATAACAGTATTTAATGTAAAAGAAAGAAATATTGTAGAAAATCAAGAAAAGATAACTTTAAAAGGTGTATTTGAAATATTATTTAAAAATGATCAATTATTAGTAATAATTGGATCAGTAATAATTTATCAAATAGCATTATTTTTAGTTGCAGGATTTGCATTATATTTTTTCAAATATGCAATACAAAATGAAAGTTTATATGCAGTATTTACAGGATTATCAACAATAGCTCAAGTTTGTGCATTAATGATATTTCCTAAATTAGTAAGCAAACTATCAAGAAAAATAGTTTATATTTTAGCTTGTTTACTGCCTGTAATAGGATTTACATCAATGCTTTTTATAAGTAGTTTATCTACTAGTTCAGTATTATTATGCATAGCAGGAGTTATTTATAACTTAGGATTTGCTTTCTCATCAGCATCAACAACAGTTATGTTGTGTGATGCAGTTGATTATGGAGAATACAAAGTTGGTAAGAGAAGTGAAAGTATTATATTCTCTATGCAAACGTTTATAGTTAAGTTTGCTACAGCATTTAGTGGTCTTATAGTAGGTATTGGGCTTAATATAATCAATTATGTTCCAAATACTGTACAAAGTGCTCAAACTATAATTGGAATGAAAGTAATCATGTTTGTAATACCATCGTTATTAATGTTAGCATGTTTAGGATTGTATTTGAAATTCTATAAATTAAATGGTGAATTTAAAGATCATGTTTTAAATGAAATAGAAAAAAGAAGAAATAATATAAATAATAAAACACAAACAGTTTAATTATATAAGTTATATTAACTAATGAAAATAAAATAGATAAAAAACTAGAGGTTATCATTGTGTTTACTAACCTCTAGTTTTTTTATGAATATATTATTAATTATAAATTATTTTTATAGAGGTTTTCTCTATATTGCTTAGGGCTATAGCCACTATATTTTTTAAATGTTTTAGAAAATGTAAGAGGGTCTATATATCCAACTGATCTAGAAACATCCCCTATAGATAGTTCTAGTTTTTTTAATAATTCATAAGCTTTATTCATTCTAACACTAAGTAAGAATTCTTGTGGAGAAAGATTTAAGCTTTTTTTAAATAAGCTAGATAAATAGCTTCTGTTTAATCCAACATAATTAGCTATATCAGTTACCTTTATATTATTAGCAAAGTTATTATTTATAAATTCTATTGATTTTTCTATATATAATGTATAAGAAAGATCTTTATTTTCAGAAACATTATAATCAACTGAATCTGATATAGTACTTAAAAATAAGTATAATAAGCCTTGAAGTCTTAACTCATCACAATTACGCATTCTATTTATTTTTAACATATCTAAAACATAGTCTTTAAGTAATTCTTTATGATTACTTTCAAATATTAAATTTTCGTGACTTAAATTAGCATATTTTAAATATTGTTCTGACTTTATACCATTAAATGCAACCCATATATAGGTCCAAGGATCATCATTATCCGCTTCATAGTAAGTTAAGTCACCAGGGCATATTAAAAATCCTTGATTTTTTTCTAAATTATATACTTTATCACCAACTTTATAGATTCCTTTTCCATCAAGTATATAATGTATAATATACTGTTCTCTTATTGCAGGCCCAAAACTATGAGAAGATTTACAAACCTCTATTCCACAAAAACATAAACATAAATCTACATATTCTTTTTTTGTTGACTCTAAATATTTAATTCCATCGTCTTCGAAATATATATATGATGACATATAAAAACCCCTTTTGTTTATTTTAATATAACATAAAACCATATTTTGTTAACATATGTATATATTATTTTAATACATAAAAATATACAATACTAGATATAAAGAAAAAATTAGTAAATAAAATACAGGGGGAATTTATAAAATGGCAATAGTTTATGACGCAAGTAGCAAGACTTTTAATTTATCTACATCAAAAACTAGCTACGTTTTAAAAGTGCTAGATTCTAATCATGTAGCCCATGTTTACTGGGGGAAAAAAATAAAGGCTAAAAATTTAGATTATGTACTAAGAAGTAAAAATTGGGGAAGTTTTTTAACAAATACAGATAATATAGATGATTTTATGTTAGAAATGACACCTCAAGAATATCCAGGATATGGTAGTACAGATTTAAGAACGCCAGCAGTTGAATTGCAGTTTTCAGATGGTACAAGTGCTACAGATTTTAGATATGAATCACATAATATATATGCAGGTAAGAATAAATTAAATAATTTACCAGCAACTTATGTTGAAGATGAAAATGAAGCAATGACTCTTGAGTTAACGTTAGTTGATTCTTTAAAAAATGTAAAGCTTATATTAAGCTATAGTGTTTTTGAAGAGTTTGATGCAATAACAAGAAGTGTAAAAATTATAAATGAATCTAATGAAGATGTTAATATAAATCGAGTTTTAAGCGCGAATGTTGATTTTAGAGATAGCGATTATGAGCTTTTACAATTGTCAGGGGCTTGGGCTAGAGAAAGACATATAATAAGAAAAGAAATAAGAAGTGGTAGTCAAAGTATTGAAAGTAGAAGAGGTTCAAGTAGCCATGCTCAAAATCCTTTTATGGCTTTAGTTAGAAAAGATACAACAGAACAACATGGAGAAGTATATGGATTTAGTTTGATTTATAGTGGAAACTTTTTAGCTAACGTTGAAGTTGATATGTATGAAAATGCAAGAGCTCAAATAGGTATAAATCCATTTGATTTTACATGGCTTTTAAAATCAAAAGAAGAATTTACAGCACCAGAGGCTGTGCTTGTATACTCAAATGAAGGATTAACAGGTATGAGCCATATTTATAATTGTCTTTATGGAAAACGTTTATGTAAAGGTAAGTATAGAGATGAAGTAAGACCAATACTTATAAATAACTGGGAAGCTACATATTTTGATTTTAATGAAACAAAAATAAAAGAAATTGCGAGGGAAGCTACAAACCTAGGAATGGAATTGTTTGTATTAGATGATGGATGGTTTGGAAAAAGGGATGATGATAACTCATCTTTAGGTGATTGGTTTGTTAATGAAGAGAAGCTAAAAGGTGGATTAAATAAATTGGCAACAGAAATAAATGAAATGGGATTACAATTTGGGTTGTGGTTTGAACCTGAAATGGTATCACCAATAAGTGAACTTTACAAAAAACATCCAGACTGGTGTATTCATATTCCAGGAAGAAATAGATCTGAAGCTAGAAGACAATTAATATTAGATTATTCAAGAGAAGATGTTTGTAATTATATAATAGAAAAAATAAGTGAGGTATTATCATCAGCTCCAATCTCTTATGTAAAATGGGATATGAACAGAAATATGTCAGAGATAGGTTCTGCTAAATTACCAGCTAATAGACAAAGAGAAGTAGCACATAGATACATACTAGGTTTATATAAAGTTTTAGAGGAAATAACTACAAGATTTCCTGATGTATTATTTGAAAGTTGTTCAGGTGGAGGGGGAAGGTTTGACCCAGGAATGTTATACTATATGCCACAAACTTGGACTAGTGACAACACAGATGCTATAGAAAGATTAAAGATACAATTTGGAACAAGTATGGTTTATCCAAATGCATCTATAGGATGCCATGTATCTGCTGTTCCTAATCATCAAGTTGATAGGATAACACCTATAGAAACTAGGGGAGTAGTTGCTATGAGTGGAAATTTTGGTTATGAGTTAGATATAACTAAGCTTCCTGAAAGTGAAAAAGAAATTATAAAAGAACAAGTAAAACTATACAAAGAAATAAGAGAGACTATACAATTTGGTAAATGTTACAGATTAAGTAGTCCATTTGAAAACAATGATGTAGCTTGGATGTTTATATCTAAAGATTGTGAAGAAATTATAGTTAGCTTTGTAAGAACATTAGCAAAACCTAACTCTAAGTTTATTTCTTTAAAACTTGTAGGATTAGATGAAAGTTCAAAATATGAAATATTGGGAGAAAACATAATAGTTGGTGGAGATGAACTAATGAATATTGGTTTGAATGTTCCTGAGTTAAAAGGAGACTATCAAGCTAAGATGTGGAGATTAAAAAAAGTTAAATAAATTTATAGGGGGATGATTTCTATGAAATATGCAAAAAGGGTAATGAGTCTTACTTTAGTAATGGGATTAATGGTAAGTAGCTTAACAGGTTGTACATCAAGTAAAGATGATACAGCAAATAAAGGTGATAAAACAAAGGTAGTATTTCAAATAGGAACAGCACCACAAGAAAAAATAACAGCTGCATTTGAAGAAGTCACTGAAAAATTTGAAAAAGAAAATCCAGATATAGATGTAGAGCTTTTAATAGGGGCTAGTGGATTTGAAGAAATGATGAAAACTAAAATGGCAGCAAATGACTTACCAGATTTATGGACTACACATGGATGGTCTGTAAATAGATACAGTGAATATTTAAGACCATTAAATGATAGAGAATGGGCTAAAAACGTATCAGAACAAATAAAGCCTGTTATAACAGATGAAGAAGGAAACTTCTTTGTACTACCTACAGATATGGATATAGCCGGTATTGCATATAACAAAGATGTATTAGATAAAGCAAAGGTTAATGTAGATGACATAAAAACTTGGGATGATTTTTATGAAGCTTGTGAAAAGGTAAAATCAACAGGTGTATCTCCAATACATGTAGGAGGTAAAGAAACTTGGACTGTTGGTAATATATTTGAATATATAGCTCCTCCAGTTTTAGTAACAGATGAAAATAATAGTGAAGCAGAATCATTAAAAGATGGAAGTTTTGACTGGTCAAAGTGGACTCCTGTAGTTGAAATGTTAAAAACTATGAATGAAAAAGAATACTTTAATGTAGACAAGGTATCTTCAACTTATGCAGATACTTCAAAAGCATTAGCACAAGGTCAAGCAGCATTTTCTTTTGTTGGAAGTCAAGCTATAAGTGAAGCTTGGAACTTTAATCCAGATGCAAATTTAGGATTTATGCCAGTTCCAGCATATTACGAAGGGGATGAACCTACTTTAATAGCAGGTGAAAAAATGGCTATAGGCGTTTGGAAAGACACAAAAAATGAAGAAGCAGTACTAAAGTATGTAGATTATTTAGCGAAACCAGAAAATATAGAAATACTAGCGACATCAAATATAGCTCCAGCAGGTCTTACAAACGGAAGTAGTGATTTAGGTAAATTAGGAGAGTTTTATGATAAATATAAGGATGTTGAAACAGTACCATATTTTGATAGAGAATATTTACCAAGTGGAATGTGGGAAACTCTATGCTCAACAGGTACAGGAATCTTAACTAATGAATTAACTGTTGAAAAGGCAGTGCAACAAGCAAAAGCAAATTATGAACGTTTAAAATAGGGTGTAATTTAATAAGGGGGAATAGTAATGCAAGCAGTAGGAAGACATAAAACTACTAAAAATACTCAAACAAAAAAAGAAAGTAAATCCTTAAATAAAAAATCACCTAAGAAGAATTTGATAAATTTAATGTATATGCCAGCAGTAGTATTGTTTGTGATATTTGTTATATATCCATTCTTAGATGGAGTTAGAATATCTTTAACAAACTGGAATGGATACTCACAAGAATATAGTTATATAGGATTTTCAAATTATAAATCACTATTTAAAGATGAGAATGTGATAATAGCACTAAAAAATACATTTCTTTATGGTGTTGGAAGTACTATAATACAGCAAATAATAGGACTTTCTTATGCAGTATTTTTAAACAATAAGTTCAGATGTAGAGGATTTGCAAGAACTGTAATATATCTACCTATAATGGTTGCATCAGTAATCATGGGATATATTTGGTATTTCTTATTACAGTATAATGGTGGAGCTATAAATGATATATTAATAGCTTTAGGTATAGAGCCCATAGATTTTATAGCAAATGGGAAATTAATGGTTTGGATTATAGTGTTAATAAACTCTCTACAATTTTGTGGGGTATCAATGGTAATATACTTAGCTGGGCTTCAAAATATATCAGAAATGTATTATGAAGCAGCAAGATTAGATGGAGCAACAAAGTTACAGCAATTTAAAAATATTACCTTACCTTTATTAAAACCAGCAATAGTAACTAGTGTTACTTTAAACTTAATAGGTGGATTAAAATTATTTGATGCTATAAAAGCATTAACTAACGGTGGTCCAGGGTACACTACTCACTCACTATCAACTTTAATAAATTATACATATTTTAATTCTCAAAGTGCAGGATATGCAGCTGCTATAGGTATAATGCTATTTATAATAATACTAGTGACAACATTAGTGCTTAATAAAGTGCTTGATAGAAAGGACGTGGCGTAAATTGAAGAAAAAATCAAATATATTAAGAAGTGTAGTAGCAATAGTTATATCACTATTTCACTTAATACCATTTTATATATTAATAACAACAGCTTTAAAGCCAATGACAGATCTATCTTCTAGATGGATATTTCCAAAGGAAATTCATTTAGAAAACTTTACTTATGCACTTGAAAAAGGTGGATTAATAACTGCAATGTATAATAGTATAATAATAACTGTAATAAGTGTATTGATTATAGCATTAATTGGAGCAACAACAGCTTACCCATTAGCTCGTATAAAAACGAAGACGAATTCCGTAGTGCTAAACTTAGTTGTAGCAGTTATGATGATACCTCCTTTAAGTATGTTAGTTCCTCTTTATTCATTACTTACAAAAATAGGAGCAATAAATACATACTGGGGAATAATCGTAATAACAGTAACTATGGGATTACCACTTAGTATATTTTTATATAGTAATTTTATAAGTACTATACCAGTTGATTTAGAAGAAGCTGCATCTATAGATGGATGCAGTAGATTTAAATCTTTTTATAAAGTAGTGCTTCCGCTTTTAAAGCCAGTAACTGCTACAGTAGTAATATTAACAGGAGTGAATGTATGGAATGATTTCCAATTCCCATTATACATATTACAGGTTCCAGAGATGAAAACCTTAACGCTAGCTGTATCATCATTTTTCTCTCAAAATTCATCAAACTTAAATGCAGCAGCAGCATCAGCTTTAATAGCTATAATACCTGTAGTTATAATATACTTACTACTACAAAAACAATTTGTTCAAGGTATGGTAGATAGTGCAATTAAATAGGAGGAAATATGAAAATTATAGACAGTAAAATTTGGGAGATAGGAACTAAGCTTTATGATTTAATAGTTATAAATTTACTGTGGATGATATTTTCAATTCCTTTGGTAACCTTAGGGCCTGCAACTTATGCAGGTCTTAAGTGCATTGAAGAATTAGAATATGGGAGTTCACATAATATTTTTATATTATACTTAAATAACTTTAAAGAAAATTTTTTAAGTCATATGTTAGGATTTAATACCTTATTAGGGATATTAATAGCTTTTGGAAATTTTGCAATTAATATGTTTTACAGAGAGAATTTTATCTTGACAGGGTTATGTATATTTATAATGATAGAAAGTATATTAGCAATAGGCGTAATATTTACTAATTATGATAAAAATCCAATTGATTTAATATTAAAAAGTATTATTATTGGAAATAAAAAAGTTTTAAATATATTATTATCATTAGCTTTATGTATATGTGTATTTATAGCTACTGTATATATTCCCGTATTATTTCCAATAACTATAGCTTTATGTATGTTAATATCATATAAAACAGTGTATAAGCTATATTAATTGACAGAAAATATAATCTATAGTAAAATGTGCTTAACAAAGCATATATAAATTCATAAAATGGATGAATGTTTCTACCAACTGCTGTATTAATTGATTATATATTTTCCTTGAGGAAAGTTTATACAATTTAATATAGAGTTGGTATTTTTTACGCTTAAAGTATATTATACACTCTAAAACATGTGGATAACTTATGAATGTAAGTAATATCAATAAACCGGTTTTAAGCGGAAAAAAGATTTTAAAATACTTAGCTCATATAGTGGCTTAAGCAACGGATGAAGTCTTTAGCGACATAAAGTGTTTTGCAGACACGTCGCTCAAGCGAAGCGAATTTTATTTAATAAAGGAGAAATAATATGGCAGATTATATAACAACCTATTCAAAAATACATCTTGCACCAATTGAACCTGAAGAAAAAGATATATTAATAGAAGATATTGCTCATGCACTTTCTCTTATGTGTAGGGCTAATGGTCACTTTAAAGAATTTTATTCAGTCGGACAACATTGCATATATTGTTGCGAAGAAGCGATTAAAAGAGGTTATAGTAATACTGTAGCATTAGCTTGTTTATTACATGATGCTAGTGAAGCATATTTAGCTGATATTACAAGACCAGTTAAGAAAAATTTACAAAACTACTTAAAAATAGAAGAAGTATTGCAAAATACTATATATGAAAAATATATAGGAAGAGAGTTAACAAAAGAGGAAGAAGAATTAATATCTTTAGTTGATGATGCAATGCTTTATAATGAATTTATTCATTATATGAATGAAAAACTTCAAACTAAAGATACTCATTTAGTAAGTAAACCTGCTTTTGAATTTATAGAATTTTCTAAAGTTGAAAATAAATATAAAGAGCTATTTAATATTTTAGTTAATAAATGTAGAGAAGAAAATACAGCAAAAAGTTGTTTTTAATAATATATATATGTTTTAATAATAATTCAACATTATAAAACTAAAAATAATACTATAAATATATTACTTTATATTTTTATAAATAAATATGAATTAAGTATATTGTATACATTAATAAAGTAAATAGTGTACAAAATATAAAAAATAATGTTTAAGAATGAAATTATTAGGTATATATATAACATAATAAACTATCAATAAAAATATTAATAGCTGGAGGTAATATAATTATGAAAAAATTCGTTTGTACAGTATGTGGATATATACATGAAGGGGAGACTGCTCCAGAAGTTTGTCCAGTATGTAAGGTTGGGGCAGATAAGTTTGAAGAAATGAAAGGTGAATTAAAATGGGCTGATGAACACAGAATAGGTGCAGCTCAAGGTGTAGATGAAGAAATACTTGAAGGATTAAGAGCAAACTTTGTTGGAGAATGTACAGAAGTTGGAATGTACTTAGCAATGGCTAGACAAGCTGATAGAGAAGGATACCCAGAAGTTGCTGAAGCTTACCAAAGAATAGCATTTGAAGAAGCAGAACATGCTGCTAAATTTGCTGAATTATTAGGTGAAGTAGTAGTAGCTGATACTAAGGCTAACTTAGAAGCAAGAGTTGAAGCTGAATACGGAGCAACTGAAGGTAAATTAAAGATAGCTAAGAAAGCTAAAGAGTTAGGTCTTGATGCAATACATGATACAGTTCATGAAATGTGTAAAGATGAAGCTAGACATGGTAAAGCATTCTTAGGATTATTACAAAGACATTTTAATAACTAATATATACACACCCTTAAATAGGGTGTATTTTTTATGTATAATTAAATTATGAGGTTAAATCAAAGAAGAAACAAACTATGGCACCTAAAATACCTATAAATATTGAACTATATTGTGTAACATATCTCGCACATGGAGTAATAGTTACAAGACTAGTGACTGCCCTAAAATCATTTCTAAAAATGAAAATCTTTTATGTTCTATATAGTGAAAAATACTCCATGTAATCATACCAAATACACCTGCAACACCTGTATTTGTAAACACTATAGTTGAAGTATCAGCTGCGGCCAATGAACTACCTGCATTAAAAACAAACCATCCAAATAGTAAAATACCAGCACCTACTGAAACAAGACCTAAGTTAAAAGGTTCTTTATCATTTTTTACTGCCCTATTTCCTAAGACGCGTATGCCTGCTACACATCCAAAACCTGCAGTAATATGTATTATTAATACTTTTATCCATCTGACAATAGTAATTCTATTAGCAAAATCTCCTGTCATAAAAGGTGTAGTAATTATAGCGAATATTAATTGATACATAAAGAATAACACCACTGATATCACTTTCGAATACCATGCCAAATTCACCAAATATCAATAAAACTGTAACAATACCTATTGAGATAAAGCATTAGAACATTATAGTTAAAGAATTTTTTTCTCTCAACTAAGCCTCTATAAAATAATGCTAACCCTGGGATCATAATCAAAACAAGAACGGTAGATATAATCATAAATGCAATATCACCATGAATAATCATTTTTTTTCACTCTATTCAATCAGATTTAAAAACTATAAATATAAATTTATACTTAATAGCTTTTCATATTTTGATTTTGTAATGCAAATTAAATAAATTTTACTATCAAATAAAAATTAAAAAATACATTTTTAAATATTAGACGACACGTTGTTAAAGCAAAAAATTTTTTATTATTGTAATTAATTGAGTTGAAAATTAGAATAAATAAACTGAAAATTGTAAATAATTAATTTGTAAAAAATTCCAATAAAAGGAGGCATTTATGAGATTAACACCTAAAGAAATTGAAAAATTAATATTACACTGTGCGGGAGAATTAGCAAAAGACAGAAAAAATAGAGGGATAAAATTAAACTTTGTAGAGTCAACTGCACTTATATCATCTGAACTTTTAGAATTGGCAAGAGAAGGAAAGTCAGTACCAGAGTTAATGAACTTAGGAACAAAAATGCTTACTAAAGAGGATGTTATGGAAGGAGTTGCTGAAGTTTTACATGAAGTTCAAATTGAAGCAACATTTCCAGATGGAACTAAATTAGTAACTGTACACAATCCAATTCAATAAAAAGAGGTGAAAATTATGGTACCAGGAGAAATAAAACCAGCTAGAAAAGAAATAACTATAAATGAAGGTAGAAATTCAATAACTTTGAAAGTCGCAAATACGGGAGATAGAGCTATACAAGTTGGATCTCATTATCATTTTTTTGAAGTTAATAAAGCATTGAAATTAGATAGAGAAAAAGCCTATGGTATGCATCTAGATATAGCAGCAGGAACATCGGTTAGATTTGAGCCAGGAGAAGAAAAAGAAGTAAACTTAGTAATGTTTGGTGGTAGTCAAAGAGTATTTGGGTTTAATGGATTGACAGAAGCACAAATAAATGACACTACTATAAAAAGATCGTTAGATAATGCAAAAATAAAAGGATTTATTAAATAATAAGGTAGGTGATAAATATGAGTCAAAAAATAGAAGCAGGTAAGTATATATCAATGTATGGTCCAACAGTTGGAGATAAAGTAAGACTTGGAGATACAGATTTATTTATAGAAGTAGAAAAAGACTACACAGTTTATGGAGATGAATGTAAATTTGGTGGTGGAAAAAGTCTTAGAAATGGTATGGGTCAATCAGCTACAGGAACTAGTAAAGGTGGAGATTTAGACTTAGTAATAACTAACGCATTAATACTTGATTACTGGGGGATTGTTAAGGCTGATATTGGTATAAAAGATGGAAAAATAGTTGGAATAGGTAAAGCAGGAAATCCTGATATTATGGATGGAGTAGATCATAATATGGTAGTTGGGGCATCTACAGAAGCTCTTTCTGCAGAAGGTGCAATAGTTACTGCTGGAGGTATAGACACTCACATACACTTTATATCTCCACAACAAATAGATACAGCACTATATAGTGGTGTAACAACTATGATAGGTGGTGGAGTAGGTCCATCAGATGGTAGTAATGCTACTACATGTACACCTGGTCCTTGGAATATGGAGAGAATGCTTGAAGCAGCAGAAGAGTATCCAATGAACTTAGGGTTTTATGGTAAAGGAAACTGTTCAACAAACTCAGCTTTAGCAGAACAAATATTAGCAGGAGCAGTTGGAC
The DNA here is from genome assembly GCF_900015215.1 of Romboutsia ilealis. Lineage (NCBI taxonomy): Bacteria > Bacillati > Bacillota > Clostridia > Peptostreptococcales > Peptostreptococcaceae > Romboutsia > Romboutsia ilealis. Next base: position 1,340,122 of record NZ_LN555523.1, on the reverse strand, counting down.
TTAAAATACATGAAGACTGGGGAGCAACTCCAGCGGTAATTGATACTTGCTTAAATGTAGCTGAAGAATATGATGTGCAAGTTGCAATACATACAGATACATTAAATGAAGCTGGATATATAGAAGATACAATAGAAGCAATCGCTGGAAGAACTATACATACATTCCATACAGAAGGTGCAGGAGGAGGTCATTCACCTGACATAATAAAAGCAGCTGCTTTTGGAAATGTATTACCAGCATCAACAAACCCAACTATGCCATACACTGTAAATACAATAGATGAACATTTAGATATGCTAATGGTTTGTCACCATCTAGATAAAAAAATAGAGGAAGACGTTGCATTTGCAGATTCAAGAATAAGACCAGAAACAATAGCGGCAGAAGACGTACTTCACGACATGGGAGTATTTAGTATAATGAGTTCTGATTCTCAAGCTATGGGTAGAGTTGGAGAAGTTATAACTCGTACTTGGCAAACTGCTCATAAAATGAAGGTACAACGTGGCCCATTAAAGGAAGAAAAGGGAGACAATGATAACTTTAGAGCTAGAAGATATATAGCAAAATACACTATAAATCCAGCTATAGCACAAGGAGTTTCTGATTATATAGGCTCTATTGAAGTTGGTAAATTTGCAGATTTAGTAGTATGGAATAATGCTTACTTTGGAGTAAAACCAGAGATGATAATAAAAGGTGGAATGATAACTGCTGCTAAAATGGGAGATCCTAATGCATCAATACCAACTCCTCAACCAGTAATATATAGACCTATGTTTGGAGCCCAGGGACAAGCTAAATATAAAAGCTGTTTAACTTTTGTATCAAAAATATCATATGACAATAAAATAAACGAAAAGTTAGGTCTTAAAAAGACTGTTTATCCAGTTAAAAACTGTAGAAATATAGGAAAAAGAGATATGGTGCTAAATGATCAGACTCCAGAAATAACAGTAAATCCAGAAACATATGAAGTTAAAGCAGATGGTGTTTTATTAACTTGTGAGCCAGCAAAAGAATTGCCGTTAGCTCAAAGATACAACTTATTCTAAGGATAGAAGGTAGATAAAATGCTAGGAGTAGTTTTATTATATGTAGGAATAGTATTAATAAATAACGGTATAGCAAGAATCACTAATATTGATTCTAAATCAGCAGCAGTAATGAATGTTTTTGTAGGTTTATTGTCTATAATTATTAATATTATAACTATAGTACATGGAGACTTTATATTAATAGATGATGTAGGTGATTTTTATTCAGCAGCTACAGGCTTATTATTTGGATTTACATATTTATTTGTAGCTGTAAACTCTATATTTAACTTAGATAATAGATTATATGGTTGGTATAGTTTATTTGTTGCAATTAATACTATACCAGCAGCTTGGATAGATTTTTATATAAATGGAGACTGGAAAATGGCTATAATTTGGATACTATGGGGTATTTTATGGCTAACAGGTTTCATAGAAAATGTATTAAAGAAAGAATTAAAGTTTGTACCTTACTTAGCTATATTTGAAGGTATATTTACAGCATGGATACCAGGATTTTTAATTTTAACAAATTTATGGTAAATAAATAGGAGCGTATATGTTAGTTGAAAAAGTAATTGGAAATATAAATGATGAACAATTTAAAAATAGTAATATTGATTATGTAGATATAGAGTGGCATGAAGCATTTAAAAAGCTTCATAGGAAAACTAGCCAAAGTGGAATTGAGGTGGGTATAAAACTAGATAATGATATATTAACAAGAGGGCTTCGTCAAGGTGACATACTAGCTATAAATGAAGACAATGTTATAGCTGTTAATATTCCTAAAGATAAAGCATTAGTTGTTAAAGTTGATAATACTCATTTAGTTCCAAAGGTTTGTTATGAAATAGGTAATAGACATGCTACTTTATTTGAAGGAAGTAGTCACAATGAGTTTATAACAATATACAGTGAGCCAATGAAGGAAATGCTAGAAAAAATAGGAGCAAGTGTTACAGTAGAAGAAGTTCAATTTGATTTTAATAAAAGTATATCATCATCTATAAATTCACATCATCATTAAAATATTAATGAAGGGATATACACATGAAAAGTTCTATAGATAAAAATTTATTTATGTTATTTCAAATAAATGATTCTTTATTTCCAATAGGAGCATATAGTCATTCATATGGGCTTGAAACATATATACAAAAGAAGTTAGTTACAAATGTAGATACAGCATTTGAATATTTAAAGTGTAATTTAAAATCTAACTTCTTATATAGTGAATTGTTGGCTATAAATTTATCATATGAATATGCAGATAAAGAGCGTTTAGATAAATTAATAAGATTAGATAATATATTAAATGCAAGTAAATCACCTAAAGAAATAAGATTAGCAAGTCAAAAATTAGGCTCAAGATTTATAAAAACATTAATGAGTACAGATATTGATTATAAAAATAATAACTTTATAGATTATGTAAGTAAAAGTAAAGATAATTTACCTACGCATACAGTTGCATATGGAGTATTTTGCCAGTCAGTAGGGATTGAAAGAGAAAGAGCGATAGATGGATTTTTATACTCTTATACCTCATCAACAATTACAAATTGTGTAAAAAGTATTCCTCTTAGCCAAACTCAAGGTCAGCAATTACTTTATAAATCATACGATATATTTGAAGAAGTAATTAATAAATTAGATGAATTAACAATAGATGATTTATGTTTATCAACACCAGGATTTGATATAAGATGTATGCAACATGAAAATCTTTACTCAAGACTTTATATGTCATAATGAAATGGAGGGATTTTTATTTCTTACGTAAAAATAGGAGTAGCGGGACCTGTAGGTTCTGGTAAAACTGCTTTAATAGAAAAATTAATAAGAGTGATGTCAAAGGATTATAGCATCGGTGTAATAACTAATGATATATATACAAAAGAAGATGCAGAGTTTTTACATAAAAACTCGATACTACCAATAGAGCGAATAGTTGGTGTTGAAACTGGAGGATGTCCTCATACTGCAATTAGAGAAGATGCTTCTATGAATTTAGAAGCAGTTGATGAATTAGCTAATAAATTTCCAGATCTTGATATAATATTTATAGAAAGTGGAGGAGACAACTTATCAGCAACATTTAGTCCAGAATTGTCAGATGCTACAATATTTGTAATAGATGTAGCTGAAGGAGATAAAATCCCTAGAAAAGGTGGTCCTGGAATAACACGTTCTGACTTATTAGTGATAAATAAGATTGATTTAGCACCATATGTTGGAGCAGATCTTTCTGTAATGGAAAGAGACTCAAAGAAAATGAGAGACGATAAACCTTTCATATTCACTAATATTAGAGGAATGGAAGGAGTAAATGATGTTGTAGATTGGATAAAATCTAATGTATTATTAGAAGGGTTAAAGCAGTATGAGTAATAAATATGCAGAAATTTCAAGGGTAAAGATAAGAACATTAAATAAAAATGGTAAAACTATACTTGATGATGTTTATTTTACTTCACCATTTAAGGTTGCTCCACCATTTTATAAAAGTGATGATTTTATAAAGGTTATAATTATGTCATCTTCAGCAGGTACTATGGATGGAGATGTTCAAGAGTATGATATAACTTTAGGTGATAATACTAAGATGGAGCTTACTTCACAGTCTTTTGAAAAAATACACACTATGATAGAAGACGAGGCAAAAAGAGAATGTAATATATATATAGGAAAAAATAGTTTTTTTAGATATAATTTACTTCCTACAATTCCTTTTAAAGACTCTGCTTTTAAAAGTAATATAAATATAAAACTTGAAGATTCATCATCTAAGTTGATATTTATGGATATTATAAATTGTGGAAGAGTAGCACATGGTGAAAAGTTTAAATACAAATATTATAAATCATATGTAGAAGTTGAATACGATAATAAGCTCGTATATGTAGACAATACTAATTATAATCCAAAAGAGATGGATATAGAGAATTTTGGAATGTACGAAGGATATACTCATTTTGCAAATATACTGATAGCAAACTTTACAAATAATAATGAAGTTTTAAATACTATTAGAGAAATTTTAAAAAATAGTGATGTTGAGGGAGCAGCCTCTATTACTCAATATAATTATATAAGTATTAAGATACTTGGATACAATTCAGATAAATTAATACAAGTTAGTGATAAAATAAGTGAATACTTAATGAATTTAGATATAAATTAAATAATATAATTGAATCTGTTAAATTAAATTATTAAAAAAGAAGGTTGCCTAAGGATAACCTTCTTTTTTATATATAAGAAAACTATAATATGAAAAAGAAAGTTAATCTCTGAATAGAGGGAATATTCATAACTATATAAGTGCAAAAAATTATAATCTTTAAAAACTATGAATAGAACTTATATATAATAAGTAACATAATATATTTTAAAAGAATAAAATAAAGTAAAATTGAGTATTTTTTTATTATAAAGTCGAAAAAAATAGTAATTAATTAAAATACATCAAGGAGGTATAGTATATGACAAATTTAGTAATTATAGGCTCAGATGTATATGCTCGTAGAGTTATTAAATGTATAGAAGCTCTTATAAAATCTGGTGAAGAAATAAGTATAAAGGGTATAGTAGATAATAATGAAGAAAAAACTGAGATAAAAGGATATAAAATACTAGATAAAATAGAAAATGCTAGTTTGTATAATGATGAAGATACTAGCTTTATAATAGCTATAAAAAATAATAAGACTAGACAAGAAATATCAGATAAATTTAAGGAATTTGATTATTACACAATTATTCATCCTAAAGCGAAAATAGGTAAGAATGTATCTATAGGTAAAGGAAGTATAATAATGGATGAAGCTGTTATAAATGATAATACTAAAATAGGTAATTATGTAATAGTTAATCATGGATGTATAATAGATGAAGAAGTGATAGTTGAAGACTATGTTAATTTATTACAATCAACTGCCTTAGGTAAGCAAGTAAAGGTAGATTCATTAACTAAGATAGGCAGAGATGTTTTAGTAATAGCAAAGATTTCAATAGGTAAAAAAAGTATAGTTAAAAACGCATCAATAGTAATAGAAGATGTAGGAGATAATTGTATTATGGAAGGAACTCCGGCTAAAATTATAAAAAAATTATAAATCATAATAGCTCCATTTAATTAATTAAAATTTAAATTTATGATATGATTAAATGAGGTTATTTCTTATTATAATAATTTTAATATGCTTAGTAAAATTATTAGCGCAATAGATAAAATTATTTAAATAATTAAAGTATGTAAATGAAAAATAAATAATAAATAAAGGTAAATTTCTCTTTTAACTAAGAGGAATTTTTTACTTTTGTGGAAGATATTTTTAACTTATTATATAAATTTAGTTTATTTTTACTATAAAAATATAGTTTGAATTTAAAAATCATAAAGAAAAAGAGATTTAAGAAAGGGGGAAGGCATTGATACATAAGGAAAAACTTATATAGAAAAATTACAATAGAAATAAGTGTAATAAGTAGTAAATAAATGTAATTTTACGTTTTTTAAGACTTAACCTAGATTTTACGATATACTAAAAGTAACAAAACGGTAACAAAAGATTTGGAGGGATTATTATGAAAATAAAATTAATAATGTCTACACTTGCTATAACTTTTATGTTAGGCTTTAATACATTAGCCTTTGCAAATACAACAAGTGACAAAGGTAGTACAGAAAATAGTAATCAACAAAAATTAACATATAATAATGGATACGTAAATTCAGACAGCGTTAACTTCCGTAAAGAAGCATCAACAAATTCAGATATATATAAAGTATTAGATAAAAACACTAGCGTAACTATATTAAGTTGTGAAGATGATTGGAGTAAGATAAAAATAAATGATACAGTAGGATATGTCTATACAAAATATATAACTACTGGTAATAAAATTGTAGATGTTTCTAATATTGATGAAAGCAATATAATAAGCTTAGATGTTAAGGCTACAGCTTATGCGGGAGATACTATAACATCTACAGGGATTGTACCTATAGAAGGTACGACTATAGCGGTTGATCCAAGTGTAATACCTTATGGTTCAAAAGTTTATATACCTGAGTTTGATAATGTGTTTACAGCTGAAGATTGTGGAAGTGCTATAAAAGGAAATAGAATAGATATATTTATGTCTAGTGAAGCAAAGTGCAACGAGTGGGGAGTAAAAAATATTACTATCTATGTATTAAAATAATATAGAATATTAATATAAAATATATTTTAGCAAATAATAAAAAGTAGCTTATTAATTGTAAGCTACTTTTTATTATAAATAATATTTTGAGCAACGGATGAAAAAAGATAGCTTGCCGATACACCGTTTAAGCAAAGTGAAATTTAGATTACATACAAGATATTCCTATTACTCTAGGGCCAGAGTGAGAACAGACAACACATCCTATATTAACATCATAAACATTTTTAACTTTAGCTTGATTTAATAAAGTTTCTCTTAGTGTTTTTAAATCTTCTTTATTATCTCCATATCCAAGGAAAATAGTTCTATTAGTTAAGTCATCTCCATACTTTTCAACTAAAGAATTTACTAAGGTAGTGAATATTTGTTTTTTACCTCTTACTTGGGATTTTTGAACAACTAAACCATCTTTGATAGTAAGTATTGGCTTTATATTAAGTAAACTTCCAAGAGCTGCCTTAGTAGATGATATTCTACCACCCTTTTTTAAGTACTCTAATGTATCAACAGAGAATATAACTTCTATGTCGTTTTTAAGGTTTTCTAAGTTTTTTACTATTTCATCAACAGATAATCCTTTTTCGACCATTTCACAAGCTTTTATAACTAATTGACCAGAACCTATAGAAAGATTGAAAGTATCAAATATAGTTATATTAGCATCAAAATCATTTTTTGCAAGTACAGCACTTTGGTAAGTTCCAGATGCAACTGATGAACCTGCAAGATAAAGAATTTCATCATCTTTATATTTTTCAAAGAATTTTACAAATTGAGCATATGTAGCTTGTGAAGTTTTAGGCATAGTACCATTTTCTTTAAGCATTTTATAAAACTTTGTAGTAGTTATATCAACTCCGTCTAAATATTCTTTTTCATTAAATATAACTGTTAGTGGAACTATATCTATATTGTATTTTTTTATTATTTCAATTGGTAAATCTGTTATACTATCACATAATATTTTTATCATTATTTACAACTCCTCCAAATACCTTGAATAACATAAGTAATATTATAGTATCACGAGATAGGCATAAAGTAAATGATTTTTTGATAATCAAAATAATTGATGTGTGAAATAATATTAAAAATAGTGTGACTTAAGGATTTTATAAGCCACACTATTTTTAATTTGAAATTTATATATTAACTTATTATTTAATTACATCTATAAGATTTGAAAAAGAAATGCTTATGCTTTTAGCTTTTTTCTTCATAAATAGAGCAAGAAGCCCGATTAATATATGAGGTAATATTATAAAAAGAGAAGAAACTATGTAATTTGAATCAAAAATAATTAAACTTACTTTATATAAACAAATTATACATAATATTATTAAACATAAATATTTCACGTGAGTAAAAAATATTTCTTTGAAAATTTTAGATGCATTTTTATATTTTTCAATATCTATACAATGCAAATTATTTAAATCTTTTTCAACTAATGGATTACAGCAAAATTTTAAGAACTCATTTACTGTAAATAAAAATAAATTAAATATTGCGAAAAACATCATTGTAATTCTTAATAATAGATATAATTGACTAATGTCTTTATTAATATAATTGTTAAATATAGATATACATATAGGATCAAATATTAAGAAAAATACAGTTGAAATTTTTAAAAATTTTTCGTTTAATAATATGTTTTTTAATCCAAGTAGCTTTGATGCGTCTATACATGTAAGTTTTTTTCTCATATAAATCCTCGTTTCTTTAAATAATTAATATAGTATATTATACGATAAAATGTCGAAATATGGAATGTATTAGATTTAAAAATAAAAAAATATAACAAGGAATAATTAATAAAGCTATTATTGAAAGTTTACTCTTAAATATTATAAATAAAAATTTTGTTAGATAACTGTTGCTTTATAATAGATAAAAATATCTAGGAATTAAATATTGATATCCTATTATTATTTTATAGACCACTATATACTAAAAAAGCAAGGTAAGTGGTTCTATGAGAAAATATATTATATATGGTAAAATATAGCTTGACTTAAACATAAAGAGGAGGAGATAAGGTGAACTCATTGATAAGTAGCGATAATACATGGGTGTTATGGACATTCTTAGTCGTTTGGTCTGCAATAAGTATAGTATTAGAACAAAAATATAAATGGGCATCTAAAATAACAGGTGCAATTATAGCATTATTAGGAGCAATTATATTTGCAAATTTAAAAATAATACCTACAGAAAGTAGTGTATATGATTCAGTTTGGTCATATGTAGTGCCAGTTGCAATCCCGCTTTTATTATTAAAAGCTGATATAAAAAAGGTTAAAAATGAAAGTGGAAAAATGCTAGGTGCATTTCATGTATCAGCCTTAGGAACAGTAGTAGGTACATTTATATCTGCATTTTTACTAAGTTCAATAATACCACATATAGCTGAAATAGCTGGAATGATGACCGGTTCATATATTGGAGGAGGGGCTAATTTTGTTGCTATGACGAATGCTTTTAAAGCTCCAGAAAATATAACTAATGCAACAATAGTAGCTGATAATTTAGTTATGGCTGTATATTTCTTTGTAAGTATGTCAATACCTTCAATATTATTTTTCAAAAATAAATGGGGAATGGCTACAGAAGGTGAACAAAACAGTGGTGGAAGTTCTACATATTGGACAAAAAAAGAGATATCATTAAAAGATATAGCTGTGGCTTTAGCAATTGCTTTTTCAGTAGCAAGTTTATCTAACTTATTATCTGAATATATCTCATCAATAATACCTACTTCAAATGTATTCTTAAAAATGGCTAATTCTATTTTTGGAAATATGTATTTAATAATGACGACTTTAATGTTAATAGTAGCCACGGTATTTTCTAAACAGTTAGAAGAAATTAACGGAGCTGAGGAAATAGGTACATTTTTAATTTATTTATTCTTTGTAGTTCTTGGTGTTCCTGCATCTATATCAGAAATAATAAAAAATGGTGCATTTATATTAATTTTCTGTATACTAGCAGTATTTATACATTTAGTTGTAACTTTAGTAGTAGGTAAACTATTTAAGTTTAAATTAGACGAACTATTGCTTGCATCAAATGCTTGTATAGGAGGTCCAACTACAGCTGTAGCTATGGCTATAGCTAAAGGATGGAATAGTTTAATAATTTCTACAATGATAGCTGGTGTATGGGGATATGTTTTAGGAAATTATGCTGGAATAATTGTTGGAAATATACTTCAAATTATTTTGAAATAATAGTTATAAATAGTCAAAAAAGGTTAAACTTATTGATGTATTCAAAGTCTAGCCTTTTTTTGAGCTTAAAGGATATTATAATACTTAAAAAATGTGGATTGCTTTTGAATTTAAGTAATATTAATATAATGAGGAGAAAAATGTAAAAATATGCTATAATACAATAAAATAGAATAAAGGAATTGGAGATGAGACTTTGGAAGATGTAAAAATATCAATACGATCAATAATAGTTTATGAACTTATAATGATAATTGGAACGATAATAATGAGTAGTTTTATTAGAATAAGTGATAATAATTTGACTCAATTAATAAGTAATTTTGTAATTCAACTTATATCATCAGGATATTTAGCTTATATTATAAAAAAATTCTATAAATTAGAGAATATAGGATTTTCAAAGATAAATAAAGACAAGTTAGTATGGTTTGTACCATATATACTTATATTAACGCCTATGTTATATAAATTTATAGAAGGAATTTTAAAAAACATATCATACTTTAATAGTACAACTTTAATAAGTATAATTCTTATATTCATAGGAACTGTAATGGCAGGTTTTTCAGAAGAGATAATGTTTAGAGGTATGTTACTAAATACATTAAAGGGAAAAATACCTTTAATAAGTGCAATGATTGTAAGTAGTTTAGGATTTTCTTTTGTACCACTAGCTATTATATTAAATAATATATTGCCTTTGGCTATTTTTCATACTTTATGGAATTTTATAATTATAGCATCTTCTACTATGGAAATAAGTATATCCAATGTATATCTGCTTTGTAATCCTATAAATATTATAATATCAATTATATTATGGACTATTATTATAAAAAAACATAAAAAGAGTACATTCTCTAAAAATAAATTGGTATTTAGTAAAAAATTAAGAGATAAAATATAAAAAAGACAGATCCGATTTCTGTCTTTTTTATAGAATATGAAAAATTTTATTAAATGAGTATGAGTAATATAATAAGGATGTACTTAGATTATATCCAAATATATAGATTTTATACATTTATTTAAAAATTTTATAAAATGATAGCAGGTACTATATATTTACTATATTGATTTAAAAGTGTAACTAATACAAGTTAAGAAAAGAAGTAGTTTTTAAGATATTTATATACAATATGTAATTAAAAAATTAAATACATGGTAAAAAAGACAGGTTAAAAACCTGTCTTTTATTGTGGAGTATAAAAAATAAAAATTAATGAGTATATTACGAGTAATATTAATGAGGATTATATTTAAATTATTGACTGGATTTTAAATATTATACACTTTAAATTAAATAATTTTAAATTTTATATTAAAAATTATATTATACTTTCCATAAATTGAATATCTATAAATATAATAGGCATAAATTTATATTAAAATAATATGAAAATACCGTAAATGTATGGATGGAGTAAATAAAGTGGTAGGGGGTTAGTATGATGAATAAAAATATATTAGATGTGATTGGAAACACTCCTATGGTTAATTTATATAATATAGGAAGAGGAAATATATATGTAAAGTTAGAAAAGTATAATCCAGCAGGGAGTATAAAAGATAGAGCAGTTTATTATATGATAGAAAATCTTGAGGAAAGTGGATTATTAAAAAAAGGAGACGTATTAGTAGAAGCAACTAGTGGGAATACAGGTATAGCTTTATCTATGATAGGAAGTTTAAAAGGCTACAAAGTGATTATAGTAATGCCAGAAACTATGAGCGTAGAAAGAAGAACTCTTATGAAAGCCTATGGTGCAGAACTTATACTAACAGATGGGTCCTTAGGGATGAAAGGCTCTATAGAAATGATGAATAAACTTTTAAGTGAAAATTCAAATTATAGAAGCTTAAGACAATTTGACAATGAATATAACCCTTTTGCACATTATGAAACAACAGGTGCAGAAATATTTAATCAAGTTAAGGATGTAGATATATTTGTATGTGGTGTTGGAACAGGTGGAACTATAAGTGGAGTAGGTAAATATCTTAAAGAACAAAATCAAAATATAAAAATAGTTGCAGTTGAACCTGAAGGTTCACCAGTTATATCTAAAAATAAAAAAGGGTCTCATAAGATACAAGGTATAGGAGCTGGATTTATACCTAAAAACTACAACGCAAATGTTGTAGATGAAGTTATGACAATAACTGATGAAGAAAGTTATGAAGGGGTTAGGATGATGGCTGAAAAGGAAGGGATATTAGTTGGAATATCATCAGGAGCCAATGTATATGCTGCATTAAAATTATGTAAAATGTATCCTGATAAAAAGATAGTTACAGTAGCACCAGATGGAATAGACAAATATATGTCTATGGGAATATTTTAAATATAATATAGCTTATATAATGAAGAAAGTAAATTTTTATAAAAAAGGGTCGATTTAAATGTTTTATAAAATTAAAAAAGATATAGAATATATAATGGAAAATGATCCGGCAGCTAGAACAAAGTTAGAAGTATTTTTGTTATATCCATCGATACACGCTAGATTAGCACACATGTTTTCACATTTTTTGTATAAGAAAAAATTATTTTTTTTAGCAAGATTAATTTCCCAACTAGCGAGGTTTTTTACAGGTATAGAGATACATCCAGGTGCAACTCTTGGAGCAGGAATATTAATTGACCATGGTATGGGTGTTGTTATAGGTGAAACTGCACAAATTGGTAACAGGGTAACCATATATCATGGAACAACATTAGGCGGGACAGGTAAAGATAAAGGAAGAAAAAGACATCCAACTGTAGGTGATAATGTTGTAATTGGAGCTGGAGCGAAGGTATTAGGTAATATAAATATAGGTTCAAATTCTAAAATAGGATCTAATTCTGTAGTTATTAATGATGTTCCTAAAGGAGCTACTGTAGTTGGTATACCTGGTAAAGTTGTTAAGATAAATAAATAAAATAATGGTATATTATTTATTACATTTAAATTCAAAACTTGAAAAATAAGTACTTAATCCTACAAAATAAAGGATAGAGTACTTATTTTTTACGCTTAAGGATATTATAATACTTAAAAAAATGTGGATAAATTCTGAATGTAAGTAATATCAATAGATTGGTTTTGAGCGTAAAAAAGATTTTGAAATACTTCGCCCACGCAGTGGCTCAAGCAACGGACGAAGTCGTTGGCGACATGAAGTGTTTCGCCGACACGTCGCTCGAGCGAAGCGAATTTTTTATAATAATTGAATAATAGAGTAATATAAAAATTAGCTTAATTTAGAATAATTTAAATAAGAAAGAGAGGCTAATTTATCCATTAAACTCAAATATGTTATGTAAAAATAAGTATTAATTTTTATTGATAGTATATGTTAAGTAGAAGAAGATAAATTAATTATATATGGTATAATAAAAGGATAAATAATATAACGAGGTAATAACTATGGACATAAAGGAAATATTTAAAGACAACGGAATATTAAAAAAGAAAAATAAAAACTATAAAAAAAGAGTATCCCAAATAAAAGCAGCAATATTACTTGAAAAAGCTATAAAAGATAAAAATCACTTTATATTAGAAGGGCCTTGCGGGTTTGGTAAATCTATATCTTACTTAATACCTAGTATAAAGAATTTAATAGAAACTGACTATGACGGAAGGATAGTTTTAGTTACTTCAAATATATCTCTTCAAGAACAGTTATATAACAAGGATTTGCCTTTTGTACTAGATGTTTTTGATGAATTATATCCAAATAAGAAAGTTTCAAATAATATAAAACCAGCAGTATTAAAAGGAATTGGTAACTTTTTATGTATGGAAAAGTTAGAAGATGAAGACTTCTTTGCAAAACAAACTTTAACTAATAAAAATGAAATGGATAGGTTATGGAGTTATTATCAAAAAACAGAAGATGGAGACTTAACAAAAAGCGACTTTTTATTAAGTAATGAAATGAGAAAACTAACTACAGTAGACAGTGTAGAGTGTAAGTCAAATTTCTGTCCATACAAAGACAAATGCTTTTATACTCTACATAGAAAAAAAGCACAACAAGCAAAAGTGGTAGTTACGAATTATCATATGTTATTTAGTTGTATGAATGCTAATAGCTCAGTGTTTAATGATGCATCACTTATAGTTTTTGATGAAGCTCATGAAGCAGAAGATATACTTAGAGAGTTTAATGCAAGTCAAGTAAGTATAGGTACTGTAGAGTATATAGAAAAGAAGATAAAAGAAATAGAAAACAAATTAGGTCGTAAAAATGAAATATTAGGGATTGAAAATACAGAAAAACTATCAAATTATGCTAAGGAGTTTTTCAAAGGTATAGAAGAAAGATATGAAAAAACTATATACTTAAGAGCTAAAATAATAGATAGTCAAAAAGATTTACCTGATAGTGAAAATCTAGTATTTATGCTAAATGATACTATTAGAAGATTGAAAAAAGCAAAACTTAATATAGAACAAGTACTAGATATAGAAGGTCAAAACCAAAATAATGATGATGTACCAAAAGACGATGATGGAAATGAAGATTTTAAATCAGCTATAGTAGTAACAAAAAACCTTATAACTACTATAGAAAACATGGTAGAAATGATTCATAGAGTAGATGATATATTACAGGATAAAAATATAGTAATATGGGTTGAGATAGAAAAAGGTGTAGTAGTACTTGGTAAAAAAAATATAGATGTATCGCAAACCTTTAAAAGATATTTCTTAGAAAAAGAGGAAGACGGTGTTGAGAAAACGTGTATATTAACTTCAGCTACTATAAGCGTTGATGGTAATTTTGAATACTTAAAAAACAACTTAGGGTTTAACTTAATAGATAAAGATAAAGTAGTAGAGTTTATGGGGAAATCACCTTTTGATTTAACAAATCAAGAATTATGGTATCTTCCAAAGGATGCAGTGCCAGGAAATGATGAAAACTTTGAAGTTACTATGACTAATCAAATAGAAAAAATAATAAAGGCTACAGATGGAGGAGTGCTTTGTTTATTTACCTCTAATAGAAATTTAAGCATATGTAAAAGAGAACTACTAAAAAAACAGATAGGACATAAAATTTATGCACAAGGGGATATGGGAAGGAATAAGCTTACAGAATTATTTAAAGAAGATTATCATAGTACATTACTTGCTACTAAATCATTTTTTACAGGCATAGATATACCAGGGCAATCACTTAGATGTATAGTTATAGATAAATTGCCTTTTACATCACCAGGAGATCCAGTTAATCAAAAGTTAAAAATGAGACCAAACTATTTTGCTAGGTTCATGCTTCCACAAATGATAATAACATTAAAACAGGCAGTGGGTAGGGGAGTAAGAAGTGTTGATGATAAGTGTGTAATATGTATTTTAGATGAAAGATTATCAACTGCTACTTATAAAAATAAGGTGCTTAGTAGCTTTAAGTATAAAAAAACTGCAACAAGAAGCTTAGATAGAGTTAAAAGCTTTATAGAAAATAATAAATAATATTTTTTAATGCATGTTATAGCTAAGGTTTAATATAAATAAAACTATGGGGGTGGATATAATTATGATTAAATTGATTGCATCAGATTTAGATGGAACATTACTAGACAATAATGGAAATATTCCAAAAGAGTTTGGAAGTATTATAGAAGAACTAAATTTAAAAAATATTAAATTTGCAATTGCAAGTGGTAGAAATTATAGAGAAACAGTTCATCGATTTGAAAAATATAAAAATGATATAATATTTATTTGTGACAATGGTTCGAGTGTTTATTATAGAGATGAATGTATTTATTGTAATACTTTAGACAAAGACACAGTAGATAATCTTATAAGTATAGGTAGAAACATTTCAAATTCTTATGTGACTTTATCTGGGGATAGAGGTTTTTACATAGAGGATGAAAGTATTGCAAATGATATTAGAAATATGTGTCTAAATGAAGATAGCGTAATAGTGGTAGATAATTTAAATAATGTTAAAGACTTAATATTTAAGGTAAATATATATGATTTAGTTAATACTGAAACTAACAGTTATAAAGAGTATGCTAAGTTTAATTTAGCTGGTATAGTAGTAAGACCATCTGGGACTAATTGGTTAGATATATATAATAGTAGTACTAACAAAGGAACTGCGATAGATATAATTCAAAAGAAATTTAATATTGATAAAAAAGAAACTATGGTATTTGGGGATTTCTTAAATGACTTGGAAATGATGGAAAATGCATACTATAGCTATGCTATGAAAAACGGTCATGAAAAAATTAAAGAAGTTTCAAATTTTGAAACAGATTTTACTAATAATGAAAATGGAGTAATAGAAGTTATTAAAAAATATGTTTTAAAAAATGAATATGCAACAATAGATTAAATATAAATACACCTCAAGACAAAATAGTTATTAAGAGGTGTATTTATATATTTATTAAAATAAAAAATGTTTTACTCATTTTACGATTTTAGAAATATTGATATTACATTTATTTAAAGAATATCTTCATGATGAAATTTTATTATACAATAGTTTTATATACAAAAAAACTCTTAGCCTAAACTAAGAGTTTTTTACTGGCGGGAATAACAGGACTCGAACCTGTGACCCATTGATTAACAGTCAATTGCTCTACCAACTGAGCCATATTCCCATATATGGCGGAGAGGGTGGGATTCGAACCCACGGTGCGTTTCCGCATCACTGGTTTTCAAGACCAGCTCCTTAAACCACTCGGACACCTCTCCGTTACAAATATTATTTTAGTAAATTTATCTATTTTCGTCAATAGTTTTTTGAAAAAATTTACAAATTATAAATTTAAAGATGTGTTACTTAATTTAGCAACTAAAAAACTTCTATAAATATAATAGTATTTACTTCTAAGTCTTATAAACTTATTTTTTTAGGTGAATCAAATTCTTTACATGCATGTCTAAAATTTAATATATCCTAGAAAAATACTTATATAATTTCTTGTTAATTATAAAATATTTGAATGCTAAAAGGAAATTACTTAAGCATTGTTTAAATATAATATAAAAATAAATAAAAGGAGAAACAATAATGACAATCAAAGAAATGATGACTAGCAATAAACCATATATATCTAAATATGAAGAAATAGATGAGACACTAAAAGCAAAAGCAAAAAATTTACTATGGGAATTTAATAACTCAAGACCAGACGATGATAAAAGACGTAGTGAGATTTTGCAAGAATTATTAGGAACTTGTAGTACATTGACTTTTATTGAGCCAATGTTTAGATGTGATTATGGATTTAATATTCATACCGAGGGCTTAGTTTTTATAAATTATAACTGTGTTATGCTTGATACATCACCAATATATATCGGTGAAAATGCTTTTATTGGACCTGGAACTTGTTTAGCTTGTGCGGGTCATGCTATTGATGCAAAAGAACGTGGTATGGGGGTTGGAACTTCTAAGCCAATTACATTGGAAAAAGATGTATGGTTAGGTGCAAACTGCACTGTTTGTGGAGGTGTAACAATAGGTCAAGGTAGTGTGATAGGAGCAGGTAGTGTAGTTACAAAAGATATTCCACCAGGTGTTATAGCTGTTGGTAATCCTTGCAAGGTTTTAAGACCGATCACTGAAGATGATAGGATTTTGTTAAAGGATAATAATTAATGTAGATGTATTTTTAATAAAAAGGTAGTTACTTTTGATAATTAAAATAAAAAGCTTATGTAGCTATCTTTTTATTTTAATTATTGGCTATGTTTAAAAACGTTGTGATTTATTATGATAATATAATTAAAGTTTGCAATTGTTATATATTACGAAGGAAAAGTTATTTACATTCTATTTAAAGAGAAGTATCATATAATAAAATAAAGACAATAGATTGTGCTATAAGTGTAGATCAAATATAAAGGGGAGATTAATAATGGGTTTAGAAAACAAATGCAAAATAAAAAGTATTTCAAAATGCTTAGTAGATGAATTTAAAGCACAATGGAAGTTAATATGAAATAAAAAGTTGGTTGGAATATGAGGAAAAATTTTTTAAGTAAAGATAGTTTTAATATATTTGATTTATTAAGTTTAATAATTATACTAATAGGTATATTTAAACAGAACATTGTATATATACTTATAGGTACATATATACAAGTTGCTCAGAGAATACCAAGACATTTTAAGGAATATAGGAATACAAAAAAACTCAAATTATATTTTATAATAGATTTAGCTATATTTTGTATAATTACATTAATATTTATAAAAGAGCTTTTTTAGTTTATACATACTATACATATATAATATGTTCAAATGAAGTTTTTCTGATATTTTTTTTAATTTACTCTGGATAACTAATGTAGATGTATTAGTTTAAATTGGTTGAGTTGTTAAAATAGATAAATGTTTTATAAAATGTATGATACTATTTGTACAATCTCATACATCTTACTAATAAAACCTTTTAAACTTACGCGTAGCAAATAAGTACAGGAAAATTAATAATTATTGTATTAGAAAGTATGGATGGAGAGACTTTAGATAGCTTTGCAATGGATAGAATAGGAGAATTTATATTTAATTCCTTATCTAAACTTGTTGGTGATGATGTTAAAAAAAGTGAAAATACTTTAGATGAAGTAATCGAAGAGATGAAACACTTTAAGCCATACGGTAAATATTTTAAATAATATATAAGCAATGATTATATTTCAACAATAGAGGTCATTACTTATATATTATCATACAATTGTCTAATAAAGTCTATTTATTTAATTAACCTATTGTGCTAGTTAAATTTAATCGTTGAAAATACTATAGTTTAACAAGATATCTTTTGAAAGTTAGAAAACTTTATATAGCAATTTCAATTATGTTTACTAAAATAACTAGCACAACAGATTAATTACTATATTTTTAAACAATGCTAAAATAATACAATAATTATTGTTACGCCATTGTTATATAATACGAACTAAAAAATATGAGTATTTTGGTATACTCATATTTTTTACGTTATTGCTGGTCTATTTTAGTTAATATTATGATTTACTCATTTTCCATAAGTTCTTAGTCTCTTTTAGAAAAACATCTATATCCCAAGATTTAGAAGAATTTATCGTACTATTTGGGTCATTAATAGTTACTTTACCATCATCAGTTAAACCTGTTAATACAAGGAAGTGACCAGTTGAAGTAAATGTTCCAGGACCAACTGTTGCAATTATAGGATAACCTTCCTTTAAAGTTGATAAAATAGAAGATTTACTTAAAGGCAACTCCTGACTATTTAAACCAAAATGTTTAGCCCCTTCATTTATAAGGTTCCAACTAGAACCTACACCATTTACATAATAACCATTTTCATAAGCATAATCGCTTACAACTAAAGGATTAATATTAGTATTTCCAGTAAGTCCTACAGCAACCATAGCTAAAGAAGTTGGAGCACATCCATTAATGGCTATATATTCATTTCCATAGAAGTCATATCCCCACTTTTTATCCCATTGTAAAAGTAGAGGTATTTTACCAGGTGTATAATAGTCCTTTATTGAAATTTTATTAAAAATTGTTTTACCGCTGTGCTTAGGATAGTCATATACAAAATCAACAGTTTCTATATTTTTACTTAGTAACTCTAAAAGTTCAGTAGGATATTTATCTATATTATTTAATATATCCCTTACTTTATAATTAGATTTAGACTTTTCTTTTAATTTATTAATTAATTCATATTTTGAAATTGATGAATTACTATATATATCTTTAGTTTTAGTTATTTTTAAAGGTATATATATAAGTCCTAAAATTATAATAAATGGTATTAAAATTTTACCTCTAGTTAATCTTTTTTTAGTTAATCTTTTCTTAGAATAATACATAAAAACCTCCGTTTTGATTTGATTAAATTGTCAATTAGTTTATGTACTAATAATAAAGTTTAAATATTACACAAATTATAAGTAAATCTTAAGAAAACTTAAGAATCATTTATGAAATATTTAATATTAAACTTTTATATTAGATAAATGAAGGAAATAATATTATATATGTTTTAATTAAAATACTTTATTTTATTAAGTAAAATTATTTTGTGTTGTTCAAAACTACAATAAATAATAAAATCATTTTATAATGTAGAATTATTAGAATATATATTAAAAATAAACAGAGGTAAATTATTATGGTAAATAAGATTTTAGTAGTAGATGATGAAAAAGAAATAAGAAACTTAATTGAAATATATTTAAAAAACGAAGGATATGAGGTAATAAAGGCACGTGATGGTGAAGAAGCACTTGAAATTTTAGAAAAAGAAGATATTCATCTAATTATACTAGATATAATGATGCCTAAAATAGATGGAATAGAAGTATGCAAAAGAGTAAGAGAAAATTTAAGTATTCCAATCCTAATGTTAAGTGCTAAATCTGAAGATATGGATAAAATACAAGGAATAATGACTGGAGCAGATGATTATTTAACAAAACCATTTAATCCATTAGAATTATCAGTAAGAGTAAAAGCTATTCTTAGAAGAACTTATTATTTTAATAATATAAACACAAGTAAAAATATAATAAATATTGAAAACTTAACTATAGATAAAAATGAGAGAACTATTAAGGTTGATGATATAGAAATACCTTTTACATCTAGG
The DNA here is from genome assembly GCF_900015215.1 of Romboutsia ilealis. Lineage (NCBI taxonomy): Bacteria > Bacillati > Bacillota > Clostridia > Peptostreptococcales > Peptostreptococcaceae > Romboutsia > Romboutsia ilealis. The sequence goes on along the minus strand of NZ_LN555523.1, from coordinate 1,319,996 downwards.
GAATTTGATATATTATATTTACTTGCAAGCAATAGAGGAAAGGTATTTAGTTCAGAAGAAATATTCTTAAAAGTTTGGAAAGAAGATTATTATAATTCAAATAACACAGTTATGGTTCATATGAGTAGAATAAGAGAAAAATTAGATAAGTATAATGATGGACATAGTATAATAAAAACTATTTGGGGAGTTGGATATAAAATTGAAAAGTAATAAAATAATAATATTTAAATATATGATAGTAAGTGTATTTGAAGTTATTATAAGCCTAATCTTAAATATGATTGTATATTCTACTATATATAATTTTATCTATTATATATACGTGAATTATCATACACCACTACTTAATAAAATATTTAAACTTATATCTTATCTAAATTATAATGTTTTTAATGGAAATATTTATTTTATTATAGGTCTTATTACTTTCCTTTTAATATACACAGCTATAACTTATAAAAAATTCAGTAGTTTATCACAAATATCACATGACTTAGAATTAATGAGTAGAGGTGAACTTGATAGTCGTATTAAAGTTAAATCAAAGGGAGACATTGGACAAGCTGCAGACAATATAAATGAGATAGTTAAAAAACTAAAAAATATAACAATAGAAGAAAGAAATGCTCAACAAACTAAAACTGATTTAATAACTAATGTATCTCATGATTTGAGAACACCACTTACTTCTATAATCGGATATTTAAATTTAATTGAAGATGGAAAGTATAAAGATGAAGTAGAGTTAATGTATTATATAAATATAGCACATGAAAAATCTTTAAATTTAAAAGTTCTTATAAACGATTTGTTTGATTTAACTAAAATGCAAAATAAAACACAAACTATTAATAAGCAAAATTTAGATTTAATAGAGTTAATTAAACAATTAATTTCCCAGCTTAGTATTCAATTTAAAGAGTGTAATATGGAATATAGATTAGAATTTGAAGTAGACAAATTAATGATAAATGTTGATCCAATGATGTTAGTTAGAGCTTTCGAAAATTTAATAACTAATGCAATGAGATACGGGAATAAAGGACACTATATTGATATTATAGTTAATAAGGAAGAAGATAAAGCAATAATACAATTTATTAATTATGGAGAACCAATACCAATAGTTGATTTACCGTATATATTTGATAGATTTTATAGAGTTGAAAAATCAAGAAATAGTTATGACGGTGGGTCTGGTTTGGGACTAGCTATTACTAAAAATATAATTGAAACTCATGGTGGAGAAATTTCAGTAAGTAGTGATAGTAATAATACTACTTTTGAAGTTAAACTACCATTATTTTAAAATAAATAAGTGATACGATTTTTATAAATATCATAATTATTTTATAAAATTTGTTTATAGTTAAAATCTAAGGGTATATATTTAATATAATAAAGATAGAGATAAGTTAGATATTTAAAAGGAGAAATAAATATGTTAAATCAAAATACAATAGATATAATAAAAAGTACAGTTCCAGTATTAAGAGAACATGGAGTAGAAATAACAACAACTTTCTATAAGAGAATGTTTGAAAATAATCCTGAAATAAAAGCTATGTTTAATATGGCTAAACAAGAATCAGGAGAACAACCAAAGGCATTAGCAATGGCTGTATTAGCAGCTGCACAAAATATAGATAACTTAGAAGCAATATTACCAGCTGTACAAAAGATGTGCAAAGCTCACGTTAATGCAAATGTAAAACCAGAACATTACCCAATAGTAGGCGAAAACTTATTAAAAGCTATAAAAGAAGTATTAAAAGATGCTGCAACAGAAGAAGTATTAAATGCATGGGCAGAAGCTTACGAAGTTATAGCTAAAGTATTTATACAAATAGAAAAAGATATGTATATAGACCAAATATGCATAGATAACCAAATACATCAAAGAATGTAATACATTAAAGGCCCCTTTATAAAAAGGAGCCTTTATTAATGTAGTTACTATTTATAAGAAAATTATCTAATAGAGTTTATACTAAAATAAATACCTTTGTATCTATATTATATTAATTAAATATCTTCATTTTGAAGGTAATATAAGCTATAGAAATAGACTTTAAGGTTAATTAAATAATCCAAAGAGCCTTTCTCAATAACCATACCATCCTTCATAACTATAATTTATATAAAGAGGAGGATATTATGTCTAATAAAAATGTAAATCCAAATGCTAAAAAAGCTTTAGAAGAAATGAAATTAGAAATAGCAAATGAAATAGGTGTTGAAGCTAATAATAAATATGGCTCAAATAACACTTCTTATGAAAATAGTCAATTAGGTGGTAGAGTTGTTGGATTTATGAGTAAAAGATTAGTTAAAATGAGTCAACAAGCTTTACTTAAGCAGTATAATAGTAAAAATGATATATAAAAATATTGAAAAGTATATTGTTAAACTCTAAAAAGTATATTGTTAAACTCTAAAATGTGTATATAATTAATAGAACATATTTTTAGGAGGTAAACTATGATAAAGAAAATAGGTAAAATAACTATATATGTAAATAATCAAGAAGAAGCTAAAGAGTTTTGGATTGAGAAATTAGACTTTGTAATAAAACTAGAACGATCAATGGGACCTAATATGACATGGTTAGAAGTAGGTCCAAGTGAGTGTGAGTTTACTACATTTATATTATATGATAAGAAGATGATGTTAGCTCAAAAGCCATCAGCAAACGTGGAGCATCCAAATGTTATATTAAGTACAGATAACATAGAAGAAAGTTACAATGAACTTAAAGAAAAAGGTGTTGAAGTTTCAGAAATAATGACAATGCCTTATGGAAAGATGTTCTCATTTAAAGACCAAGATGGAAATGACTATTTATTAAGAGAAGATGAATTTTAATAAGTAATTTGTCGATAACTATCAAATTTAAATATTATTAAATATACTAAAAAGCCTAACTATTCACTAATTATATTAGAGTGAGTACTAGGCTTTTTTGAAGTGTTTCGCCGACACGTCGCGCAATCGAAGCGAATTTTTTATGTATAAAAGTATATTATTGTTAAAAATAAGTTTGAGGAAATTATACAAAAAATGATATAATAAACTGTCTAAAAAAGACAATTTCAATATTATAAGGGGGAGGAAATGATACCTAAGTATAGCGTTAAAAGACCATTTACTGTGGCAGTTGCAGTTGTAATGGTATTTATACTAGGGATAGTGTCTTTTTTTGATATGAAAACAGATTTATTACCTAGTATAGATCTTCCATATGCAATGGTACTTACACAGTATCCAGGAGCAAGTCCTGAAAAAGTAGAAATGTCGGTTACAAAACCTATTGAACAGGTTGTATCTACTGTAAGTGGAGTTAAGAATGTATCATCAACATCTAGCGAGAATGCTAGTATGGTTATGATAGAATTTGACCAAAATGTAAACATGGATTCGGCAATACTTGATGTAAATAGTAAATTAGATTTAGTTAAATCAAGTTTTGAAGATGGGGTTGGTTCAAGTTCAGTTATGAAATTAAACCCAGATTCAATGCCTGTTATGATGTTAAGTGTTGATATTAAAGGAATGGATATAAAAGAGTTATCAAATTATGTTAGTGAAAACATAGTTCCAAAATTTGAAAGAACAAACGGAGTAGGATCAGTTAGTGTAACTGGACTTTTAGAAGAAAAAATTCAAATTAATTTAGATAACGATAAGATTAGTTCTGTAAATAAAAAAGTAAAATCAAAAATTGATAATGAAATGGCAGAACAAGAAAAGAAATTAAAAGATTCTCAAAATCAAATAGCAAATGGAAAAAGTCAATTAGAGGAGCAATCAAAAATTCAAAAAGAAAATTTAGTTAATGCTGAAGTTGAGCTTCAATCAGCTAAGATTAAATTAGAATTATTAGCATCTCAGTTAACTTCTCAAGGAATGAACAAAGAAACATTAAATAAAACTATTGAAGATACTTCAAAAGCTCTTAAAGATGCAGAAAATAAATTAAATGACCTTCAAAATGAATTAAACAATCCTTCGCAAAATAATGAAGAGTACATAATGCAAATACAAGCTCGAATAACTGTTTTAAATACAACTATAGAGAACTTAAAACAAGGTATTACTACTGCAAAGCAAGGATTAGAAGTTTTAAATTCATTAGATAATATAAAAGAACAAGAAAAGCAACTAAAGATAGCTCAAAATAAAGTTAGTGAAGAGTTAAATAAAGCATCACTTGAATTATCACAAGGTGAATCTGAGCTTAAAAAGGCTAGTAATGAGCTAAAAGCTGCAAAAGAACAGGCTTATGAAGCATCTGATATGACAAATAAGATAACTCCAGAGATGATAAGCAATATAGTAATGGCTCAAAATTTTGCTATGCCTGCTGGATATGTTTCAGGTGATGACAGTAAACATTTAGTTAAAGTTGGGGATAAATTAAGTTCTATTGAAGAACTTGAAAACCTATTATTATTTGATATTAATGGTGTAGGAAAGATTTATTTAAAAGATGTAGCTGATATAAGTAAAGTTGATAATTCAGAAGAAACATATGCTAATATAAATGGCAATGATGGTGTTATGATATCTTTACAAAAATCTAGTGTATCATCAACTACTGAAGTAACTAAGAACATAGGTAAAACTATTGATGATATTATGAAAGAAAATGATAAAGTTAATATAACAACATTAATGGACCAGGGAATATATATAGAAATGATAATAGATAGTGTTTTAGATAACTTAATAGTTGGTGGAGCATTAGCAATTATTGTTTTATTAGTATTCTTAAAGAGCTTTAGACCAACTATAATAATAGCACTTAGTATACCGATTAGTTTATTTGTATCTATGGTACTTATGTATTTTAGTAATATAACTTTAAACATAATAAGTTTATCTGGTTTATCTCTAGGTGTAGGTATGTTGGTAGATAATAGTATAGTAGTTATTGAGAATATATCTAAAATGAGAGAAAAAGGAATGAGTGCAGCTAAGGCAAGTGTATATGGTGCTAAACAAGTATCAGGAGCGATATTTGCATCTACACTTACAACTATTTGTGTATTCCTTCCAATAGTATTTGCAGATGGTATTACTAAGCAGATATTTACTGATATGGGACTAACGATAGGATATAGTTTACTATCAAGTTTAATAGTTTCTTTAACTGTTGTTCCTGCTATGTCTTCTAAATTATTAGAAAAGGTAGAAAAAAAGCCAAGTATATTATTTGATAGACTAATTAACCTTTATGAAAAAGCACTTAGATGGGCATTAAAACATAAGGTAATTGTAATTTTACCTGTAGTTGTTTTATTAGTATTTAGTGTATATAAGATAGGGTCTATGGGGACAAGTTTTATGCCAAGTATGGACTCAACAGAAATGTCAGCAACATTAGAAATGCCAATTGGAAGCAGTAAAAAAGATACTATTAAAATGAGTGATAAAATAATAAATAATTTAATGAAAATAGATGATATTGAAACAATAGGTGCAACAGATTCTACTAATTCTATGCTTGGTCAAGCATCAGATACTACAATGTCATTTTTCATAAAATTAAAAGAAGATAAAAAACGCTCAAATACTGAAATAGCTAAGATAATAGAAGAAAGAACAAAAGACTTTGATTGTGAGTTAAAGGTTAGTGCATCTAATATGGATATGGGTGCCTTAGCAGGCTCTGGAATACAAGTTATTATTAAAGGTGAAGATTTAGATGAGTTAAAATCTATGGCCATAGATATATCAAAGGAAATTAAACCAATTAAAGGTATAAAAGAAATTACAACAGGACTTGAAAATCCAAGCAAAGAGACAAGAATAATAGTTGATAAAAATAAGGCTATGGAGTATGGTTTAACAACAGCTCAAATATATCAAACTATATCAAATGAAATAAAAACTGATACATCATCTACTATATTAACTATTGGTAGAAATGATTATCCTGTAATAGTTTCAAATGGTGATTCATTAACAAAGAATGAATTAAAGAATTTAACTATAACAGGAACTAAAGATAATGAAAAAGTTGATGTGAAAATTTCTAGTATTGTAAGTATTAGTGATGATGAAAGTTTATCTTCTATATCTCGTGAAAATCAATCTAGATATATGACAGTTACTGCAACTATTGATAGTGATTATAATGTTGGTTTAGTAGGTAAAGAAGTAAAATCAAAATTAGATAATTATAAAGTAAAAGATGGATACTCTATTGAAATAGGTGGAGAAATGGAAACTATTTCAGATGCTATGGGTGATTTAGTATTAATGATTATTTTAGCAGTGGTATTTGTTTACTTAGTAATGGTTGCTCAGTTCCAATCATTATTATCTCCATTTATAGTAATGTTTACTATACCGCTTGCATTTACTGGAGGACTATTAGCATTATTAATTACAGGTAATGATTTAAGTGTAGTTTCTATGCTAGGTTTCTTAGTTTTATCTGGAGTTGTTGTAAACAATGGTATAGTGTTTGTAGATTATGTTAATCAATTAAGAGCTACAGGTATGAGTAAAAAAGAGGCCATAATAGAAACTGGAAGAAGTCGTATAAGACCTATACTTATGACTGCTTTAACAACAATACTTGCTATGTCTACAATGGCATTAAGTAATGGTATGGGTGCAGAAATGACACAAGGGTTGGCTATAGTTTCTATAGGTGGACTTGCATATTCGACTATACTTACACTTGTGGTTATACCGATATTGTATGATTTGATGCAACGTAAGGAGTTTAGGGTGATTGATATAGAGGATTAGGATAAAGACCTTTCTGTATAAACAGAGAGGTTTTTATTATATTAGGAATAGAATAGGTTATACTTGTGGCACAAAAACACTTCTTTTCGTTATAGGTATAGATTATGAAAATACAAATAAAATAAATTTTATTAATTGTACATTTAATAAGATTATTAGTAATATAAATAATTAATATAATAGAGTAAATATTAAATTATTAAACATATTGTTATAAAAATATTAGTTAGCGAGATTTAAAAATTAATTCTTTTAAACTAGGTTTATATGAAGTATATTAAAAAATTAATTATCAGAATGGGGAGATTTATATAATGCAAAATGAAGTTGAAAGTAGTGGAGTATTTGAAACATTAATGGTAAATTCATTACAAGTTCCAGGCGTTAAAGTAAATAGAAATAAATTTCTTTATGATGCATTATCAAGATATGAACATGACTCTAAAAAGATATCTAATGCTATAAGTACAAATCCTATAGACGCTGGAATAGATAAAAAAACTTTAGATAAAGTGGCTAAATATACAATAAATAAAACAACTGCTATAAGTTCTGGAGCATCATTTGCAGCAGGTTTACCAGGGGGATTTGCTATGATGGCTAGTATACCAGCTGATGTAGCGCAGTATTTTGGGATGTCAATTAGGTTAGCTCAAGAATTAGCATATATATATGGAGAAGAAGATTTATTTAATGGAACAGAAATAGATGATTCTAGAGTTAGGCAAACATTAATAGCATATATAGGAGTAATGTTTGGTGTTCAAGGTGCATCAGAAGTTGTAAGAATAATATCAACACAATTATCAAAAACAGCGTTAAAGAGACTACCTCAAAAAGCCTTAACAAAAACATTTTATTATCCAATAATAAAAAATATAGGTAAGATTTTATCAGTAAAAGTTACTAAGGATAGCTTTGCTAAGGGTGTATCTAAAGTAATTCCTATAGTTGGTGGTGTTGCATCTGGTGGAATGACATTTTTTTCATTAAGACCAATGGGAAAGAAATTACAAGAGTGTTTATCGGAATCAAAATTTAATTATGATGAAAATCTTATGAAGAAAGATATCGAGACAATAGAAAAATTTTCAGAAAATGAAGGTATAATAGATGTAGAATATACGGATTCATTTGATGAAGATACAATTAATAATAAGTCTGAAAGTATACTTAATGAATGTTACAGAGAAGAAACATCATTAGAAAAAAATATTGACATAAAAGATGAATTAGAAAAGTGTAAAGAGCTTGTTGAGCAAGGATTAATAAATGAAGAGGATGCTAATAAAATAAAAAATGAACTCTTAAAAAAATATTATAAACTAGATTAATTTTTTTCAGTATTTAACCAATAATCAAAATTAGTAAATAAAAATATAATCTTTTAGTAATGATTAAAATTAAAAATATATCCATTTATATAGATTGTTTTTCTTTGTTATATCATTAGCTATATATATTTAAATATTTTGAATTAAGGTGATAATTATGAAAAAAATAGCTAGTATGAAAAATACTAAAATATGTGCATTTTATATTAATTGGTACGATACATGTAATTCTAATTTAAGACCAGTTAATACTGTTGCAGGTCTTTGGGAATATGAACATAATGCAATGTGTAAATGCTTATTAAGAAATGCAAATATGTATGCTTGGGCATCATGTCCTAAGTTTAAACGTAAATTCTAAATAATTAAGAGGAAAATTTTATTGTAAAACTTAAGATATAGAGTATTATTGTAAAACCTTTCTGTGTAAACAGAGAGGTTTTTTATTTAGAAAAAAGAAGAATTTATATAAGCTATATTTGATGATATAAAAAACTGACAATTATTAGATGTCAGTTAAGGTAGATATTATGAAACTCAAATAGCTTTTTAAGACAAATTTAGCGTTACCAAAGACCTATTTTAGCGTTACCAAAGGCGTTACCAAAAAAAGTACTTTGGTAACGCTTATTTAAAAAAGGTGTTACCGAAAAATTTATGGTAACACCTCTGGTAACGCCTTTGGTAACGGGTGAAATGTGTAAATTTCAACGAAAATAGCTAGTGTTACCAAAGAGACGAAAAAACCTTAGAGGTTGTCTAAGTAGGCAAAATTAAAGAAAAATTACCTCTAATTAGAAAAAAGTTTAGGGTTTAAGTTTTATGGTAACGGTAAAAAGTAATATGGATATTTTTTATCATTAAATGATTATATTAAATTAAAAATTTTGGTAATATAAAATATATTATATATAAAATAGAAAAACTAAATGAAGTTTAATTATATATAAATTAAATATTACAAAAACTTGAGAAAAGAGGTAAAGAAAATGAAAAGGATGGCAGTACATGATGGAACTTTTCATGCAGATGATGTATTTGGTGTAGCGCTTATGCAGTCTATATATAATGATTTAGAAATAATAAGAACAAGAGATGAAGAATTACTAAAAACTTGTGATATCATATCAGATGTAGGAAATGGAAAGTATGATCACCATCAAGTTGATAAAATAAGAAGAGAAAATGGAATACCTTACTGTGGATTTGGGTTATTATGGAGAGATTTTGGTATATCATATATAAATGCAAAATTCCCAGAGTTAGTTGATTTAAAAGAGCAACAAGAGGTAGCAGAGAAAGTAGACACTATATTTATTCAACAAATAGATGCAGATGATAATGGTGTAGATGTTATGACTAGTCAAGTTCCAATTATGACACTTTGTGATATTATCTATACTTTTATACCTACTGGTGCTGGAAAAGATGAAGTAGAAAAAGGATTTTTTGAAGCAGTAGAGTTTGCAAAAAAAATACTATATAAGATAACAAAGAAATTCGTAGATAGTTATGAAAACTATAGAATGATTAAAAATGAACTTGAAAAACAAAATGTACAACAATCTCATATTTTAGTATTAGAAAAATCAGTTCCATGGAAAGATACTGTACTTGAACTTGATAGAAATGAAAATGTATTATATGTAGTATATCAAGATGTAACAGGGTCATGGTGTACACAAACTGTGCCAAAGGAAGTTAATAGCTTTGCTGCTAGAAAAGATTTACCAAAAACATGGGGTGGATTAAATAATGATGATTTATCTAAGCTTACTGGGATAGAGAATTGTATATTCTGTCATCCAGCTTTATTTATTTGTGGGAATAAGACTAAAGAAGGAGCTATATCAATGGCAAAGGTAGCTGTTAAAAATAAAATAGATTAGTAATTAAATATTATTTGATTTATCAAGTCCAGGACCTAATAATCATGATACTAAAATAGATATTAATCCACCATCTTTTGAAACTCCTATAAAAAAATAAATATGAATTTAATTAATAGAGCTCTCTTGTAGAGTTCTTTCTTATTTTAATATAATATTATTGAAAAAGAAGAAATATATATAAATAAAAAAGAAAATGTAAAAAATATAATAAAATATATAGACAAAATATAAAAAATATTATAATATACAGTTAATAGATTTCCCTCCAAATTCTTCTAACGTAACGGGAAATTTATTAAATAAGGCACTAGACTTAATTGTTTAGTGCCTTATTTTTATATTCCATAAAAAATTTACCATAATAAACCAAACCAATAAATGCAATTAATGTAAATTTGTCGCTAAATGTAGAATTTCTAATCTATTTATACTAATATGTTTAAAAGGACAACTAAGGATAAGGAGACAGTATAAATGAAACTTCTAAAAAGAAACATATTAGCAATAACGTTAGCCTCGATGCACATAATGGGTAGCGGGTATAATGTAAATGCATTAGAAACAAAAACAAAATCGAATAATATAGTTAGAACAATTACTTATATGGAAGTAACAGGTAACTCAGTTAACGTTAGAACAGGACCATCAACTTCATATACATCTATAATGAAATTAAATAAAGGAGATAAAGTAGAGTATATAAGTAGTAGTGGTAATTGGTCTAAAGTTAGATATAATGAAAAAGAGGGATATATTAGCAATACTTATATAAAGTCAGTTTCAACAACTTCTACATCTACTGATATAAGACAAATAACAGGAAATTCAGTAAACTTTAGAAAAGGGCCAGGAACAAATTATTCTGTTATAAGAAGCTTCCAAAAAGGAACAAAAGTTGAATTTATATCAAAAGAAAATGATTGGGTAAAAGTTAATTATAATGGAACTGTAGGATATGTATTTAGTAAATATGTATCAGATAAAACAAATACTGATGATAATACACATATAACAAAATATGTAACAGGTAATTCGGTTAATGTTAGAACAGGGCCATCAACTTCATATACATCTATTATGAAATTAAACAAAGGAGATAAAGTAGAGTATATAAGTAGTAGTGGTAATTGGTCTAAAATAATGTATAATGGAAAAACTGGATATATGAGTAGTCAATATTTATCAACTACAAATCCAATAGAAAATACTAAACCCGAAACGCAGGGAGAAGTGTTATTCCCAGATTGGTTTAAAGAAGGAAAAAACATATTAGTAAGAGATGATTATGCATCAAATTTAAACAATGCTTTTACTGTTGAGGATTATAATACTGGAAAGAAATTTAAATTAATAAGAACTGGTGGAACAAATCATGCTGATGTAGAGCCTCTTACAGCAGTAGATACAGCTACAATGAAGAGTATATGGGGTGGATTTAGTTGGACTAGAAGACCTGTATTAGTTCATGTTAATGGAAAAGTATATGGAGCTTCAATGACTGGTATGCCTCATTCAGGATTAGATAGTGAACCTGCTAGAGAATATACAAGCAAAAATAGAAGTGACAATTATGGCCCAGGAATAAATTATGATTCTGTAAAGAATAATGGTGCAGATGGACATGTGGATATACACTTTTTAAACTCTAAAACTCATAGTTCTAATAAATTAGATACAGCACATCAAAATAATATACAAATGTTAATGAATAAATTTAAATAAATTTTATATAAAGTTAGATATAATTTATATTGAAAAATCACCTAGTAGGAAAGAGCTTTAAATAAACTTTAAATACGGTAAATAAAAAAATAGAACCTAATTAAATTAGGTTCTATTTTTTTATATGGCTATGTTTTAACACAATGTTGAAATTAGATAAATTTTGAATAATAAAAAATCAAGAGTTGTATGAATAATCAAATACAACTCTTGATTTAGTTCGCATTATATTAAAATTATTTATCTTCAAATAATATATATTATTTAAACTCTTTGCTATAACTTATAGCAATAATACTATCCTTATGTATTTCATCAATATCTTTATTACTAAAATCATTTGCATAACGTAAATCAACTCTAAAGTTTCCTTTAGAAGATGTATAATACTTGTACTCCGTATTTAGTTCTTTATTTAGTGTATAATCAACTTCCTCTATATCATCTGGTAATACCTTTTTCGCTAACTCTATAGCCTCTTCATAAGTAAAATTAAATACATTTCCTTCTGATATATATGAATAGCCTTCTAATATAGTTTTGTATGAAGTATCACTATTTGGTTGTTCTGCTATATATATTTTACTCATATTATCAGGGTTATTATTATGCTCCTCTACTAGAGCTTCTATATCTATAGCATCATAATTTAATTTTTGTTTATCTACATTATTATATCTCTCATTAATAATTTCTATATCAATTTCCCCAGTATCTAAATTAGCATATGGTACATCATGCTCTATATCATCTAAACTAGCTTTATTTAATTCATTTTGTTCTTGTTTAGACTCAACTTTCATATTTTGATTACTATTTGTATTGCTACATCCTACAAATAATAATGATATTATGGATATAGTAATTAAAATTTTTCTTTTTATCTTCATATTTTCTGATTTTACCCCCCTTTTCAAAATTTATATAAATGTTTGTGTATATTATAGATATTACATCAAATATCAATATCTTTGTATATTTTTTATAAATTTTATATATTATCTCATACAATTATATACCATATCTTTTTAATTCGTATTAAATAACAATTGCGAAGTAAATTATATTGTATCATTTTCAACATTCATTTAAAACATAGCCTTTTATATAATTACATTTATATAGTATTTATTATATTAATTTTAACATTACTATTAATAAATTATTTTATAAAGAAGTTTCTTTTAAAACTATACCTTCATTTCTTTCAACTAAATGTCTGATAGACCACTCATTTTGCAATAATACTGCTTGAGTTCTATTTTTATCTTCAACAAGTATAGTATCCATTGGCATTGAAATTCTATCTGACTTAACAGAACCATGCTCAATCCAACGTATATAACGATAAGGTAGAGGATTCATTATTATATCAACACCATATTCTTGCTTTAGACGATATTCTAAAACTTCAAATTGTAAAACTCCAACAACTCCTACAATAAGTTCTTCCATACCAAAGTTAGGTTCTTTGAATATTTGTATAGCACCTTCTTCTGATAATTGAGTAAGACCTTTTACAAATTGCTTTCTCTTAAGAGCATTTTTTGTAGATATTCTTGCAAAGTGTTCAGGAGCAAATTGCGGTATACCAGTATATTGTAAATTTGATTGTTTTTCACTTAATGTATCCCCAATATTAAATATTCCTGGATCGTGTATACCTATTATATCACCTGGGTAAGCAGAATCTATTATAACACGGTCTTGAGCCACGAATTGTTGTGGTTGTGAAAGTTTAATCTTTTTATTTCTTTGTACATGAGTTACTGACATACCTTTTTCGAACTTACCAGAGCAAATTCTTAAGAAGGCTATTCTATCTCTATGATTTTTATCCATATTAGCTTGTATCTTAAATATAAATCCCGAGAAGTTATTAGAGTTAGGATCTATATCACCTAAGTTACTGCTACGAGGAGTTGGTGGTGGTGTTATTTCTAGGAATGATTCTAAAAATGGCTCAACACCAAAGTTAGTAAGGGCACTTCCGAAAAATACAGGTGTTAATTCACCACTTAATATTTTCTCTAAATCAAAGTTATCACCAGCAATATCTAAAAGCTCAATATCCTCTAGTAATTTATTGTGAAGAGCATCACCTAATAAAGTATTAAACTTTTCATCAGATACTTCCCCAGTTATAGAGTTAGCTATAGATTGTCCATGGTTACCATCATCAAATAGTTCTATTTGGTTTTTATGACGGTTAAATACACCTTTAAAGTCTTTACCAGAACCTATTGGCCAGTTTACTGGACAAGAACGAATTCCTAAAACATTTTCAATATCTTCAAGTAATTCAAATGGATCTTTTCCTTGACGGTCCATTTTGTTTATAAATGTGAATATTGGAATTCCTCTCATTTTACAAACGTGGAATAATTTTTTTGTTTGGTCCTCAACTCCTTTAGCAGAGTCAATAACCATTACAGCACTGTCAGCTGCCATTAATGTTCTATAAGTGTCTTCACTGAAATCTTGATGTCCTGGAGTATCAAGTATATTTATACAAAAGTTATTATATTCAAATTGAAGAACACTTGATGCAACAGATATACCTCTTTGTTTTTCAATTTCCATCCAGTCAGATACTGCATGTTTTTGAGATTTTCTAGATTTAACTGAACCTGCTTCACGAATAGCTCCACCATATAATAGGAATTTTTCAGTTAATGTAGTTTTTCCCGCATCGGGATGTGAGATTATTGCAAAGGTTCTTCTTCTTTTAACCTCGTCAACCAAGTTTAAATTTTGTTCTGTCATTTTTTATCATCCTTTATTTTAATTTTATGATTATTTAAATATAAAAAGCTATAATCTTATTGATATTATAACTTTATTTAAAAACTGTCAATATTAAAAGTAAAGGTAAATTTAAAGTAGCCATAAGTAAAAAGATTTGTAAAATACTACTTTCAGGGTTGATTTTTATGTAAAAAAATAATTAAATTAATCAAAATATAGTAACAAATCTAAAATAATATCCATATAATTGAACTTATTAACTAGCACAATGAGTTAAATTAGTCTTTTATTTATAGATAAAATTATTTAAATAGAATTATATACTAATAGATTAGGAAGATTAATTAAAATTAAATATTTTCAATTTCCAAAGTATATCATTTGTTTTGTCTTAGATAAGTAGTCAAATTTCTTCATAAGCATTTTAATTGTCAGTCAAAATAACATTAAAAAATATATGTATATATGAAAAAATTTACTTTTATATAAAATTAATAGATTAAATATATTTACAAAATAATAAAATAAATATAAAATATAAGAAGTTAAGTTAAACTTAACCTTTTACAGTTGTGGATAAAATTTACAACTGACACTAAACTGACATTTTAGTATTTTTAACACTTGAAAGTATTGAAAATATTGATGTTTAAAATTTAATTAAAACTTGTTCGAGAACCTCCAAGTATAAAAAACTAAGGTATTTATATAGTGGCAGTATATAAGATTTACCCTTAGATACGGCTTTTTTTATGCAAAAAAGCGTATAGGTTCTCCTTGAAATAATGAGGAGGAGATAAAAATGGAAAAAAGAAAAGTAATAATTGATTGTGACCCAGGGATAGATGACTCTCTGGCAATACTTCTAGCACTAAACTCACCTGAACTAGAAGTACTAGGACTTACAGTAACAAGCGGAAATGTACCCGCACGATTAGGAGCAAAAAATGCTCTAAAAGCACTTCAAATGTGTCAAAGACTTGACATACCAGTATATATAGGAGAGGAATTACCTCTTGAAAGAGAACTTGTAACAGCACAGGATACTCATGGAGAAGATGGTGTTGGAGAAAACTTCTATGAAGATGTAGATGCAAAAATACTTTACGGTGGAGTAGACTTTATAATTGATACTTTAAAAAATAACAAAGATGTATCAATAATAGCACTAGGACCACTAACAAATATTGCCAAGGCAATAATGAAAGATAAAAAAGCATTTGATAACCTAGATGAATTTATATCTATGGGAGGAGCATTTAGAATTCATGGAAATTGTTCACCAGTAGCAGAGTTTAATTACTGGGTAGACCCACATGGGGCTGATTATGTTTACAAGAACTTACCTAAAAAAATTCACATGGTTGGACTTGATGTAACTAGAAAAATAGTTTTAACGCCTAATATTATAGAGTTTATTAATAGACTTGATAAGGATATGGCAAAATATATAACAGAAATAACTAGATTTTATATAGATTTCCATTGGGAACAAGAAGGAATAATAGGATGTGTAATAAATGATCCTTTAGCTGTGGCATACTTTATTGATAGAAGTTTATGCAAAGGATTTGATTCTTATGTAGAAGTTGTTCACGATGGGGTAGCAGTAGGTCAATCTATAGTTGACTCATTTAACTTCTATAAAAATGAACCTAATTCATATGTATTAACTGAAGTTGATGAAAAAGCATTTATGAAAATGTTCTTAAAGAGAATATTTAAAGAACATGAAAGTGTTATAGACTCTATAAAGGGGGTTATATAACAATGAATAAAACTGTAAATGTTAAAAATATTACCTTAATATCTATGGGGATAGCTTTAAATGTAGTTGGGGCATTTATTGCTCTTAATTTAAGGCTTCCAATATATTTAGATTCTATAGGAACAATACTAATAGCTTGTATGCTTGGACCAAAGTATGCAGTAATAACAGGAGTAGGTGGAAGTTTAGTAAGTGGAATGACTTTTGATATATACTCACTTTACTTTGCACCAGTTCAAATAACTACAGGATACTTAGCAGGACTTATGTATAAAAAAGGTATGTTAAAAGGAGTTAAAACACTTTTAGGAACATTTATATTTACCTTACCAACAAGTATAATAAGTGCAACAATTGCAGCATTTTTATTTGGTGGAGTAACATCTTCAGGTTCTTCATACATAGTTCAAATATTAAGTCATTTTAACGTTCCAGTTGTAGTTGGTGTATTTGTAACACAAGTATTTACAGATTATGCAGATAAGTTTTTGGCAGTTGTATTAGTTGGTATAGTAGTAAATTCTATGCCTAAAGCATTAAAAACTTCTATGACAACGAATAAATAAGGAGACAATATGGATAGATACAGTGAAATAACTAACAAAAATCAACGTGAAATAGTATTACTAAAAGCTTTTCCATGTGCATGGGGAAAGTGTAGCTTTTGTGATTATATATTAGATAACTCAAATTTTGAAGATGAAATAAATAAAGTAAACTTTGAAGTTTTAGAAAATATAACAGGAAAGTATAAAGTTTTAGAAGTTATAAATTCAGGAAGTTGTTTTGAACTTCCAAAGGATACTTTAGCTAGGATAAAAGAAATAATAAAGGAAAAGAAAATAGAAAAATTATTTTTAGAAAGTCATTGGGCTTATAAAAATAGAATTCAAGAAATGAGAGATTATTTTGAAATACCTATAACTTTTAAGATAGGTGTTGAAACTTTTGATTATGATTTTAGAAATGGATATTTAAATAAAAATGCCAAGTTTAAAACTGTTGAGGAGTTAAAGGAATATTTTGATTCTCCTTGTATTATGGTAGGTATTAAGGGGCAAACTAAGGAAATGATTGATAGAGATATGGAGATTGTTTTAAATAATTTTGATCATGCTACTATAAATGTTTTTGTAAATAACACTTCAAGTGTTAAAAGGGATGGGGAACTTGTTAATTGGTTTGCTAATAAGTATAAGCATTTAGTTGATAATCCTAATATAGAAGTACTTTTTAATAACACAGATTTTGGTGTTGGGGATTAAGATAGGCTTTGTTAGACAATTGTATGAGAAGTTAGAAATAAAAATAATTAAATCTTAGTATTTTCAAGATGTTTATACTAAGATTTAGTTATTTTTTAGTTGGTAAAGAATTCAATAAGGTTTATAATAAAGGATGATGAACATAAATATCTAATTGAGACTTTATTTTTAAAGGATGTAGTAATTATCACTACATCCTTTTGTGTTTACTAAAACATATATTTTGATGAATATTTATTTAATCCATAAGTTTTGATATGATATATAAGTTATTAGCTTTTGAAAGTTAAAACTAAACAAGGAGGAATAAAATGAATAAATATACAGATAAACAAATAGAAGATACTTTAAATCTTATAGATTCTACAATTTTAAATTGTGAAAAAATACAGCCTAAATTAAAAGAAGGAACACCACAATTTTCACTTACTAGAAATCGTATAAAAGCTTTATACATTTCAAAAGCCTTAGTTACAAACCAAGAACATAATTTTACACAAGAAGAATTATTAAAATCAGTAGATCAAGTTACATCTATTATTCGTAAAAGTGAAAAGGCGATGATTAATGCAAAAGAAGGAACAGGAACATACACACGTTTAAAAAAAATAATTGATGCAATGACAATTGCATTATCATATATTCAAGATGCTATAAAGTAAAAATAGTTAGCTATTTCATACCAATTATGTTTTTAGATAATTCATTAATACTATCAGATAAAGTCTGAAGTTTTCCTTCAATCCTTACAAGTAAATACATACTAAGGGCAATAGGAAATCCTACAGAAGCTATAAGGGTTTGTAATTCAGAATCCATAAATACACATCCTTTCACCTTCGCTTATCTATTAGGAGATTTTCTCTTCTTGATATAAGTATAGTAAGAGAGTAGTTTATGATATATTAAAGTTTTTGAAGGAAATATTAAATCTTATAATCTTTTATAGCATTAAAAAGGAGTATATCTACTTTTATGTAATGTTAGCTAATCTAAAAATATTTTTTCTATATTACAAAATCGTAATGTTAATGAAATATACATCCATATTTAAAAATGACAAAAATGTTTATAATATAATCATAAATTATATTAAATGAGGAGAATTATTTATCATGAAAAATATATTAAGTGTTGAAAAAATAGAAAAATATTATGGAAATAAAGATAATGTTACAAAAGCCATAGATAATATAAGTTTTAAGGTTGATGAAGGAGAATTTGTTGGAATAATGGGTCCTAGCGGAAGTGGTAAAACTACTCTTCTTAACTGTATTTCAACAATAGATAAAGTTACAACAGGTAGCATAATCATAAATAATAAAGATATTACAAGATTAAAATCAAAAAATATGGATAAATTCAGACAAAATGAATTGGGATTTATTTTCCAAGATTTTAATTTATTAGATACATTAACTGCTTATGAAAACATAGCACTTGCTTTAACAATAAAAGGTGAAAAAACTTCTGTCATAGATGGAAAAATAAAAGAAGTAGCAAAATACTTAGAAATAGAACAAATATTAAATAAATATCCATATCAAATGTCAGGAGGACAAAAGCAAAGAGTAGCATCAGCTAGAGCCATAGTGACAGATCCATCATTAATACTTGCTGATGAGCCAACGGGAGCACTTGATTCAAAATCAGCAAGATTATTACTTGAAAGATTTGAAAGTCTAAATCAAGACTTAAATGCGACTATATTAATGGTTACTCATGATGCTTTTACAGCAAGTTATGCTCACAGGATTTTATTTATTAAGGACGGTAAGATATTTACAGAATTAGTAAGAGGTCAAGATTCAAGAAAAGAGTTTTTCAATAGAATAATGGAAGTTATAACTCTAATAGGAGGGGATGACAACAATGTATTCTAAAATAGCATTTAAAAATGTTAAGAAAAGTCTTAAAGACTATACCATATACTTTTTAACTCTAACGTTGGCTGTTTGTATATTCTATAGTTTTAACTCTATTGAATCACAAAAAGCAATGATAGAAATGAATGCTTCAGGAAAAGAATATGTGGAAGTTTTAACTAGTGTAATGTCTTATGTGTCTGTCTTTGTGGCATTTATATTAGGAAGCCTTATTCTTTATGCAAATAACTTTTTAATCAAAAAGAGAAATAAAGAAATGGGAATTTATATGACTCTTGGTATGTCAAAAAATAAAATCTCTAAAATATTAATATTAGAAACATTAATTGTGGGTGTATTTTCACTATTAGGTGGATTAATTATAGGACTTTTAGCATCACAAGGACTATCAGTACTTGTAGCTAAGCTATTTGATTTTAAAATGTCTGGATATGTTTTTACAATATCTAGTAAAGCTATAGGAAAGACTATTTTATACTTTGGAGTAATGTTTATACTTGTTATTATATTTAACTCTTTTGTAATTTCAAAATATAAAATAATAGATTTATTAACAATTGCAAGAAAAACAGAGGAAATAAAATTTAAAAATCCGACAATATATTTAGTTACCTTTATAATATGCGTGATTTCTTTGGTAATAGCATATAAATTTATTTTAGAAGTGGGAATAGGTGGAATAAATGATCCTAAATTCATTGTGTCTATAGGTCTTGGAATACTTGGAACAATTTTATTCTTCTTCTCTTTAGCAGGTTTTATTTTATATGTGGTGAAAAAGAATAAAAAAGTTTATTTCAAAGGATTAAACATATTTGTAGTTAAACAAATAAATAGTAAAGTCAATACAAACTTTATCTCTATGTCAGTGATTTGTTTAATGTTATTTTTAACAATAAGTATTCTATCAACAGGATTTAGTTTTAAAAATGCTTTAGAATCAGGATTAGAAAATGCAACACCTTTCGATGCTAGTGCGTATATGTATGTAAGTCCAGAAGATACGGCTAAAGATATAAAAAAATCTCTTGATTATATAGGTATTAAATTTGATAAAAATGATAAGGTTGCTTATTATAATGAATATAGAGACGGGGAAAAAATCTCAGATATAATTCCTTTAAATGATGATGTTAAAAAATTAGATTACGATATATCTTATATAAAAATATCTGATTACAACAAGATAAGAGAGATTAGTAATAAAAATCAAATAGATTTAAATAAAAATGAAGTATTAATAACATCTAACTTTTCTAAAGTATTACCATCAATAGAGAAGTATATGAAAAATAATAATACTATTAAATTTGATGATAAAATCTATTATATAAAAAATAAAGAAGTAATAGAAGAAAATTTAAGAACAGACTTTATGCAAAATAATATCTTTACAATAGTGGTAAATGATGAGCTATGCAATAATATGGATATATCATCAAGTAATGTAAATGTTAATTTTGTAGGAAATGATAAAGAAAAACGAGCTAGAGATTTTAGTGATGCAATATATTCATACAAAACTGGTGATATAGATTATGATAAAACAGGATATGTGATGGCAAATAATAGAGATGAAATGTATGAAGAAAATAATGGTCTTACAACAGTTATACTATTTGTTGGGATTTATATAGGAATAGTATTTTTAATAAGTAGTATGGCAATACTGGCTCTTCAACAATTAAGTGAAGCAAGTGATAGTATAGAAAGATATAAATCATTAAAAAGACTAGGGGCAAGTACAAAGAGTATAAATAAAACAATATTTGTACAAACTTTAGTATATTTTAGCATACCAGTGGCACTAGCTGTAGTTCATTCAATAGTTGCAATAGTAGTTGCAAATGATTTTATATCAATGTTTAACCAACCAGATATAGGAAGTTCATCCCTTATAACAGCGGGAATATTCCTTGTTATATATGTAATTTATTTCTATATAACTTATGGTGGATATAAAAATATAGTAAAAAATAATATATAAAGCTAATATAAATTAATCTGTTGTGCTAGTTATTTTACTCAACATATTGAAATTGCTATATAAAGTTTTTTAACTATCAAAATATAGCTTGTTAAACTCTAGCATTTTCAATAATCATAATCAACTAGCACAACGAGTTAAATTAGATTCAATCATAACATAAGTTATATGATTTTAAGTTTAATTAGTTACTAAAAATCTATTTAAAATAGTAAAATCTATTTTAAATAGATTTTTTTGATATAATATTGCAAATAAATAAAATAAGAATAGATTTTGTGAAAATAAAATTTGAATAATAGGAGTGATAAATATAGATGGAAAAAATAATAATTATTGAAGATGATGAAATAATTAGAGAGGAGTTGAAAAACTTTTTAAGCAAATATGGATATGAAATTGTAGCACCAACATCTTTTGATAATGTGGTTAAGTTTATTTTAAATGAAAATGCCAACCTAGTTTTATTAGATATAAATTTACCAATTTTTGATGGATATTATATATGTAGAGAAGTAAGAAAGAAATCAGACATACCTATTATAATTGTCACAAGTAGAGATAGTGATATGGATGAACTTATGAGTATGAATTTAGGAGCCGATGATTTTGTAACAAAGCCATATAATACACAGATACTACTAGCAAGAATTGCAGCATTACTAAAAAGAAGTGGATTAAACATAACTACTAACAATATTTTAACTTATAAAGATTTTCAACTTAATTTATCCAATGCAACTATTACATACAATGAAAAAGAAATTGAATTAACTAAAAATGAAGTAAAAATACTTTCTTATTTAATAAATCACAAAGGTGAAATAGTATCTAGAGAATTACTTATGGAATACTTATGGAGTACTGAATATTTTGTGGATGATAGTACTTTAACTGTAAACATAACGAGACTTCGTAAAAAATTAGCCGAAATAGGAATAGAAAATGTAATAGAAACAAGAAGAGGACTGGGGTATATTATTCCATGAAAATAATTGATTATATAAGAGACAAGGGAATTTTTTTAGCTGTAAATTTAATGAGCTTTATAATTATTTCATTTCTTATGTATTTTTCAAATGTGGCTTTAGTTATAATTTTTCTTTTATTTTGTGTGTGGTTTTTTCCACTATTTAGCTATATGTTAATAGAATATATAAAGTTTAGAAAATATTTTAATACTGTGGAAAATATATTGGAAAATCTGGATAAAAAATATTTGTTACCTGAAGTGTTAAATGAACCTAACTTTATTGAAGGAGAAGAAATAAATTATATTTTTAAAGTGCTAAGCAGAGATATGCACGAGAATGTAAAATACTATAAAAATATACAAGAAGAATACAGAGAATATATTGAAACATGGGTTCATGAAATTAAAACTCCCATAGCATCTACAAAATTATTAATAGAAAACAATACTAATGAAATAACAAGAAAAATAGACACACAAATGGACAAGATAGAAAATTTTGTGGAACAAGTTCTGTACTATTCAAGAAGTGATGAAGTAGGTAAAGACTATATTATAAAGAAGACAGAATTATCTCAAGTTGTTAAATCTGTAGTTAAGAAAAATCAAAGGGATTTTATTGGAAAGAGAATAAGTCTGCAACTAGGAAATCTTGATGAAATTATTTATAGCGATACAAAATGGATTGAGTTTATATTAAATCAAATAATTGGAAATGCCATTAAGTATTCTAAAGGTAAAGATGATAAAATAAAGATTGAATCAAAGAAATTGGATAACTCAGTAGCTTTAATAATAGAAGACAATGGCGTGGGAATAATTGAGAGAGATTTAAACCGTATATTTGAAAAAGGGTTCACAGGAGAAAATGGTAGAAAGTTTGGTAAAAGTACAGGTATAGGTTTATACTTATGTAAAAAACTATGTGATAAGATGGGATTGGGATTAAATATTGAATCTGAAGAAAATAAAGGAACAAAAGTAACTGTAATTTTCCCTCGAACAGAAAATTTAATACATTAGATATCTGATATGGAATTCAGAAGCTATAAGAGTTTGTAATTCATAATTCATAAATACACATCCTTTCAATAAAGTAAAAGCTATGCAAAGGTGGGGGAACCTTAGCATAGCTTTTTAAACGTAAATTTTATAATTCTAAGTCATAAGATGTAGTATCTGTAACAACAACCTTAGCCTCAACAACAGATATTATATCAGCACCATTTGGAGCAAATATATTTTTAGATACTACTAAATCCATAGCATCTTTTATTTCCGATTCTGTAATATCTTCCCTTGGGTTATCTACTGATAAAGACACTTTTTTATTATCAGTAGTTTTAAAAGTCATTAAAAGTCTTTTGGTTTGTTCCATATTTATACCTCCTTAAATTTAATACTAAGCTAAAGTAGTGTTATCTATCTTAGCTATTTCAAGCACTTCATATTCTTGAAGAGCCATTAAAGCCTCACCAACGTCATATATGTTTTGTGCTAAAGCATCAGGTTTTAATGATGAGAAAGTTTTGCTTTTTACTTTTGTTTTTCCATCTACCATACCTAAATCAAGTTTTATTCTTAGGCTTGATGGATTTTTCATTTCATTAACCATATAGCCACCTCCATTTATTTATTAGAATATTTGTTCTTCTTGATATTAATTATAGGAAAATAAGGTTTTTTTATATATTAAAGTATTTGAAGAAAATTTTTTATTAACATTCCTATTTTTAATACTGTATCGCTTTCTTTTGTTTTATTAGCAGAAACTGCTCCAGAGTCTTTTCCTCCATGCCCAAAGTCTAGATACCATTTCATAATGTTTACCTCTTAATATAGTTTTACCAATAGTTTAAGGCATTTTATCTTTAATTAAATATTAAAAAAGATTAAAGAATTTAGTAGGATATGGATATAGTTTTATCGAATATATATTGTAGGATTATAAGGTATGGAGGTGTTTTATGTTAGATTATTTAACTAAGGGTGATTTGCCTGAGGGAGTTATTGATGTTGTTGATGTTATAGGTATGGATGCTTTTAAGAGTTTGGTTAAGTTTGCTGGTGGGAGCAATTTGTATATTCCTAATGAGGCAAGTCTTGTTAAGGGTGTTAGAAACCGGATGATTAGGGATAGTTTTGATGGGGATTACAGGAAGGTTTCTAGGAGGTTTGGGATTAGTACTGCTCAGGTTAGAAATATTGTTAATTATAAGTGATAGAAACCCTGTCAAAAATACCGACGGGGTTTTGTTGTTTATCTATTACATATAATCCTTATTAAAAGTGGTAAAAAATATTATATATCTAAATGATAATAAGGAGTTGTAAAAATTGGACAATATATGTCAACTATGTGATAGAAAAGTAGATAAACTAACAAAACATCATTTATTACCTAGAGAAGAAGGTGGAAATGAAGAACATATATCTTATATATGTTCAGATTGCCATAGGCAAATACATGCTTTATATACTAGATAAAGTAAATAGTAATAAATTAAAAGAGCATGGAGTAAAAGGATTTGCATTCCAAATTGAATTATCTCAGGAGACTATTGATTATTTAAATAATATATAAAAAACTAAAAATATGTTTACAAAATATTATAAAATGCATATAATAATATTAACAGTACTCACGACGCCTATCTCAAGTTTACTTGATGAAGCGAACCTTGGTGAGTCTTTTTTTTTATAAAATATCGGAGATGACAGAATGAATACTAATAAAGATAAAAAACTAAAAGACTTTAAAAGTTTAGATGAGCAAATAGATTTATTAGAAAAAAGAGGATTAATTATATATAATAAAGACAAGGCTAAAAGGTTTTTGATAAATACTAACTACTATAGGTTTAGTGGATATTATAAGCCTTTTTATATAAAAGATACAGAACAATTTAAAGAAAAAACTACATTTAATGATATATACAACTTATATAACTTTGATAGAGAACTAAGAAATTTAATATTTTCTTTAACTGAGCAGGTAGAAATTAAATTTAAAACATGGATAGCATATTATATTTCTGAAAATTATGGTAATCAAGGTCATTTAGAAAAAGAACTATTTAAAAATGAAATAGATTATTATATGCTTATGGGGCAATTAGGAGGAGAATTAAAGAAATCTAAAGAAGATTTTATAGATCATCATAATAAAATTTATAGTGGAAATATACCTACATGGGTAATAATTGAAATTTTATCCTTTGGTGCTATATCTAAGCTATATAAAAACTTACTAATAACTCATAAAAAAGGAATAATAAAAAATAAGACTATATATAACTATGAATTTATTGAGAGTTGGCTACAAACCATAACTATATTAAGAAATATGTGTGCTCATCATAGTAGATTGTATAATAGAAGCTTAATGAAGCCTAAAATACCAAGACAGTTAAATGGGCAGTATATACAAGGTAAAGAAAATAAACTATTTGTCCAGTTATTAATATTAAGAGAGTTAATAGATGATGAATATGAATGGATAGATTTTGTAAGAAAATTAGATATGTTATTTTATAAATATAAATTCCAGCGTGAGTTTGAAATGGGATTCCCTTATAATTGGAAAAAACAGTTGTTAGGAGAAAGTATTACAAAATATACAGTTAAAACGAGAATGTTTATTAAGTAATATATCAGTATGAAACATAATGAATGTACGAAGTAAAAGTTAGTCAAATGACTAGCTTTTATTTTTTGCGCTTAAGGATATTATAATACTTAAAAAAATGTGGATAAATTCTGAATGTAAGTAATATCAACAAATTGGTTTTGAGCGTAAAAAGATTTTGAGCAACGGACGAAGTCGTTGGCGACATGAGCGAAGCGAATTTTTTGTATACTTAACTTTATATTTTAAATTAATTTTTACTATATTATTTACTAGAGTATGAAAATAGGTTATTTATACCAAAATTATCTAAATATTTTGTAAAACTTTCCGTATAAGCTAAATATACTTATATATTTATGTATTAGTAAAAAAATGCTAAAATAGAATTAAAAGAAAGATAGAAATGGGGGAATGAAATGTCCTATCAAAGTGAAGCTCAATTAGAGGATAACTTAATTAAACAACTTGCAAATCAAGGATTTAATAAAGTTAAAATAGCTAATGAAGAAGAACTTAAAAATAACTTTAGAAATGAGTTATTTGAACATAATAAATCAAAACTAAATAACCAACCCTTCACAGATAAAGAATTTGAAAGAATACTTAGACACGTAGAAGGAAAATCAGTTTTTCAAAGTGCAATGATTTTAAGAGATAAATTCATACTAGAAAGAGAAGATAGTAGTGAAGTTTATATAGAATTCTTTGACAGTAAAAACTGGTGTAAAAATAGATTCCAAGTAACTAACCAAACAACAGTAGTAGGAAAGTATACAAATCGTTATGATGTAACAATACTTATAAACGGACTACCACTTGTTCAAATAGAATTAAAACGTAGAGGTCTTGATTTAAAAGAAGCCTTTAATCAAATAAATAGATATAAAAAACATTCTTACCAAGGACTATATAGATACCTTCAAATATTTGTAGTAAGTAATGGAGTAGACACTAAATACTTTGCAAATAGCGATAAAGAAATACTATTTAGTCAAACATTCTTCTGGAGTGATGAAGAAAATAAAAGAATTAGCAATCTAAAAGATTTTACTCAAACCTTCTTAGATAAAACTTTTGTATCAAAGGTTATAGCAAGATATATGATAACTAATGAAACTGACAAACTACTAATGGTTATGAGACCATATCAAATCTATGCCGTTGAAAGCTTAATAAATCGTGCCTTTGAAACTAATAACAATGGATTTATATGGCATACAACAGGTTCTGGTAAGACTTTAACATCTTTTAAAGCTAGTCAAATACTAGCAAAAGAGCCTAACATTAAAAAAGTATTTTTCTTAGTAGATAGAAAAGACTTAGATTCTCAAACACTAGCAGAATTTAATAAATTTGAGCCAGATAGTGTTGATACAACTGATAAAACAGATACATTAGTTAAACAAATAAAAGATATAAATAAGCCTTTAATAGTTACAACTATACAAAAAATGGCTAATGCTATAAAAAATGATAAATACTCTAATATAATGAATGAGTATAAAGAAGAAAAAGTTATATTTATAATAGATGAGTGCCACAGATCTCAATTTGGACAAATGCACAAATCCATAAATAAACACTTTAAAAATGCACAATACTTTGGATTTACAGGTACACCAAGATTCTTTGAAAATAGAAGTCAAGAAGGTAGAGTTACAGCAGACCTTTTTGAAAAATGCTTACACACTTACTTAATAAAAGATGCAATAAAAGATGGAAACGTACTTGGATTTTCAGTTGAATATATAAAAACCTTTGATGGTGGTTTTGATGAAAATGATGATGAAAAAGTAAAAGCAATAGACAAAGAAGAAGTATTTATGTGTGATGAAAGAATAGACTTAGTTGCTAATAACATCATAAATATTCATAATGCAAAAACTAAAAACAAGCAATATACTGCTATATTTACAGTTCAAAGTATACCAATGCTTGTAAAATATTACGATAAATTTAAAGAAATAAACCACGACTTAAAAATAGCAGGTATATTTAGTTTTGGAGCTAATGAAGAAAGCGAAGGAAAAGATGAACACTCAAGAGATAGTTTAGAAAGAATGATAACAGATTATAATAAAATGTTTGATACAAATTATTCAACAGACACATTCTCAAGCTATTTCTCAGATGTATCTAAAAAAGTAAAAACTGCAAAAATAGACATACTTATAGTTGTAAATATGTTCTTAACTGGATTTGACAGTAAAACATTAAACACACTATACGTTGATAAAAACTTAAAATACCATGACTTAGTTCAAGCATACTCAAGAACTAACAGAGTTGAAAAATCTACTAAGCCTTATGGAAACATAGTATGTTATAGAAACTTAAAGAAAAACACAGATGATGCACTATGTCTGTTCTCACAAACTGATAACACAGATATAGTATTAATGGAAAGTTATGAGTATTACTTGAGTTTATGGCATACACACTTAAAAAAACTATATGCTTTAACAGAAAATCCAGAAGATGTAGATAGCCTTCAAAGTGAAGAAGATAAAAAGAAGTTCATATTAGCCTTTAGAGATTTAACAAAAGTATTAACTAAGCTAAAGACCTTTACAAAATTTGAATTTAATAAAGATACACTTGGAATGAGTGAACAAAGTTATCAAGACTTTAAAAGTAAGTATCTTTTAATATATGATGATGTAAAGCGTAAAGACGATGAAAAAACTTCAATACTTGCAGATATAGACTTTGGAATAGAGCTTATGCACACTGATAAAATCAACGTAGGCTATATAATGAATTTAATTAGAGATATAGATTTATCAGACAAAGAAAAACAAGCAAGAGATATTAAAAATGTAATAACTGAACTTGATAGAGCTGATAATGAAGATTTAAGACTTAAAGTTGACTTATTAAAAGAGTTTTTAAATAAAGTAGTTCCTAAACTTGAGCCTAATGATGATATAGATGTAGCCTATGAACAATTTGAAGAAGTAAAAAGAGAAGAAGATGTAGAAGAATTCTCAAAAGAAATCGGTCTTAATAGATATAAAATAAAAGACTATATTTCAGAATATGAGTACTCTGGAATAATAAATAGACAAGAAATAAGTGAAGAAATAAAAGTAGAGTTAAAACCAAAGTTTACACTTAGAAGAAAATTAGTAGACCAAGTTAAAAACTTTATATATGACCATGTTAGAAAATATGCATAGATTTATAGCATAGAAGAAAAAGAAGACCCTCAATATATGAGGGTTTTTATGATATAATCAACATATAATATTTATATAAAGGATGTGTAAATTATTGAAAATAAAGAATATTAAATTCAACAAACATAAAATTTTAGGAAACTTAGAAGTTGATTTTTTAGATAGAAATAAAGAAATACTAGATACAGTAGTTATAATTGGAGAAAATGGATCAGGAAAAACGACTTTATTAAAAAGTATATATAATCAAATGAATTGGAATACAAAAGTATATGAGGAAATAGATGCAAAAGTAGAGCTAGATGCAACTAAAGATGAAATAAAGCTTATAGCTAACACACAATGTGGTAGTGATACAGCAATGTGGAATGGAGTAAAATCTAAGCTATACATAAATGAATTTATAGATGAAGTAAAATCTGGTAACGAATATAGTTTTCAAGGTGAAATTAAATCAAAAATAATTTATATGCCAACGGAAATAAATTTTAATGAATTAAATAGAGTAGACAGAACATTTAAATATGAATACGAATTTTTAAATGAAGTAAACCAAAATATAGCTAGAGACTTACCATCAGCTATTGTTAATGCAATAAATACGGAAGTATTTAAAAATGAAGAATTGCCACCTAAAAAAAGTATAGAAAAAATATGTAATGATATAAATTCAATATTTGATTGTATGGATTTAAGTGTAAAATTTATCGGACTATCAAAAGATGAAGAAACTAGACCTATATTTAAAGATTCTACAGGTAATGAATTTGATATAAATGGATTATCATCGGGAGAAAAACAGTTATTTATAAGAGCATTATCTCTTAAATTCTTAAATGCTAATAATTCAATAATACTTATAGATGAGCCAGAAATATCTCTACACCCTGAGTGGCAAAGAAAGATAATTAAGGTATATGAAAATATAGGAAAAAATAATCAGCTTATAATAGCTACACATTCACCTCATATAGTCGCAGATATAAAAGCAGAACAATTAAGAGTGATAAAAAGAGATGAAGATGGAGTAAATATCACTCCTATAGATAATCTTGAAGAAACCTATCTTCAGACTTATGAGTCAATACTTAAGCACACTATGGGTATTAAAAGTAATCGAAGTGATACAGGAGAATTATACTTTAAAATTCTAAGAAATGAACTAGATGCTAATACTTATGAATCAGACGCGTTCAAAGAGGCATATAGGTATCTAAAAACTTATTTAGGAGAATATGATAAAGATTTAATTAGTATAGATATGGAAATAGCTAGAAGAAATAGAAAGAAGGCGAGAGAAGATGATAAAAGTAGATAAGCAAGATGAACCATCTTTTCTTACCGACTTTAAAAAAAGGAAAAAACCTAAATCATGGATAGATTATAATGATGGTGATATAAAGTCTAAATTAAAGGATTTTATGTTAGATAATGAACAAGATGGATATTGTCCATATTGTGAAATATATATAAAAGAAATTAGTAGCCATATAGAACATATAAAACCTAAGGATATTTATCCAAATGAATTTGATACACATGATAATTTAATAGCATGTTGTATGAATAAAAACACTTGTGGATCTATTAAAGGAAATAGATATGATGAAAAATTTATAAATCCTGTTATAGAAAATCCAATGGAATATCTTGAATATGATTTGTCTAGTGGAAATATAGTCCCTATTTATAGTAGTGGAGAAAAATATGAAAAAGCTAGATATACTATAGATTTATTGAATCTTAATTATAGTAAATTAAGTGAGGCTAGAAAATCATTTGCAATAGAACTTAACAATCTTTTTGAAGAGAGTGATTTTGATTATTATAAAGAAGCTACAAAAAGATTTCCAACATTAATAGATTTTATAAAAGAAGATATATTTGGATAAAACGTTTAAATTTAGTAAAAAAAGATGGATAGATATTTAAGGAGAGAACTATGCAAACAAGTGAAAAACAACAAGAACAACAAAGAGAGCTTCACACAAAGTTATGGGCAATAGCAAATGACTTAAGAGGAAATATGGAAGCCAATGAATTTAAAAACTATATACTAGGACTAATATTTTATAGATACCTTAGTGAAAAAGTAGAAAATAGAGCAAATGACTTATTAAGCGAAGATGATATAAGCTACAATGAAGCCTATGAAGACGAAGAATATAGAGAAGGCTTACAAGAAGAGTTAATAGAGCAATTAGGATACTTTATAGAGCCTAAATACTTATTCTCTTCATTACTTAAAGCAATAGAAGATGGAAACTTTGATATAGAAATGCTTCAAGGAGCAATAAATGCCATAACAGAATCTACAATAGGAAATGATAGCCAAGAAGACTTTGACCACTTATTTGATGATATGGACTTAAAATCAACAAAACTAGGAAAAGACGTAAAAAGCCGTTCAAGTCTTATAGCTAAAGTAATGGGGAACATAGCAGAAATTGACTTTTCACATGAAGATAGTGAAATAGATGTACTTGGAGATGCTTATGAATATTTAATATCTCAATTTGCTGCAAATGCAGGTAAAAAAGCAGGTGAATTCTATACACCACAACAAGTAAGTAAAATACTTGCGAAAATAGTAACAGTAGGAAAAGAAAACTTAAAAAATGTATATGATCCAACATGTGGTTCGGGATCACTACTTCTTCGTGTTGCAAAAGAAGCTAATGTTAGAAAGTTCTACGGACAAGAGCTTACATCAACAACTTACAACTTAGCTCGTATGAATATGTTACTTCATGATGTAGATTATACAAACTTTGATATAAAAAATGACAATACACTAGAGAATCCACAACATATGGGAATGAAATTTGAAGCAATAGTTGCAAACCCTCCATACTCTGCTAACTGGAGTGCAGATGCTAAGTTTTTAGATGATGAAAGATTTAGTGCATATGGAAAACTTGCACCAAAGAGTAAAGCAGACTTTGCATTTATACAACATATGATACATCAATTAGATGATAACGGAACAATGGCAGTTGTACTTCCTCATGGTGTATTATTTAGAGGTGCAGCAGAGGGAGTTATAAGAAAGTATTTAATAGAGGAAAGAAATGTATTAGATGCTGTTATAGGACTTCCAGCAAATATATTCTTTGGAACAAGTATACCAACAGTTATATTAGTGTTTAAAAAGAATAGAGAAAATAATGATATATTATTTATAGATGCATCTAATGAGTTTGAAAAAGGTAAAAATCAAAATAACTTAACTGATGCTAATGTTGAAAAGATAGTTAATACTTATGTTAATAGAGAAACTATTGATAAGTACAGTTATGTTGCTAGTATGGATGAGATTAAGGAAAATGATTATAACTTAAATATACCAAGATATGTTGATACTTTTGAGGAAGAAGAGCCCATAGATTTAGTAGCTGTTAGTGAGAAAATTTCTAGTATTGATAAAGAGATAGCTAAGTTAGATGATGAGTTAGCAGTTTACTTAAGAGAGCTTGGATTATAAGGGGAGGTGAGAATTATGAGTAAGACACCGAAGCTTAGATTTAAGGAGTTTAGTGGAGATTGGGAAGAAAAGAAACTAGGTACATTAGGACAATTTTTAAAAGGTTCAATATTGTCTAAAGCAGATTTAAGTGAAGAAGGTAAACCTTGTGTACTTTATGGTGAATTATATACTAAATATAGTGAAGTAATAAAGAATGTTATAAGTAAAACTAATTTAGAAAATGATAAATTAGTTTTAGGGAAGAAAAATGATGTATTAATACCTTCATCTGGGGAAACTGCTATTGATATAGCTACTGCTAGTTGTTTACAACAAGATAATGTAATACTAGGTGGAGATTTAAATGTATTTAGGTCTGATAAAGTAAATGGAGTGTTTACAAGTTATCAGTTAAATAGTTCAAAGAAAAGAGAGATAGCTAGATTATCGCAAGGTGCATCTGTTGTTCATATATATAATGAGCAATTAAAAAAAATAAAATTAAGTGTACCTTCAAAAGAAGAACAAGAAAAAATAGCATCTTTCTTTTCTTTAATTGATGAGAAGATTTCTCTTCAAAGTGAAAAGGTTGAGGCTCTTAAGGATTATAAGCGTGGAATGATGCAAAAGATTTTTAGCAGGGAGTTAAGGTTTAAGGATGATGAGGGTAGAGATTATCCAGAGTGGGAAGAGAAGAAAATAAAAGATATATTTACTGTAACAAGAGGAGTAGTTATTGCTAAAAATGAAATATCTGACTTAAGGGATAATATAAATCAATATCCAGTTTACTCTTCTCAAACAAGTAATAATGGTATATTAGGATACGACTCTAAATATGATTTTGAAGGTGATTATTTAACGTGGACTACTGATGGAGCTAATGCTGGTAAAGTTTTTAGAAGAAATGGAAAGTTTAGATGTACAAATGTATGTGGTGTTTTAGTTGAAAAGGAAGAAACTTTAGGATTTGCTAACAAGATGATTTCTGAATTTTTAAATAAAGAAACTCCGAAGCATGTATCTTATGTTGGAAACCCGAAGCTTATGAATGGTGTTATGGGTGATATAAAGATAAAAGTTCCTATACTAGATGAACAACTTAAGATTGCTAAGATTTTAGACAATATAGATTTAAAAATAGAAAAAGAACAAGAAAAATTAGATTCTTTAAATCAATATAAAAAAGGATTATTACAACAAATGTTTGTTTAACATCAACAAATAGGATAGATTAGTAAATTAACTAACCTATCCTATTTATATATAAGGAGAAATATAATGAACAATGAACAAAAGAAAATACTAGAAGAATTTCTACTAGACATAGACATACTAGACAAACTAGATGGATATATGAATAAATTCAATGTATTTGACGTATTAAAAATCTCAAAAATGGAAATAAGACATAGCAATATGTTAGCTTGGCTGTTAAACCCTAAAGAAACACATGGCTTAGGAGATACATTTTTAAGAAAGTTTTTACAACATTGTGCTAAATCATATAATACACAAAATAATGATTTTAAAATTGATATAATTAAAGCATCACTTATGGACTGTGATGACTTTTTAGTAAGTAGAGAGTGGAACAACATTGATGTACTTTTAGTGTCATCAAGCAATAAAATAGTAATTTGCTTGGAAAATAAAATCTTTAGTAAAGAATCAAAACATCAACTTAAAAAATACTTAGACATAGTAAATAAGAGATACCCAGATTATAAAAAAGCCTTTATATTCTTAACTCCAGAAGGTGATATGCCTTCAGATGAAGAAAATTGGATATCTGTAAATTATAGTGAAGTGCTTTCAATGTTAGAAAGTAGTATGGAGTTAAAGAAAGAATATATAAATCCAAGTGTGGAAATATTTTTAGAACAATATAAGCATATGATTAGGAGAGATATAATAATGGATGAGGAATTAGTAGCTATTTGCACAGAGATATATAATAAACATCAAAAAGCATTAGATTTAATTTATGAGTATAAACAGGATAATGATATGCAAATAAAGAAAATCATAGAGGATATATTAGCTAAGTATGATGATATAGAAATGGACCATAGTGTTAAAACATCAATAAGATTTTATACAAAAACTATTGATAATGTTATACCTAAATGTGGAGAAAGTTGGACAAAGTCAAATAGAATTCTTTTATATGAGTTTCAAAATAAAGGTGGAAAGATTGTACTTAAATTAATTTTAGGTCCTGTTAAAGATAATGATAGTGATATAAGAGAAAGAATATTTGAGTTAGCAAATGAGAATAAAAATATATTTAAGGGCAAAGTTAATAAGCTAACACCTAAGTATACTCAAATATATGCCGTTCCAGTTATTTCAAAGGAAGTTATGGAAGGTGGAGATATGGAGGCTATTGGAAATGATATAGATACTTTTGTGTCTAGGTTTGTTAATGAGGATATGAAAAAAGTAGATGATATAATTAAAGGGCTTTTATAGTTAATAGGGTTAATAGTATTGAGTATTTAGGGAAAACTATATTAGTTAGAGGTTAGTAACCTTACTTATTTTTATAAATATTATATATTATAAAAATAATTATCAAGGAGATAAATAAATGAATTCAAAAAAATTAATCCTATCTGGAATCCTTCCTATATTCATACTTGGATCAATAACTCACTTTGCATATGACTGGTGTAGCATAACACCGTTAGGACTTGTAGCCCCAATTAACTCAAGTATATGGGAACATATGAAAATGGGACTACTACCTACAATAATATGGTGGGGCTTAACCTACTTATTATTTAAAGACAAACTAAAACTAGACTTTAAAAGATACTTTGTAGCATTTACAGTTTCACTTTTAGTTAGTACCTTTTTAATGCCATTTTTATACTATACTTATAGATACGGACTTGGAGTACATTTACTTATAGTCGATATACTAAACCTATTATGTACTGTAACTATGGGACAGTTATTAGCACTTCATATTTATAATCATTATAGTGGGAAGAAAGTATATTTTAACTTATGTGTAGTAGTTTTAATACTTGTAATTTTATCATTTGTTATATTTACTTTTAACCCACCTCATATACCTATATTCAAGGATTATAATACAGGTACTTATGGAATATATCATAGACGATAAAGGCAATAAGTTAAAATTTGTAATAAATAAAAAATACCCTGTCAAAAAACTCGATAGGGTATTTTTAGCAACGGATGTGAGCAGAAAGATTTACCAGCACGTTGCTCAAATTGGTAACAAGTGTACATTGTTGGCGATATGAACATAAGGAATTTTTTTACATAAAATATTACCGAAAAGTAAAAAAAAAGAGTAAGTTTAACCATAATGGAAAAAATATCTTGCTATTAACATCAACAACAACTATAATAAAAATATAGAGGTTACCAAGAGTGAATATTGGTTACCAAAAAAATAAATAGAAAGGGGAATCTATGAGGGAAAAACTAAAAAAACTTAGAAAAGAACAAAAACTAACTCAAGAAAATCTATCAAAAATGGTAAACATACATAGAACTCATTACTCAATGATAGAAAATGGAAGAAGAAACCCATCACTAAAAGTAGCTGTAAGCATAAAAAAAGCTTTAAACTACCAATATGATGATATATTTGAAAAACAATAAAATCTAAGGGGGAAAATAAATGAAACTTAACACTAAAGTAGTAACAGGGAGCGTAAAATTAAACTATGTAAATATAAAAGAGGCAAGAAGTAACCAATTATCTTCAGAGCCTAAATACAGCATAACAATAATAATACATAAAGAAAGTAATACTATGGATAAAATCTATGAAGGAATATACAATGCTACTAAAAATGGACTTGATATATGGGGTGGAAAAGTTCCAGATAATTTAATAACTTGCTTAAAAGATGGGGATGCAACAGGTAGGAAAGAATATGAAGATAGCTTTTATATAAATGCAACTTCAAAATATAAACCACAGGTTGTAGATAAAGACTTAAAAATATTAAATCCAGATGAATTATACAATGGTTGTTTAGGTAGAGTTAGTATAAACTTTTATCCATACAATCATAAAGATAGCGGAAACTGTGGTATATCTTGTGAATTATTAAATCTTCAAAAGCTAAAAGATGGTGAGAAAATTGTAAACAGAGCAAGTGCAGTAGATGACTTTAGCGTAGTAGATGATGGGATATTAGTATAATGAAAACTTTATCTATTGATATAGAAACTTATTCAAGTATAGACCTTACAAAAAGTGGGGTCTATAAATATACCCAAAATGACTTTGAAATACTGCTTATTGCCTATGCTTATGATGATGAAGAAATAAAAATTATAGACTTAAAAAACAACGAAAAAATACCACCACAATTAAAAAAAGATATACTAGATGAAAATGTAATAAAAACAGCATTTAACGCTAACTTTGAAAGAGTATGTTTATCAAAATACTTTAACACCTACTTAAGTCCTAAGATGTTTAGATGCACACAAGTTCACGCACTATATTTAGGATTACCACATGGACTTGATAATGTGGCTAAAAGTTTAAGATTAAAAGAGCAAAAACTTGAAGAAGGTAAAAGTTTAATAAGGTTTTTTATGAAAAAGGAAAACCTTGATTTATTAACTTCAAATAGTGAAAGCATTAAAAAAGATGAAGTAATTAAAAAATACGAAGAGTTTAAAAAGTATTGTATAAATGATGTAAGGGTTGAGCGAAGTATAAGAAAGGTTTTAGAAAAAGTTAAGTTACCAGAAAGTGAGCAAAAGCTATGGGAACTAGATCAAGAAATAAATGATAGAGGTGTTTTAGTAGATACAAATTTACTTAAAAATGCTATTTATTATGATAATATTTTTAAAAGTAATTTAATAGAAAAACTTAAAACTATAACTAATATAAATAATCCTAAAAGCAATAATCAAATGAAAGACTATTTAAAAAGTTTAGGAGTAGAGGTAAACTCACTTAGCAAAGAAAGTGTAGGCGATTTATTAAACAGTGATGAAGTTCAAAATAATCCTAATTATGAAAAAATAAAAGAAGTACTAGACCTTAGAGCAATGTTAAATAAAACTTCAACTAAAAAGTATGAAGCAATGGAAAGGTGTATGTGTGATGATGAAAGAATAAGAGGGTTATTTCAGTTTTATGGGGCAAATAGAACTGGTAGATGGGCAGGTAGACTTGTACAAGTTCAAAACCTTCCACAAAATAAGATGAGTAATTTAGAAGAAGTTAGAGAAAAAATAAGGAATGAAATTAATACAAATTTTCCTAGTAGGAAAAAGGATTTTAACTATGATTTCAATATAAATTCATACTTATACAACCAAGAAAACCTATCAGATATATTATCACAGTTAATAAGAACAACTTTTATACCAAAGAAAAATCATAGATTTATAATAGCCGACTTTAGTGCCATAGAAGCAAGAATTATAGCTTATTTATCAGATGAAAAATGGAGAATAGATGTATTTAATACTCATGGGAAAATCTATGAAGCTAGTGCATCTAAAATGTTTAAAGTAGATATTAATGAAATAACTAAAGAAAGTGAGTTAAGACAAAAAGGAAAGATTGCAGAACTAGCACTAGGCTATCAAGGAGGGGTTGGAGCTTTAGTTAGTATGGGTGCTTATAATATGAATTTATGTGAAAGTGAGCTTATAGAAATTGTAAGGGCTTTTAGAAGTTCTAATACAAATATTGTTAAGCTATGGAACACTGTTGAAAAAGCCTTTATAGAAGCTGTTAATAATAAAAGTATTGTCCATATAGATAAAAATATTAGTTTTATATATGAAGGAAATATACTATTTATTAAACTACCATCTGGTAGAAGACTTTCATATATAAGACCAAAAATAGATTATAACAATGCTTTTAACAAAAGTATTATAACCTATGAAGGAGTAGATTCTACAACTAAAAAGAATACTAGACTTACTACATATGGTGGAAAACTAGTAGAAAATATTGTCCAGGCAATAGCTCGTGATGTATTAGGTGAGGCTATGATGAATCTAAGAAACAAGGGATTTAATATTGTAATGCACGTTCATGATGAAATTGTTTTAGAAGTAGAAAATGGAGTATCAAGCGTTGAAGAAGTATGTGAAATAATGTGTAAGGAAAACAGATATTTAAAGGGATTAAAATTAAGAGCTGATGGCTTTGAAAGTAATTATTATAAAAAGTAGGTTATAAATGGGGGATATTATGAAATACGACAAAATTATAAATGTAGCTATAGGAAAAAGTAGAAAAGAATTAAATTATGTAAACTTAAAGTTGCCTTATTCAGAGTTTATAGATAAATATATTAAAAACACAAAATATACAAATGAAACTTATAAGGAGTATATAAACTTTCCCAAAGATATACAAGACAATATAAAAGATGTTGGTGGATTTGTAGGTGGAAACTTAAAGGATGGAAAAAGAAGAAAAGACACTATAATAAATAGAAGTTTAATAACCCTAGACGTAGACTTTGGATATGAGGGTATGATTGAAGACCTTGAGAAAAATATTGATTTTGGTATGTGTATATATACTACACATAAGCATACTAAAAAAAGTCCAAGGTTTAGAATAATAATTCCATTAAAAAATGAAGTCGACCCAATTCAATATGAAGCTATATCAAGAAAAATAGCTTTTGATATAGGTATAGATTATTTTGATGATACTACCTATTCACCGTCAAGGCTTATGTACTTTCCTTCTACTTCTAAAGATGGTGAGTATGTATTTAAGTTAATAGATAAAGACTTTTTAGATCCTTCATATATATTAAATAAGTATAATGATTGTAAAGATGAAAGTTCGTTGGATAACTTTAGTAAATCAAATTCTAAACTTGATAGTTTACATAATAACATTAAAGAAAACCCAATGTTAAAAGATAATATAATAGGTGCATTTTGTAGAGCTTACAATGTATATGATGTTATTGACAAGTTTTTATATGATGTATATAAAAAAGGTGACACTAAAGATAGATACACCTATATAAATGGAAGTACTTCTAATGGTATGGTTATCTATGAAAATGGTAACTTTGCATATTCTCATCATAGTACTGATGTATGTTGTGATAAACTTTGCAATTCTTTTGACTTAGTAAGACTTCATAAGTTTTCACATTTAGATACAAACCTATCTAAAGAACTTCCTATAAACAAACTACCATCATATACAAAGATGATAGAGTTTATAAGTAAAGACGAAAAAGTAATGCTTGAACTTGGTCAAAGTAAATTGAAAAATGCTATAAATGATTTTTCAAGTTTATGTAATGAAGATAATAAAATTAATAAATCTGATAAAAACAATAAAAGTGATGATACTTGGACATTAAAGCTAGAGGTAGATAAAAATGGACTTTATAAATCTAGTATTAAAAATATAGTAACAATACTTGAAAATGATAAAAATTTAAAAGGTAAAATAGCTTACAACTTATTTTCAAATAGAACAATTATAAAAGGTGATTTACCATGGAAAAAGCTAGTTGATAAAGAAAATGGTGATGTGTGGCAAGATAGTGATGATGCAAATCTTAGAATGTATTTAGATGTAGTTTATAAGATAAGATCTCCACAGAGAATATATGATGGTATATCTATAATAGAAAAAAGAAATGAGTACCATCCAGTAAGGGATTATTTAAACTCTTTAAAATGGGACAATGTAAGTAGATTAGACAATTTAATGATAGATTATTTAGGAGCAGAAAATAGTGATTATACAAAAGCTATAACTAGAAAAATGTTAGTTGCAGCAGTTACTAGAATATTTAAGCCTGGTACTAAATTTGATTATATGATGGTTTTAGTTGGTAAGCAAGGATTAGGTAAAAGCCATATAATAAGTTTGTTGGGTAAAAATTGGTATTCAGATTCTATAAATACAGTGCAAGGAAAAGAAGCCTATGAGCAATTACAAAACGCTTGGATACTAGAAATGGCAGAACTATCAGCAACTAAAAAAGCAGAGGCAGAATCAGTAAAGCACTTTATATCAAAAACAGAAGATAGCTATAGACAAGCCTATGGAAGACGAGTTGAAACCTTTAAAAGGCAATGTGTGTTTTTTGGAACTACAAATGAAATTGAATTTTTAAAAGATAGAACAGGTAATAGAAGATATTGGCCACTTATGGTTGGAGTAAATAAACCTAAAAAGAATTTATTTGAAGATTTAAACAAACATGAAATAGATATGATTTGGGCAGAAGCTATGCATTTTTATAAAAAAGGTGAAAAGTTAATATTAGAAGGAGATATTCAAAAACAAGCAACCATGCAACAAGAAAAACACTTAGAAGGTAATAGCAAGGAAGGTATGATAAAGGAGTACTTAGATATTAAACTTCCTAAAAACTGGTACAATATGGACATATATGAAAGAAGAAGATACATAAGTGAAAGTGAATTTTTAAGAGTTGATAATGATTGTATATTAAGAGAAAAAGTTTGTAGTGTTGAAGTTTGGGTTGAGCTATTTGGAGGGGATATAAAGAATTTTCATAGAGGTAATGCAATGGAGATTAATGAAATTTTAAGAAGATTAGAAGGTTGGGAAAGTTTAAAAGAGGGACAAGGTAAACTTAGGTTTGGTAAGTTTTATGGAACTCAAAGGGCTTTTTTAAGAAAACAGTAGCGTTACCAAAGACCTATTTTAGCGTTACCGAAGGCGTTACCAAAGAATTGACTTTGGTAACGGTTATTTAAAAAAGGTGTTACCGAAAAATTTATGGTAACACCTCTGGTAACGCCTTTGGTAACGGGTAAAACGTTTAAATTTCAATAAATATTGCTAGTGTTACCAAAGAGACGAAAAAACCTTAGAGTTTGTTTAAATAGAGGAAATTAAAGAAAAATTACCTCTAATTAGACAAAAGTTTATACTTTAAGTTTTTTGGTAACGGTAGATAGTTTTTGATATATAAAACAATTATAGATAACTTTACAATTATTACATATTGAACATGATAGTTTTTGATTTTAGTTTGTTTACCATAAAAATATAATGTATAATTATTGTAATATAAAATAGTAGGAAGTGAAAAAATGAGAAGAACTTTATTAAACCCTAAAATAGATTTTGTATTTAAAAAAATTTTTGGATCAGAAGAACACCCAGAAATTTTAATATCATTTTTAAATGCAGTACTTAAACCGCAAAAGCCTATTGTATCAGTTGAAATAAAAAACTCAGACTTAGAAAAAGAGTATATAGAAGATAAATGTTCTAGATTAGATGTAAAAGCATTGACAAGCAATAAAGAAATCATAAATATAGAAATACAATTAAAAAATGAATACAATATGATACAAAGAAGCTTATATTATTGGAGTAAGCTTTACGAAGAACAATTATCAGAAGGCGATAGATATGATAAACTTAGCAGAACTGTTTGTATAAATATACTTGATTTTAAATATTTAAAAAATGATAGATTCCACAATGGGTATAGGCTAAAAGAAATAGAAACAAATGAAGAATTAACAGATTTACAAGAAATTCACTTTATAGAAATACCTAAGCTAAAAAGATTTGAAAGTACAGAAGAAATAGTTGATTTACTAGAGGGTTGGGTAGAGTTTTTAAGAGATCCAGAAAGTGAAGTAATTAGAAAATTAGAAATGAGTAATAAAGAAATTAGAGAAGCTAAAGATGAACTATATAGACTTAGCAGAAACTCAAAAGAAAGAGAACTTTACTATCTAAGAGAAAAGTCTTTAAGAGATGAAATAAGTGCATTAGCAAATGCCGAAGAAAAAGGACTAAAAGAAGGATTAAAACAAGGGTTACTTGAAGGTAAATTAGAAAGTGCAAGAAGCTTATTAGATATTTTAGATGATGATACAATAGCTACCAAGCTTAATATGGATGTAGATATAATAAAAAAATTAAGAATAGAAACATTAAAAAAGTAGTCTGGGTTTAACTTCATCAGACTATTTTTATAGTAGTCGAATTTATAAAAGTTTGTAAATTTAATCAATATCTATTTTATGAGTTCTAAGATAAGTAGTGATTTGAGATATATTACGTACGTTTATTATTAAGTTCTATTACTATAATATTTAAATATATTACTAAATAAAGAAAGAGAATTATATGCCTCTATTTTTTGATTACAAAGTAACAAAAATATACTAAAAAAATGTTACAATATATATACATTCAAAATTATTATAAATAATGAATTAAAGTAGGAGCTTGTGCTCCTATTTTTTGTTAAAAAAATAAAAAATTAAAACAAATTGATAGAAATTTATATAATTTATCGTATTAGTAATTGTAAAAGCTTTTACAGAAGGAGGAAGTAAACTTGCAGGACGAGTTAATAATTAAATACATAAAAAAGAAAAAAGAAGTAGGAATGGAACTTCTTATAGATAATTACAGAGGAATACTTACATCTATAGTTAGAAAGCATCTAGGAGTGTTAATAAATTATGAAGAAGAATGTATAGATGATGTACTTTTATCAATATGGGATAACATTAAAAGCTTTGATAAAAATAAAAACCAATTTAAAAATTGGATATGTGCTATAGCAAAATATAAGGCTATTGACTATAAAAGAAAGTATCTAGCTAAAGTAGAAACATTAGACATGACAGATGAAATCTATTATATAGATAAAGATTTAGTAAAGCAAGAAACAAAAGAAGAAGTAGAAGAAATATTAAGTCATTTAAATGAAAAAGACCGAGAGTTATTTGTAAAGCATTATTTAGAGGATATAGATTTAGAGACTATAGCATTAAAAAGTAATACAAAAGTATCTAATTTATATAACCGACTATCTAGAGGTAGAAAAAGAATTAGAGAAAATATGTGTAAATAGGGAGGTTTAATTATGAAGGATAAATATAGTATATTAAATGATGTTAAAGTAAATATAGATGAATATGAAGAAGTAAAGTTTGATAATAATGATAATATTAAACAGAGGATGAAAAAAAAGTTAAGAAATAGAAAGCCTTCTTATAGAAATGCAATAGCAGTTGTATCAGCTGTAATATTAGGTAGTAGTGTTATGTTAAATGAAAATGTATGGGCACAGGTTCAATCTATATGGTATACAATAGATGAAGTTTTTAGCTTGAAAAAAGAGGAAGTTAAAGACTATACATATAACATAGATAAAACAGTAGAAGATAAAAATATTAAAATTTTATTTAAAAGTATTATGCTTGATGATGGGAAACTTATAATAGATGCAAATATTGATGATACTAAATTTAACCCTTTTGAAGATTTTACACAAAAACAACAAAAAGATTGGTCTGTTGATAAATGGGGAAATAAAGAAACTAGAGTATTATTAGGTGCAGATAGCACAGAAATTTATGTGGATGGAGTTAAACTAACATATTTTAATAATTCAGCTCCAAATTCAAAGGATAAAAACGATGATAAAACTACAGATGTATTAATAGAACAATCAATAGAGGCTATAGAAAGTGATAAAGGTGAGTATTATTTAGAAAAAGTAAATGAAAATCAATTTCCAAATAATATTGATGTAAATAAGATGTATAACTTTAAAATAAAAATTAATAAGTTACATATAGTTGAATCAGAGTATACAGAAGAAGAATCAAAAACAAGTGAGGGTAGTTATGGTGCAGTAGTAGAAGGTGATTGGGGTATAAGTGTAGATATAAAAGGAGAAGACTTAATAAATGCATCAACTAATTATGAAATAAATAAAGATATAGATTTAGAGTTAGATGATAGAAAAATAAATGTATCAGTAGATAATATTAGTATATCTCCTATTTATTTAGGATTAGATTATTCATATATAGATGAAGATGGATATAGTATAGAGTTTAAAGTATTTAATGATAAAGGAGAAGAGTATAGATGGATATCTATTGAATCAGATTCATATATTGGTAAAACTGATAAAGCTAATTTTGAGATGAAACTGATAAATTCGTATAAAGATACAAAATATATTAAATTAGTTCCTACTATTATTCATTATCAAAAAGGAAAGACATTGGTATTTGAAGACAAATCTATAGAAATAGAAATTAATAAATAAAAAATAAGTTATAAACAATATTAATATATTACGAACAAATTATATAAAATTATAAAAATAACCATACCTTATATTATTGAGAATACTAAGGTATGGTTATTTTTATCATAAATTATTAACTAGAAAGTTCAATAAGCTTATTAGATATTTTAGATGATGATACAATAGCTACTAAGCTTAATATTGATGAAGCTTGTCTTTGATTAGCAAGTAACAAAAATACACTAAATAAATGTT
This sequence comes from Romboutsia ilealis, assembly GCF_900015215.1. Taxonomy (NCBI): domain Bacteria; kingdom Bacillati; phylum Bacillota; class Clostridia; order Peptostreptococcales; family Peptostreptococcaceae; genus Romboutsia; species Romboutsia ilealis. The sequence continues at coordinate 1,275,066 of NZ_LN555523.1, read as the reverse complement.
ACAATATAGATATCTTCACAATTGTTATACAGTGCAAATTAGAGTGTTTTTATTTAAGATAATGCTATAATAGAGTAAAAGGGATATATAGGAGGGGAATTGTGTGTTAGATATAAAAAATGATTGTATTGCTGTACAAAAATATATAAGAAAGTCTAAATCTACTTTAGAAGTATTTATGTATTCACCAGCAGGAATTACATTTATAATTATGATACCTTTTGTTATGGCTCATAAAAGATATTTTAATAAAGTTCAAGAGTATGTGAATGTTTTAAATGATTACTCAATAAAATCTAATTTAAAAATAAAATTTGACGAATTTCGCGAAATAGAAAACTATGCAGTTGTATATAACCAATCTCAATTAACTTCATTAACAATAAAACAATACGAATGGAAATTAGACTATTTAAACAACTTAAATGATAGAGTACAAGCTTTAAAAGATTGTATATAATGCGAATTAAAAAGGTGAATAATATAAATTTTCAAAATTTAGAAAATCAGATTATATAGTAGTCTATTTAAATATTGCAGTTTTATTTATAATTTAATTGTATGAGTTTTCATTAATATCTATAATAGGCATATTAATAGGAGCAATAATACCTGCTTTAATTTTAGGAACTGTAACTAATTTTATATTTAAAAATAAGTAAATAATTTTAATATACTACGAACAATTTATATAAAATTATATAAATAAGCATACCTTATATTATTGAAAATACTAAGGTATGCTTATTTTTATTATAAATCTTAATAAAATCTTAATAAATTATACACTTTATATTAAAAAATAACATTTATACTACTAAATATAAACAATATATGTATAAAAATGGTAAAATAAAAAGCGAGGTGAGATTAATGATAAAAGGGAATGTATTATTAGTTGATGACGATAAAGACATAGTTGAATCTATGGAAATACATTTAAAAAATGAGGGTCTAAAAGTATATAAGGCTTATGATGGAATAGAAGCATTAGAAATTTTACTTGAAAAGGAAATTCACTTAATTTTAATGGACATTATGATGCCAAGAATGGATGGACTAAGTGCAACATTAAAAATTAGAGAAGAAAAAAATATACCAATTATACTAGTATCAGCAAAAACAGAGGATAGCGATAAAATAATAGGTCTTAACATGGGTGCAGATGATTATATAACAAAACCATTCAATCCATTAGAACTAGTAGCAAGAGTAAAGTCTAACTTAAGACGTTATATTTCCCTTGGAAACTTTAAACAAGAAAACTTAGAAGTCTTAAAATATGAAGCATTAGTTCTTGATAATGCAAGCAAAGAAGTTAGCGTAGATGGAGAAGTAGTAAAGTTAACCCCTATAGAATATAAGATTTTAGAAATGCTACTAAAAAATCAAGGAAGAGTATTCTCATCAAGGCAAATATATGAAAGTATTTGGCAAGAGCCAGGATACAACTGTGACAGAACAGTAGCAGTACATATAAGAAGAATAAGAGAGAAAATAGAGATAAATCCTAAAGATCCAAAATATATAAAGGTGGTGTGGGGAGTTGGATATAAAATTGATAAAAAATAAAAACTTAGTGGCTTTAGTTATATGTTTTTGTATAACTATAATTACTGCTAATAATGATTTTTATATGAAATATATCAATGCAGATTTTTATAAAAGTTATGAATTAGAACAAGTTTTATATGAAATAGCAACACAATCTGTATATACAGTAGTAGGAGATAATGCAAGTGAAAAAATGCTTGATTATAAAGCTGAAGGTAGGAATATGATTTCTAATTATACAACAGCAAATGTATTTGTAATAAACAATGATAGTAAAGAAGTATACTATAATAATATTTCTGATATTGATAAGTATTTAAAAACAGTTACAACGTCTTATCCCAATGTATATGAAATTAACTTTAAAGATAAAACTATGTACTTATTAAATGATAAGAATAATAAAGTTAGGGTATCAACAAATCATTTTGGTAATCTAGCTCAAACAAAAAAAGAAGATGTTACTACATATATAGCAATTCCTTTTATTATAAACATAGAAGAGATGAAAGAAATTAATCATAATGAACCCTTATATGTAAAATATAAGGAATTTATTAAAAATACTGATGCTGCAAATTTTTTTGTAGGTTGTAAAATAATAGCATCAACAATTATAATAACCTATTATTTATCTATGTTTATATTAGGATTAAGTAAAAAAGATATTTTAAATAAAATTTTAAAAAATATATTACTTATATCACTTGCTTTTATAATATCCTTACTACAATCTAAAATTTATGGATGGAGTATATTATATTATTTTATTAACACAGCATTACTTTATTTAATATATTATTTTGGTTTTAAAATATTAGAGGAAAATAGAAAAAATAATATACATCCTAAAGATTATGCACATAATCTAATTGTTAAATTGACTAGTTTAAAAATGAATAATAAAAAAATTTACACTATAACTAAATATGTATGGATATTTATACCATTAACAATAATACAAGTTATTATAATGACTACATATGATGTTAATTATGGATTATATGAATTTTCAATTTATACTGCTCCATTATTAAGTATAGCTTTATGTGTAATATCAATTTTTATTATAAAAGATAAAGTAAATAAAATTGAAACAATAAGAAATGGAATAGATAAAATAAAAAATGGAAATATAGAACACAAAATAGAAATAAAGAAAGATATATTGTTTGATGATATAGTAAAGGATATAAATGAAATAGGAGAAACTGTAAATATAGCAGTAGAAGAAAGATTAAAAAGTGAGAGAATGAAAAATGAACTTATAACTAATGTATCTCACGATTTAAAAACACCTCTTACAGCTATTATTAACTATATAAGTTTAATGAAAAAAGAAGATATTCAGCCTAAACATATAAACGATTATGTACAAGTTTTAGATAAAAGGTCTCAAAGGCTTAAGATATTAATAGAAGACTTATTTGAAGCCTCTAAAATTGGAAGTAATAATATAGAACTAAATTTAGAAGAAAATGATATAAATCAGTTACTTACTCAAACATTAGTAGAAATGGAAGACTATATAAATAAGTCTAAATTAGATTTTATAGTGAATACACCTGATAAGGAAGTATATATATTAGCTGATGGAAAAAAGACCTTTAGAGTTTTTGAAAATATAATTTCTAATATATTAAAATACTCTTTAGAGAAAACTAGAGTATATATTGATTTAGTAGAAAGTGATGAAAAAGTACATATAAGTTTTAAGAATATATCCAAGTATCAACTTAATTTTGACCCAGATGAAATTACTGAAAGGTTTACAAGAGGTGACTTATCAAGAAATACAGAAGGTTCTGGACTTGGACTTGCTATAGCAAAAGGACTGATAGAGGCACAAGGTGGAGAATTAAAAGTAGATATTATTGGAGATTTGTTTATTGTTAATATAGATTTTAATATTTAATATATTTTGTATAATATTATTAGATACTAATATAAAAAATAAATTAACTTCGTAATTTTAATATATTGCGAACAATTTATAGTAAGTTATAAAAATAACCATATCTTAGAATTCAATGTATTGAAAAGTCTAAGGTATGGTTATTTTTATGTCATATCTATAACGAAAAAGGATAACATAGTCTAAATTTTTAAAATCTTTTATAAAAAATTACAGTATATTTTATTATCTAATTTGTTTTTTTAGGAACATTTTTTGCTTGTAGAAAATAGTATAAATTAGGGATAATAATTCCTAATTTATAATAAAAAAGGAGAAAAGTGTATGAATTGTAATATGGCAAATTGTAGAGCTGAATTAATAGATGTATCAGGTCTTTGTAATCCTGCGGACGTTACAGATGTTATAAGTCAATATCCTTATTGGCTACAAATGAATATTGCTGAAACACTTGCAATTCCTGTGTTAAAACCAGATGCTGAGCAAATAAACTCTGTAAACATATCTGTTGATATTTTTAGAGCAGAAGTTATAAAGGTTCCAGTATCGCCGGTTGATGCGAATGGAGATTATATACCAAATTTAGAAGGTAAAGTTTCTACCGGTAGAAAGTTAATAATAGAAGGTCAATTATGTCAAAAAATTGTATATACAGCTAATGTGTTAGATCAATCTATACACTCTGCACATTTTTATGTACCATTTTCATCATATATAGTTGTTCCAAGCGAAATAACATTTACTAATGGAACTACTGTAGATTCATTAAACGTAGAATTTCAAGCTAACGCATGTGTAGAAGATGTTGCTGTTAAGTTATTAGATGAAAGAAATATATTAAAACAAGTAACATTATTACTATATGCAGTTCCAAAACAATCATAATCATTAAGGAGTGAAATCAATGTTAAACTGTGATTATACAGGAAATACAAGTTATAAATTTTATAATAAATGTATTATAGAATCTGAGGATATAAATATTGTTGGAGAATATCCAGCTAATAAAATAGAAAAAGCTTTAACTTGTTTTGCAGATAAAGATAAATGGACAGAGTTTTATTTACCTGAAATAGTAGATATACCAACTCAAAAGCCAGATATGGAAGGTATTGTAGAAGTTCATTCATGTGTAGAGATTATATCTCAAAGAGTAATAAAAACTCCAGTTGTAATGGGATATACAAATACTGCCGGAAATTTTATATCAGGTGAGAATATACCAAATGCTGAGTGTACAAACCTAACAGGAAGAAAATTAATAATAGAAGGATTATTAAAACAAAAAGTAATATATACTGCAGATGATGATGAACAATCACTTCATTCAGCTAATTTTGAAATACCATTTTCAACTTTTATAATAATAGAAAAAGATACACCATTATCACAACAATTTAGGATAACTCCATACATTGAAGACATATTTGTATCTAGATTATCTGAAAGAAGTGTATTTAAGAATACGACTATATTTATAAAAGCATCTAAAGTGTGCTAATAAAATAAGGAGGATTAATCATGGCTTGCAACAAGAAAACATGTGGTTGTAACTTTAATGTAAAAACAGTTGGAAAATGTAATGCTTCAAAACTTAATATAGATGGAAGTAAAGTAGATAATTTAAACTGGACAGAGATATCAGTTCCAGAAATACTATGTATTCCAAAACTAAAACCAGATATAGAAGAAATAGATCAAGTTTATGCAAAGATTATTTTAGATAATGTAAAACTTATAGAAACACCATTTGCTTATAAACAATATATTCTGTATACCTTTTATATTTCAGTAAATGGTCTAAGTACTTCATTACCAGGCTTAATAACAACTCTTACAGAAGATGTAGCAGCAATTTTAAATACCCCATTAGAAACTACTTTAATAGCAGCATTTAATACTTTAGAAACAACATTAGGTGCTTTAACAGCAACTCCTGGAGTACCAGAATTAATTAAGACAGTAAATAAACTTGAAACTACTATTTTTGATTTAATTAATAATATAAATGTAGCAGTTACTGCAGTTAGCACTGCAGCTGATAATTTAATAGCAGCTTTAAAAAGGATACCTTTCTCTGCACAAGCAATATGTGAAGCAATAAAATCTCTTACAGACACTTTAGATGAACTTACTACTTTGATCAATTCAATAGTAGGTGTATTAACAGGTATATTAAATAGTCTTAATAATGCTGTAGCATCAATAAAAGATACAGCAGTTATTACAGCAGTTAATGCACTTGTAGGTGTTTTAACAACATTAATTAACACTACTATACCACCACTAGTTGCAACTACAACTAAATCTATAAATTCAATATTAAGTGCATTAACTCAAGTTGATTGTGACAATGCTTATGCATTTACATTAATAGGAAATGCTGAAGGAACTTGTTTAAGTGGTAGAAAATTAATAATAGAAGGAACACTAAAACAAAAAATAGTTTATACAGCTGAAGTAGATACTCAATCTGTACACTCTGCACATTATGAAGTTCCATTTATGGCATTTATAATTCCTTATGCTAAGTTTGAAGGATTAACTTATCAAAAAAATATAGAAGTATATGATCCTGTAACAAATGGACCTATATTTATAAATGGATACGTTTATGATCCTAGTGTAGGAATAACAGTTGATTTATGTGAAGAATTTAATATAGAAAAATGTATAGAAGATGTATATGTATACGCACTAGATCCAAGAAGAATATTTAAAAATGTAACAGTATTTTTAAAAGCTAAACCAGGTGCTTCATGTAATTAAGTTAAAAATCATATTTGTAGTATATAATATTAGCTAAAAAGTAAGTCAAATGGATAGAAATTTTATCCATTTGACTTACTTTTTAGTATAAAGCTTATTTTATAAGAAGATATAAATATAATACATAGTATGATAAGTAGATAAAAAAGACATGTAAAAGTGTTTTAATCACTTTTACATGGCTTTTGATAACAGCATGAAGAATTTTCATAGTAGTCTACTGGATAATAATAAGTATTTTTTAGATTTTTTGAGTTAGTATTAGGTTCTGGTTTACAAACATAGCCTTTAGTATTATTACTCATATTAATATTTGGACATAGTATATAAAGTAAAGAAAGCTCTATATATCTTTCGTCGTAGTCTAAAACACAAACATCTTCTAGTCCTATAAATAAATTTGAAGTACATAAATTGCGTTTATCATAATAAGGTGTCTCTAGTAATATAAAGTCACAAAAGTTTATATCCCAATGAGCAGAATGAAGAGATTGTTCTGGATTTTTAGCTGTATAGATAACTTTTATTTTACTTGTTATATTTGCTAAAATCTTAGGTCCAAGTATTGTATTTAATAGTTTACAACTATTTATACAAAAGCTTACTTTTATTTCATTGATTGACTCCATATCAGGTTTTTGACATGGAATACAAAGGCTTATTGATTCAATATTTTGTTTACAATTTGTCATAGTGCATTTATCTGGATAATAATCTAGCGGAGTTATGCCAGTTATTGATATGTTGTCAAACAAAGTATCCACCCCTTAATAAAAATTATATAAACATAAATCTAAGATATATGATTATATGTAACTAGAAAATATATTAAACAATACACTTTCTAGTAATGTTAAATAATAAGTATAAAATTAACATGAATAGATATATTGAGTTTTTACCTCTACATAAATGCATTTAGGATTACAATTATCTAAAAAGTAAAATTCAAAATTATCTACAAATAAATTATCAATTAAATTGTCATAACAACAGCAGCAGCAATTATTATTACAATGGTCATTGTTTGATCCAGTGAAAATTTCTTTTATTTGTCTTGAATAAAATTGATTGTCCTTATAAACTTCAACGATGACTAATAAATGTTCATTTTCGCATACGTTATGAATTGATACAGGTACTATTAAGCATGCACCTGAATTATAAGATTTAGTATCAACGCAGTCTAGATATTTTATATTTTCACAAGGATAGATAACAACATTATTTTTTTTTTATTATTCATATCATTTTTATTATTCATATAAAATATACACCCCTTAAGTAATTGATAGTGCCTAATATAAATATATGTAATTTATACATTTTGTGAACTATTTATATTGATTTTTTTTGTAAAAAAAGGTATTTATTTATACTTTATTAATAACTTAACTCGTTGTGCTAGTTGAATTTTTCAATAATAAAACTCCAACAAATATAGTATCCTAAGATTATCTCTACTAATCTAAAGTAGGATTATATATGCTAGAGTTTAATAATTATTATATCCAAGATCAAGAAAATTTAACTAATTTATTTACAAATATAATTAACTAGCACAACAGATTAAATTATTTAAAAATATTATATATTTATAGAATTTATTGTGCTAGTTAAAATGAATTTTTAAAAGAAAGGTATGTAAATAATGGGAATTAATAAAAATAACAAACTTATACAAAATACGACAAACCCAAAAAGTTATAATGTAGAAGTTAAGTGAAAAAAATTCTATCTAATAGTAAAATATAATTAATGGGGGATTATTACAAATGAATTGTAACTATTGTAAAAGCACAACAATTAAAAATTTATTATCTGATACAAACTCTACATATACTTATTGTAGCAATTGTAATAATATTGATATAGCTTATAAACATATAGCTATAGATTCTATTTTAAAAAGACTTTTAAAATATTTAGACACTTCAAATAAGATAAACTTAAAAATAGAAGTCAAACAAGAAAATAATTTGATTTTACTTATAATCAATAACATAAGAGTTTTTGAAACTGATTTTAAATACGATTTTACAACAAAAGATATATATTATTTAGAAAATACTATCCATGAATTAGTTCAGGATTATTATAAATTTGATTTGTCAAAAGTTGATATTATAGTATGTGCATAAATATAATACAGATTAAGTGTTAGTTCTAAAAAAATTAGACAAATAACCATACCTTATATTATTGAAAATACTAAGGTATGGTTATATATTATTTAGACTTTAAACTATTTCTATATTGCTTTGGAGAAACTCCAATTTCCCTCTTAAATATCGTATAAAAATAAGAAGTATTACTTAAACCAATCAAATCTCCAATCTCTTCTATAGACAAGTTTACATTCTTTAACAATTCAAGGGAAGTATCAATTCGTTTTCTATTAATATATGTAATAATATTAACCCCTAATTCCTTTTTAAACAAACGAGTTAAATAATCAGGAGATAGACCAACTTCAAAAGCAACTTTTTTTACAGTAAGATTAGAAGAAATATTTAAATTAATAAACATAAGAGCTTGTTTTACAATTGGTGAATACTTAGAAAGAGAATGCTCTTTAGTAAGAAGACAATATGAATTTATCATTTGAATAGGAAAACTATTAAGTAGTTCTAGTGAAAGAGCTTGTTCTATTTTTATTGCCCATTTTTCTGATAACTCATCTAAGTATAGAGGAGGTACTCCACCAATATAAGCAGCTCTACGAAACAAGGTATTAGCACTTAATAATAAATTCTTTGCATTTCTTAGAGAATCTTTAGTACGAATAATTTCTGAATGACTTATAGGATTTTTTGCAAATTCTTTTTGAGCAAGCACTATATCCCCCTTTGTAATGTAAGATAGTAACCTATCCTCACCAGCATATCTCTCCTCAAGTTTTTTATACATAGATGTACGATTTAAATCCTTAACAAATAAATCATAACTAGAATCCTGCTTTGGTAAAATACTTAAATCAACAGTATTTAAATGAGGAGGGTTTTCATTTTTTGTTATATATTCATTTATAGTAAATAAAATTTCATATACTGTTGATCTATCAATAGATGGTAGCGATTGATAGTAAAGTTTTAACTTAGAAGCATAATCTAAGTTAAGATTTAGATTATTAATAATAGGATAAACCAAGTCATCAGTAATAGGATTTTCTACAAAAGGTCCAACAACAAGGTGTTCATTATCATCTTTTGATATACAAAGTACATAATGGTGTGTATGAAATGGGGTTATAATATTTGTGATAGTAGAAGTTTCACATTGTTTTAGATATGGTTTTATACATTTTAAAAGATGGTGATTTATCATAGAAGAAAAATCCGAATCTTCTTCAAAATTCGAAAAATCCCAATTAGCCATTTTAAAATATTGTACTTTTATTGGAATACACTTTGATAATAGTTTTGTTGCAAAATTTATAATATCTGATTGCATAAAATTCTCCTTTATAATTAACTAGTTTCTATATAATAAAAATAAAAAACGGATATATAAATATTATAGACGGATATGTAAATAAAACAAATATAATTTTTTGATATAATTAAATTATTAACTAGGAAAGTGATTGCAATGGATAATATAACTTAGTTAATATCTTAAATTAAAGATATAATAGATTTATATTTAGGGGGAAGAGCATATGAGAAAAGTGTATAATTTTAATACAAAATGGGCATTTTCTAAAGACGCTTCAGAAGCACCAAAAGAAATGCCACAAAAATGGTATTGGGTTTCATTACCTCATACTTGGAATGATATAGATGGACAAGATGGAGGAAATGATCTTTATAGGGGAACTTCTTTCTATGCAAAAGAATTAGAAAAAATAGATTTACCAAAAGCTGATAAATACTATTTAGAATTTAATGGAGCAAATTCTTCTGCAACAGTATATGTTAATGGAAAGAAATTAGCAAGTCATGATGGTGGTTACTCTACATGGAGAGTAAACATAACTGATGTATTAGAAGATAAAAACTTATTTGTAGTTGAAGTAGATAACTCTCAAAATGATAGAGTATATCCTCAAAATGCAGACTTTACTTTCTACGGTGGACTTTACCGTGATGTAAATATATTAGCAGTAAGCAACTCACATTTTGATTTAGAATACTACGGTGGACCAGGAATAAAAGTAACTCCAGAAATAGTAGAAAATAATGCTAAAGTTGAAGTAGAAGTATTTACAACAAATACTTTAGAAAATCAAAAATTAAACTACATATTAAAAGATAGAGAAGGAAATGTAATAGCACAAAAAGAAACAAGTGCATCAGAAACTAAAGTTACATTTGATATAGAAAATGTTCACTTATGGCATGGTAAAAAAGATCCATATTTATACAGTGCTGAAGTTTGCTTAAAAGAAAATGATGAAATTTTAGATAATGTAAGCACTAGATTTGGATGCCGTACTTTCAAAATAGACCCAGAATTAGGATTTATATTAAATGGTGAAGAATATCCTTTAAGAGGTGTATCTCGTCATCAAGATAGATGGGGAGTAGGTAATGCATTACTTAAAGAACATCATGAAGAAGATATGGATATGATATGTGAAGTTGGAGCAACTACAATACGTCTTGCTCACTATCAACATGATCAATACTTCTATGACTTATGTGATGAAAAAGGTATGGTTGTTTGGGCAGAAATACCTTATATATCTACACATATGCCAAATGGTAGAGAAAATACAATATCACAAATGAAAGAGTTAATAACTCAAAATTACAATCATCCATCTATAGTTGTATGGGGATTATCAAATGAAATAACAATGTCAGGAGAATCTACTGAAGATTTAAGAGAAAATCATGTAATATTAAATGATTTAGCACATGAAATGGATAAAACAAGACTTACAACAATAGCTTGTGTATCTATGTGTAGCATGGATGATCCATATGTACAAATACCTGATGTAGTATCATACAACCATTACTTTGGATGGTATGGAGGGGACACATCTATGAATGGTCCTTGGTTTGATGAGTTCCACGCAAAATATCCAAACATACCAATAGGTTGTAGTGAATACGGATGTGAAGCATTAAACTGGCATACTTCAAATCCAGAACAAGGTGATTACACAGAAGAATATCAAGCATACTACCATGAAGAATTAATAAAACAATTCTTCACAAGAAAATATATGTGGGCAACACATGTATGGAATATGTTTGACTTTGGAGCAGATTCACGTAATGAAGGTGGAGAAAATGGACAAAACCACAAAGGTTTAGTTACATTTGACCGTAAATACAAAAAAGATTCATTCTATGCTTACAAAGCTTGGTTATCAGATGAACCATTTGTACACATATGTGGTAAGAGATATGTTGATAGAGTAGAGGAAACTACAAAAGTTACTGTTTACTCAAATCAACCAGAAGTAGAATTATTTGCAAATGGTGTAAGTCTTGGAAAACAATCTTCACCAGAACACTTCTTCTATTTTGAAGTACCAAATATGGGAGAAACTAATTTAGTTGCAATAGCAGGTGATTGTAAAGATACTAGCTTTATACGTAAAGTAGAAGTATTTAATGAAGATTATCGTCTAAAAGAAAAAGGAGCAATATTAAACTGGTTCGATATAGATGCACCAGAAGGATATTATTCTCTTAACAATAAAATATCTGAAATAATGGAATCAGAAGAAGCAGGAAAAATATTTACTGAATTTATAACTCCATTAATGGCAGGAATGATGGGTGCAGATCAAGTTGGAGAAAAAAAGAAAGACGATTCAAAAAATAACTTAAATGCAATGATGGCAATGATGGGAAGCTTTACTATACTTAGAATGACAAGTCTTCTTGGTGCAGGTCATGTAGAAGTTACAAAAGAACAATTACTTGACTTAAATGAGAAATTAAATAAAATTGAGTGTAGAGTTAAATCTTTAGTATAAGATATATATTTAGGTAAAAATAAATAATAATAATAATAATAATAAAGCCTAGTATTAAGTTTAAATAAACTTAGTACTAGGCTTTATAACGTATTACTTCTTTTTAAATATAAAGTTAGTTACAGTACCTAAAATTAAAGTAGGTATTATAGATACTATTAATATACCTACTAAAGCAGTCAATGATAGTTCATATAGTTGAATTATAAATATAATTGAAATAATTACATAGAATAATATATAGTCTAATTTTCTAAATCTTGAAAAGTTCATTTATTTTAACTCTATATTAAACTTATTATCATTACAATAGTCATCATTATAATTATCAGTTCCATTGTTATGCCCTACAATCCACCACATTTTTAAACTTTTTAATTCATCTACCGTTGTTTTAACTAAATTAAATACTGCATATCCTTCATTAGTTTGTTTTGCATCTATATTCACATCATATGTATTATCTTCTATCAAGTCACCAATTTCGCCAGTGTTTGTAATAAATGGTATTACTGATGTATAATTCTAAAATAGTCAAAAGAAAAGAGTGGCATTAGCCACTCAATATTAAACTGCTTTACTTTTATGAATTTTTGCTAATTTAGTAGAGTTTTCTTCAACTACTTTTCTACTTAAAGGATAAGCAAATGCAAGTATTAAACCTATACCTATATAACAAATACCTGGTAATATAGTTGATACTGTGTATATAGATTCTGTTACAGCAACTGTTTGAGTAGAAGTAGCTGAATTATAACCTATAAATGTTAATATAAATCCACCAAGTCCACCAGCTAGCGCTTGACCTATCTTTCTAGAGAATGAATAAACACCATATATAGTAGCATCATCTCTTTTTCCAGTTAATACTTCTTGATAGTCTATTATATCTGTTATATTAGCCCATATAAGCATATTAAATGCAGAAATACCTACTGTAGCTAAAACTGTTATAGACACATATACCCATGGATTTCTTACTCTTAACACAAATACTAAAAAATATAGAGCACCTGTAAATATCATTGATATTGTACCGATTTCTTTTTTACCTACTTTTCCTGATAATTTAGCTAGGAAAGTAACTAATACTAAACTTATTGGAAGTGCAGCAGCACTATAAACTGATAATGCGCCTATATTTTTGAAGTAATCTGCAAATAAATATTGATTCATAGTACCTACTGTCAATTGGCTAAGTAATAATACAATACTACAAGCTATCATTGCTAATAAAGCTCTATTTTTTAAGATTAAACCAAAATTCTTAAAGAAAGAAACCTTTTCCTTTTTCTCATTATTATCTTTCTTTTCAAACTTAACACGTTCAGTAGTTAATTTAAAACATCCTATATAACATAAGAAAGAACATAGTGAGAATATACCAGCTATTATTGTGAAATTAGTTCCACTTACAAGTTTGTTACCACTAGCATCTGAATAATAAATAAATAGTGGTACTAAGCTATTTACAATAACACTAGCAATATTTGCTCCCATACTTCTCCAAGTTGAAAGAACAGCTCTTTCTTCAGGAACATCAGTTATAGCTGATGCCATTGAACCATAAGGTATGTTTATAGCAGTATAACAGAATGAACCCCATAATATATACGTTACGAACATTACTATTATCTTAACAGTCATTGATGCTCCTGATAAGCCTGATTGGAACATTAAAAAAGTCATAAGAGAAATTGGAAGTGCGACTCTTTTTATCCATGGTCTAAACTTACCATCTTTTGTAGGTGTTGATTTATCGATAATTGTCCCCATACCAATATCTGTAAAAGCATCTAAAAATCTTGATACTAAGAATAATATACCAACTATAGATGCTGGTATTCCCCAAACCTTAGTGTAGAATAACATTAGGAATGAACTTGAAAATATGAATGAGAAATCATTTCCTAAATCTCCAAGTAAGTACCCTAATTTGTCTTTGAAACCAAATGGTTTTACCCCTTTTGAATTGTTCATTTTTTTTCCCCCTAATAACCCTAATAATTCTATGTAGTTCTATAATTGTTAAATTCTAATCAAATTGTAGTATACTTGTATCCGAATGTAAACGGTTTTTTTGAAAATTTTTAAAAAAAATTATTTAATATATATGTTTTAATTAAAATACTGCGTTATATTAAAATATTATTTTGAATTTTTCAAAGCTCTAATAAATAATAAAAGTATTTATAATGTAGAATGATTCTTAAAACATATATATTAAAAATATTTCTATAGTAAAACAATAATACAACTTTATTAAATATTTCGCCGGCATACTGATTAAGTGAAGTGAATTTTTGCAATTAAAAGGACATATGTCCTTTTAAAAAATAGAAAAAATGTTAAAATTATAAATATAAGATAAAACTACTTGTTAGGAGATATAAAATGAACAATAGTTTACTCTACAAGTACTTAGAAAATCAAGATGCTAAGGACTTTATTGAGAAAATACCTATAAACATAAAAAACAAATGTAAACTTAGAAAAATAGAAAAAGGAAAACTATTAGTACTAAAAGGAAACAATATCGAATATATCTACATTCATTGCCAGGGAAAAATGCAAGTGAAAAATGAATTTGAAAATGGATTTGTATATAGTTTTGCAAATATTAAACCAATAGCATACATTGGTGCTATGGAAATTATGGCGAATAAACAAACCTATTCATCAACACTACAAACTACTACAGAATGTATAATACTAGAAATGCAAAAGATTGATTTTAAAAATTGGATTAATACAGATCATAAATTAACTTTAAAAGTTTTAAATTTTGTATCAAGTCGTATGTATGAGCAGTCTTTAAAAACTGGAGAAGTATTAGCATATCCTGCAATATGTATATTAACAAATTATTTGATAAATGTTTTTGAAAGCCAAGATAAAGATGTAGTTTTTTTAGAAAAAACTAGAGAAGAAATTGGCTCAATATTAGGGTTTTCAGTAAGAACAATTAACAGAAATTTAAAAGAATTAAAAGATGAAAATTTAATAACTGTAAACAGAAAAGGTATATCAATAACAAAAGAGCAATTTGATAAATTACTAAATAAGTTAGAATCAATTAAATAAAATATGGGGGAAACACTTATGGAACAAGTATTAAACATTATAAAAAATGAAACATTAACTTACAATCAACAAGTACTTCAATTAGCAGGTCAAGCTGAAAGTACTTTAAATGTATTAAACATAGATGAAGAAACAAAAAATCTTCTTGATAAAGAAATCATCTGTACAATGTTTGAAGGTAATGCACCTTATAGACCAAGATACATTATACCAAACTATGAAGTATTAATGAAAAAAGGATGTAAATTCTTAGACCTTGATGCACCAACTGATATATGGGAAGCTACTAATAGCTTACTAATATTATACAAGCATGTACCATCAATAACATCTTATCCAGTTTACTTAGGAAATATAGATACTTTACTAGAGCCATTTGTAAAAGATGAAGAAGAAGCATACAAAGCTATAAAATTATACTTAAAGCATATAGATAGATCACTTACAGACTCATTTGTTCATGCAAATATAGGTCCAGTAGATACAAAAGCAGGTAGATTAATACTTAAAGCTATGGAAGAATTACAATGTGCAGTTCCTAATTTAACTGTTAAATACGATAAAGATTTAACTTCAAAAGAATTTGCTAAGTTATGTGCATCTACAGCATTAGTTACAGCTAAGCCTAGTTTTGCTAATCACAAAATGGATGTTAAAGATTTTGGTACAGAAGATTATGCTTTAGCAAGTTGTTATAATGGATTTATAATAGGTGGGGGTGGATATACCCTAGTAAGACTTGTCTTAAGTAGATTGGCAGAAACTGCAGAATCAGTTGAAGATTTCCTAGAAAATAAATTACCATTTGCTGCTAAAAAGATGCTTGAGTATATAGATGAAAGAACAAAGTTCTTAGTAGAAGAAGCAGCATTCTTTAAATCAAACTTCCTTGTTAAAGAAGGATTTATAAAAAAAGAATTATTTACAGGAATGTTTGGAATGGTTGGTCTTGCTGAAGCAGTAAACCATTTATTAAAAGCTACTAATCAAGAAGATAGATTTGGTCATTCAAAAGTAGCTAATGACTTAGGGATAAAAATAATAGAAACACTTAATGATATAGTAACTTCATATAAATCAAAATATGTAGAATGCTTTAATGGTAATCACGTATTACATGCTCAAGTTGGTATAGATACAGACACAGGAATATCTCCAGGATGTAGAATACCTGTAGGTGAAGAGCCAGAATTATTTGAACATATTATACAATCAGCTCCGTATCATAAGTACTTCTTCAATGGAATAGGAGATATATTTGTATTTGAAGAAACATATAAAAATAACTTAGAAGCAATAATCAATGTTATAGATGGAGCATTTGAAAGTGGAATAAGATATACTTCTGTATATAGTGATAGTTGTGATGTAGTACGTGTTACAGGATATTTAGTTAAAAAATCAGAAGTAGCAGAATTAGAAAGTGGAAAAGCAGTTAAAAATAATGCAACAGTATTTGGAATGAATGCAAAGAATGGAGCAAAAGCTTTCGATAGAAGGCTAAGAAAATAATTATGGCATTAGTTAATAAGATAATTCCATTTTCGTGTATTGATGGCCCTGGAAATAGAACGGCAATATTTTTCCAAGGATGCAATTTAAAATGTACTTATTGTCATAACCCAGAAACTATAAATAAATGCTTAAACTGTGGTAAGTGTGTATCAACTTGCCCAGTTAAAGCTTTAAGTATAAAAGATAACAAAGTATTATGGGATGATAAAAAATGTGTAGAGTGTGATAATTGTATTAAAGCTTGTAATCATTTATCAACTCCAAAAACAAAAGATTACTCAGTAGATGACTTATTTGAAGAAATAAAGAAGATAAGACCATTTATTCAAGGAATAACTGTTAGCGGAGGGGAGTGCACCCTTAATGCAGACTTTTTAGTTGATTTATTTACTAAAGTAAAAGAAGAGCTTAATCTTACATGTTTTGTAGATACCAATGGAACAATAGATTTAAGCAAAAGAGAAGATTTAGTAAATGTAACTGATAAGTTTATGCTAGATGTTAAATGTATTGATAATGAAGAACATTTAAAAATTACAGGACTTAACAATCATACTATTTTAAAGAACTTAAAATATCTATTAGAAAAAGATAAGCTTTATGAAGTAAGAACTGTAGTGGCTCCTAACTTAAATAATGAACATACTATAAAAGAAGTAGCAAAAATTATAGATAATAAGTGTAAGTACAAACTTAATGCTTATAGAAAGTATGGAGTTAGAGAAGAAGGTTTAAAACTACATGGAGAAGTTGGCCCTAGTGAAGAAGAAATGAAGATTTATTTAGAATATACAAAAACAAAATAATATATAAATATAGAGATTACTAAACAAAATACCCTACGTCGTGAAAACAGACCTAGGGTATTTTAATTTATAAAAAGTTAAATTTATGCAAATAATGTAGATATAACAATCAACATAAGGAGCATAGATTATGGTAACAAAGGGAGCATCAAATTTTACAAAACAAGTAACAAAAGAATTGATAAGAGAACAAAAAAGAAAACAAAAAGAAATTGAAAAGCTTCAAAAGGAAGAATACATAAACAATAGATATAAAGAAGCTGAAATAAGAACAAATAACATAGAGATTTACATAAATAAATTAAATAATACAATAAATAGCACATGTAGACAAATATCTATAGAAGAATTTATAAATAAAGACTTAGAAAAGCTAGTATTACCAGAAAAATTACTAGTACCATACAAAGAACCAGCAAAAATAGATATAAGAAAAGCTAATATAATAGAGAAACTATTTAAAAATCCAAAACAAAAGTATAATTTATATGTAGAAGAAACAAAAGATAAATATCAAAAAGAGTATAAATTATATGAAGAAAATGAAGCTAAAAGAAAAAGAGAGATTGAATCTTTAATTAAAGCTCATCAGCTTAAGAGAAATGAAGCTATAAATATTAAAAAAGAGTTGTATAAAAATAGAGATGCAACAATGATAAGTACTTATAAAGAAGAAATACTAAATCAAATAGAATATCCATTTGAATTTAGAAAATGTATAAATACAGCATACTGTAAAGACTCTAAAAGATTAGTAATAGATTATCTATTACCAGATAAGCAAATAGTTCCAAAAGAAAAAGGATATGAATATAAAAACAGAAAAGATGAGATAAAAGCTATATCTATTAATGAGAAAGATAGAAATAATATATATAACCAAGTTATATTCTCTATAGCTCTTAATAGTATGAACAATATATTTAATCAGGATACACATAACAATATAGACACTATAGTATTTAATGGATATATAAATGATATAGACTTAGCTACAGGACAAGATATAAGTCCGTATATAATATCAGCTATGGTAGATAAAATTACATTTAATAGTATTGATATGAATAGAATAGATAAACTAAAATGCTTAAAAGAAACTATGCAAGGAAGAATAGATATAAGTTCAAGTTTATTTTTAAAAGGGATTGTACCTATATGTAAATGTGATTATTTAAATAAGTCAGTTGTAAATAATGAAAGTATAAATTTACTAGAGGTAGATCCATTTGTACTTGAAAATTTAGTAGCCACATTATTTAGAAATATGGGATATGAGGTAATAGGTACAAATAAAACTAATGATGGTGGTATAGATTGTATATTATATAATAATGACCCTATAATGGGTGGTAAGGTTATAGGGCAGGTTAAGAGGTATAAAAATAATATTGATATACCAAAGCTTAGAGAATTTGAATCGGTACTTAGAAACTCTGATGCTATGAAGGGGATATTTATATCTACAAGTAATTTTAGTGCCCAGTGTGAAAAGTTTGCATCTGATAATAATATAAGTCTTATAAATGGTAGTTTATTGGTTGATTACTTTAATAGGTATGGTATAAGCTCCTATATATTACATAAATAGTTTATGATTAATTAACTCGTTGTGCTAGTCAAATATTATTAGTATAATAATACATGGTTAAATATTGTTACAAGAAATGAGGATGAAACAATGAAATCTATAAACATACTAGATGAAATATCAGATGGAAAATTATATGATATTAAAGACATAGTAAAAGCAGACACATGTGGATGTGATGGATGCAGTGATTGTTGTCATGATGTTGGAGAACTAGTGGTGCTTACACCTTTTGATATATATGAAATGGTAAATTATTTAGGTGTTGAATTTGATAAGTTACTAGGAGATAAGATTGAATTAAGACAAAATAACAAAATTTTATTACCATATTTAAAAATGCAGGATAAAGAGAAAAGATGTAGCTTTTTAAATCAGGAAAATAGATGTATGATCCATTCTAAACGTCCAAATATTTGTCGCTTGTTCCCTCTTGGAAGAGTGTATCAAGATGATGATTTTAAATACTTTTTACAGGTAGGAAACTGTCCTAAAGAAGACCTAAAAGATGTTAAGGTAGAAAACTGGATAGGTATTGAAAACTATGATGAAAATAAAAGATTTATTTTAGAGTGGTATAAATTCATTAAGGCATTAACTTTCCGTTTAAAGTTTGTAAGAGACGAAAAAGAGATAGAGGAAATTAATCAAATTTTATTAGATAGCTTTTATCGTATTAAGATAAATGAAGATGAGAGTTTTTATTCTGTATTTTTAAAAGAGTTGCCTAATATAAAAAATAGATTGGGAATTATTTAGTATAATAAAGAAATTTAAGAGATTAAATAAGATAGATATAGTATAATATTAACTAAAAATCACTACGTCTTAAAATCATATGTAGGGATTAAATCATAAAAAACTAACAAGAAATACATATGAACTAAATTAAACTAAATAATATAAAATATATAGTTGATTTAAATTTAATAAGATGATGTATTTTATATTTTAGCTTTCTAGGGTTCCGTAGTTTAAACTAGTCTGTTCTGACAGAAGTCGCACAGTTTATTGCGTACACGGAAGGACAAAAGCCTGAGAGATATTTTTATAATACTCCTATGGCTTTTATATTAACTAGCACAACAGATTAACTTAAATAAATTCTATTTTTTTAAGTTGAAAGACTCCTTAGACCAATCTATTGGCCCTTCATCAGGTTCTATAAATTTCCTCCAATAATCCCCTGTTTTAGAATCAAATATAATTATATTATTTTCATTAGGACTTATCATCTGATATCTATTATCTTTATTTAATAATAAACTTATAGATAATATGCTAAATCCAATAATTATAGAAACACAAATATATAATATTGATTTAAAATAGAGCTAATTTTAAAAAACTTAAAACATAAAATATTATATAAGACAAATCTATATAGATAAACAATATAGTGATATAAGCATATATTTTATAGACAGTAAAAAAGATGAAAATACTATTGATGGATTACATAAAAATGAAATATATAAAGTATTAAAGAAAGATACGGTAGAAAATAAGTTTATAAGGGGAGGTATAAATGTATAATAGATGCACATTAGTTGAATTTAGAGGGGTATGGGTATCAAGTGTGTATAATATAGATTGGCCTAAAACACTTAATGACCCAGAGGCTCAAAAACAAGAATTTATAGAAATATTAGATAAACTCAAATCATTAAATATAAATGCTATCTTTGTTCAGATAAGATCAACTTCAGATGCATTATATAAATCATATATAAATCCATGGTCTAAATATCTTACAAAAGAGCAAGGAAAAGATCCAGGATATAATCCACTTCAATTTATGATAGAAGAAACTCATAAAAGAAATATGGAATTTCACGCATGGTTAAACCCATATAGAATAACAACACAAGGAACAGATTTAAATGAATTAGCACCAAACAATCCTGCAAGAATAAAACCAGAGTGGGTATTAGAATTTGACAATTCATTATTTTATGACCCTGAAAATCCAGAAGTTATAGAATATGTTGCTGTAACAGTTTATGAGATAATAAAAAATTATGATGTAGATGGAATACATTTTGATGACTATTTTTATCCTTATAATTATCCTTTACCAGAAGGTGAGGATAGAGATGGTGAAGTTGCAAATAATAGACGAGAAGCTGTAAATAATCTTATAAGACTTGTTTATAAAGTAATAAAATCTACAAAACCATCAGTACAATTTGGAGTTAGTCCATTTGGAATATGGAAAAATAAAAGTAGTGATACAATTGGTTCAGATTCAAACAACTTAGAAAGTTATTATGATGTTTATATGGATACCTTAACTTGGATAGATGAACATATTGTAGATTATATAGCGCCTCAAACTTACTGGACAACAGATAACAATAATAGTAATTATGAAGTTATGGTAAGTTGGTGGAATGATGTAGTTAAAGACAGTGGAGTAAGACTTTATATAGGTCAAAATATAAGTGATTTAGATATAGCAAATGAAATAGAAAGACAGATAGAAATAAATAGAGAGTATGAAAATGTAAGTGGGAATATACTATTTAGTGCAAATAATATAATGGATAATACAGATAATGTAGTCTTGCAATTAAAAGAAGCGTACAATTGTAAGGCTATTTTACCAACGAAATTTGATTATAAGTAAATGTATAATATATTAAAAACAAATAATTTGAATATAATATATATTGTACAGTATATAATAATGAAATGTTATAAAAAGTAAAATAGAAACAAGATTATATTATTTTAATAAATATATTATATGGTATAATTTACAATATAAATAAAACGGAGGAATACAAATGATTAAATTAAAATACAATGGTCATGCTAATATTTCATTAACAAAAGATAATGTAACTATATTAATAGACCCATTTTTTACAGATAACCCAGTAAATAAAACTAATCCAAATGAAGTAGAATGTGACTATATATTAGTATCACATGCTCACTTTGACCATATAGGAGATACTATAGATATAGCTAAAAGAACAGGTGCAACAATAATAAGTACAGCAGAAATAGCAAACATGGCAGAAAGTCAAGGTTTAAATGCTCATGGAATGAATATAGGTGGAAAATTCAACTTTGAATTTGGTTCTGTAAAAGTTACTCAAGCAATACACAGTGCAGGTATAGAGGGAGGTCTTGCTTGTGGATTTATAATAGATTTTTATGGAACAGTTATATACTTTGCAGGAGATACTGCATTATTTGGTGATATGGAGTTAATAGGTAGAATGAATAATATAGACTATGCATTACTTCCAATAGGAGATAACTTTACTATGGGGCCAGAAGAAGCTTTAGAAGCAGTCAAAATGTTAAAACCAAATGTAGTTATACCAATACATTATGATACATGGCCACCAATAGCACAGTCACCACAAAACTTTAAAGTAGAAGTTGAGAAAAATTGTGATGCTAAGGTAGTAATAGTTAATTTTAATGAAAGTATAGAAATATAGATAATAATATTAAGGTGGGTTATACAATATATGGCTTACCTTATTTTTTACATATCAGAAAACTATGATATTAAATTGTTGTGAAAAAATTTTTAATAGAAGTAATATCAATAATTTTATAATCGTAAAAAATTATATATAACCCTATTTATTTTACTTATTACATTATGATATCATAAATAGGAAGGGAGTGGAAAATTTGAAGTTACATAAACCTGGAATGAGAAATATAAAGACAGGTATAGGTGTTATGATATGTGTTTTAGTTGGATATTTAAATATAATTGATAACACATTATTTGCAGCAGTGGCTTGTATTGTATGTATGCAAACAACTGTAAAAGGATCTCTAACAGTTGGTTTAAACAGATTAAAAGGAACATTTATTGGAGGGTTAATAGGATTTATATTTGTACTTATACATCCAGGAAGCCCAATATTGTCATGTTTAGGTATAATTACAACTATCTATATTTGTAATGTATTAAAGATAAATAATTCTATAACTATTGCTTGTGTAGTATATTGTTCAATATATTTAGGAATAGGTACAAATAGCCCTTTAGAATACTCTATTCATAGAATAATAGACACATCAATAGGAGTTGTAATAGGAGTATGTGTAAATTACTTTATTTACAGACCAAATTACTTAAATCGTATATACAATGAAATTAGAGAAATAGAAAATACATCAATAAAGCTATTAAAGAGTGAAATAGAAAAAGGAACACATGTTGACATATCATCTTTAAAAACTGAAATTACAAAATTAGAAGGTTTGTATAAAAACTTTTTAGATGAATTAGAATATAGCAGCGATGAAGTAGATAATAAATCGATAAATAGAACTATAAATAAGTGTAAGCAAATATATTTACATCTTCAGGTATTAGAACACATGAAAGATAAGTGTTACTTAAATAAAGAAAACTATATTAAATCTAAGAATTTATATGATAAGTTAGATAAAAATGTAGAGGTTAAGGAAGATGTAAGTCCAGTTTACAATTACCATATAAGTATGATAATAGAGCGTATAAATGAAATTCATGAAATCGAGGTAGATGATAATATATAAGTTGATGTTTAATCAAAAATTTAATATAATGCGAACTAAGAAAGGGATATATTTCAAAATAGAGATATATCCCTTTCTTAATCTTAACATACTATATGTATAATATATCAAAGTTAAGTTATTTTAATATTTATAAAAATTTACTCTTAATAATATTTTGTTTAACATAGCCTTATAACTATATTTATATACTATAAACCATAAACATATAAGCAAGTGGAACAAATATAACTAAACCTAATATATTATAAAAAGTAAAATACTTCATATAATTCTCATTTTTAAACTCACTAGTATAAATCTTATAAGATATAACACTAGCAAGAGAAGCTATCAATGTACCCATACCACCAATATTTACACCTAAAAGTAATTCTTTAAAGTGATTTGTAAATCCTGATAAAAGCATAGTAGCAGGAACATTACTAATAACTTGACTAGAAAGTATTGATGATAAAAATGTAGATTGAGGACTACCTAAAATACCTTCCATAAAGTTTTTTACTAGATCCATAGTTGAAATATTTCCAACAAATATAAAAAATCCTATAAAAGTAATTAATAAAGAATAATCAACTTGTGAAAATAATTTTTTATTTAAAAGTAAAATCATAATAATAGTTATTAAAAAAGTAACTTTGCAATCAATAACATGGAAAACTGATAATAATATTATTAAAAATAACCCACCAAATAAATAAACATCTCTTTTATTATCAATTTTAACATCTTCTAAATCTAAACTTAAATTAATCTTTTTATCTTTACAAACAAGTAAAACTAAAAATAATACTGCCAAAATAACTATAGGTAAAGTTATCTTAAAAAAGTCTATAGGATTTAAATTATAAAAAGAATATATAAATAAGTTTTGAGGGTTACCCATAGGAGTAAAACTACTTCCTAGATTTGCCGCTAATGTTTGAAATATTACTATTTTTAAAACATTAATATTAGCTTTTTTTGCAATAACAATACTAAGAGGAACAAATGTAATAAGTGCAACGTCATTAGTAACTATCATTGAAGATATAAAAGTTATAAATACTAACGCTAAAGAGATAGATGTGTAAGTATTACATTTTTTTAAAAGTCTTATGGCTATGCTATCTAAAACCTTTAACTCTTTAAAAGCAGCAACTACTACCATAAGATTAAATAATAATATAAGCACCTTAAAGTCAATGTATGACATTTTAGGTATCGAAATAAAAGAACTAAGTATAGCAAGTGTAACTGCTATTACTAGAACACATTCTTTTTTTAGAAACTCAATAAATGAGCTTTTCTTTTTTACTTCTTCTGTTTGAACAATTTGATTCATATTTCTCTCCATATAATAAATTTTATCATGAAAATTTTACACTATTATATAATAGATATCAAATTAAATTTTAAAATTATACTTAATATAAGTAACAGTGTATAAATTTTTAAAATAAAATATATAAGGGGTGATAGATATTAATAAAGATGAATTAATATGTACTTTATTTTGTAGCATAAGAAAGATAATAGCTCTATTATTAACACTTGTATTTTGTATATTATGTTTCAGAGGAGATATAAGTACAGATCAATTTATACCAATTTTTAGTATGGTTTTAGGTTATTATTTTGGAAAATCAACAGCCCTAGAAAATAAAAGTAACGATACTCAGAGTTCAAAAAGTAAAAATATATAATTAAAATTTAAGATGTTATAAGTAGTAACTTTAAATTTAAAGTTACTACTTATTTTTTATAAACCTTAATCTAGGATAAAACATGATTTGACTTATAATAAACTTATGTCAATACTAAATTTTATAAATAAAATTCAGTATTGACATAAGTTTATTAGCTTTTGGTTATTATAATACCATAAAAATAACTTTTAAGGTGGTGACAAAGTGTACATTCTTATAAGTCTTATTGGAGGCCTTGGATTATTTCTTTATGGTATGAACATAATGGGAGAAGGTCTTCAAAAATCAACAGGTCCAAAGCTAGAAAAAGCCATAGAACTTTTAACAAGCAATGTTGTTATGGGAGTTTTAGTAGGAGCTGTTGTTACAGGTATTATACAAAGCAGTGGTGCAACTACTGTTATGGTAGTTGGATTTGTTAATGCAGGAATAATGACGTTGTACCAAGCAATTGGGATTATAATGGGAGCAAACATAGGAACAACAGTTACTGCTCAATTAGTATCCTTTGATGTTAGTATATTATCATCAATAGCTCTTGGAATAGGTATAGTTTTATATATGATTGGATTAAAATCTAAACCTACCCTTAAAAATATATCAGAAATACTAATAGGTTTTGCAATATTATTTATAGGTATGAGATTTATGAAAGAAGCAGTAGCTCCATTATCGGAGTATCCGGTTATAAAAAGTATATTAGCAAGTATTGCAAATAAACCAATATTAGCACTAATTGCTGGATTTTTAATGACTACTTGCTTACAAAGCTCTAGTGCATCTATGGGTATATTAATGGCATTAGCTTCTCAAGGTCTTATGCCATTATATGGAGCATTACCTATTTTATATGGAGATAATATAGGTAGTTGTACTACATCTATTTTATCAAGTATAGGAACAAATAAAAATGCTAAAAGAGCTGCTTTAATGCACTTATGTTTTAATTTAATAGGAACTTTATTATTTATGTTTATTTTAAGTAAACCTATAACTATGATAGTTACACGTTTAAATCCAACTGATATATCTAGACAAATAGCAAACTCACATACATTATTTAATTTAATAAATGTTGTATTATTATTACCATTTTCTAAATATATAGTTAAATTAGCAATGTTAATTATACCTGATAGAGGTGAAGAAAAAGAAAGTGATGAAAAAGTAATTAAATACTTAGATGAAAGAATGCTAGAAACTCCATCTATAGCTTTTGGTAATACCATAAAAGAAGTTCTTAGAATGGGAAGAAATTCAAAGAAAAGTCTTATTTTTTCTATGGATGGATTATTAAAAAAATCTCAAGAAGATGTAAATATGACATTTGAAAAAGAAAAAATAGTAAATGAACAACAAAGAAAAATTTTAGATTATTTGATTAAATTGTCAAATAAAACTTTAGATAATAAAATGCGCTTTTCTTTAGATTTATTATTTCATACAGTAAATGATATAGAAAGAATTAGCGATTTATCAGAAAATATTGCAGAACTTGGTCAATTATCTATAAATAGTAATGCTAAATTGTCAGACAGTGCTAAAGATGAAATTGTAGAAATTTATAATAAGGTTTTAGAGTGTTATAATTTAGCTCTTAATGCAATGAAAGATAATAATACTAATGTAGCAAAAGACGTTTTAAAACTAGAAAGTGAAGTAGATATGTTGGAAAAAGCATATAAAAATAAGCATATGGAAAGAATAAATTATAATTCATGTAGTATAGATGATGGAATAATTTACTTAGATTTGTTGACTAATCTTGAGAGAATATCAGACCACTGTGCAAGTATTGCTAAAAGAGTTATAAAAATTAATGAATAGTAAAAGACTCCAATTTATTTAATTGGAGCTTTTTTATAAAATCTAAATAATATGATTAAAGAATTTTATTGTATGTAAAATAAAAAAGTGAAAATAGTTACATTTTCAATCTATCAAAATCATAGAAATAAATAATATAAAAACTATAATAATAAGTATAAAGTTTAAAAAATATGCTTAAGATAAAGGGGAGATATTATATGGTGAATAGAATAGTGTTAAATGAAACTTCATATCATGGTTCAGGTGCAATAAAAGAAATAGTAAATGAAGTAAAAGGAAGAAATTTGAAAAAAGCATTTGTATGTTCAGATCCAGATTTAATAAAATTTAACGTAACAACAAAAGTAACAAATATATTAGAAGAATCAAATCTTGAATATGAAATATACTCTAATATAAAGCCAAATCCAACAATAGAAAATGTTCAAAATGGAGTTAATGCGTACAAAAAATCTAATGCAGATTATATAATAGCAATAGGCGGAGGCTCATCTATAGATACAGCTAAAGCAATTGGTATAATAATAAATAATCCAGAATTTGAAGATGTTAGAAGTCTAGAAGGATTATCACCAACTAAAAATAAATGTGTACCTATAATAGCAGTGCCAACAACAGCAGGAACAGCAGCAGAAGTTACGATAAACTATGTCATAACAGATGCTGAGAAAAATAGAAAATTTGTATGTGTAGATACTAATGATATACCAGTTGTAGCAATAGTAGATCCAGATATGATGGAAAGTATGCCAAAAGGCTTAACAGCATCTACTGGAATGGATGCACTAACTCATGCAATAGAAGGATTTATAACAGGTGGAGCATGGGAAATGAGTGATATGTTCCATATAAAAGCAATAGAATTAATATCAAAGCATTTAAGAGGAGCAGTTGAAAATACAAAAGAAGGTAGAGAAGGTATGGCATTAGGTCAATACATAGCAGGTATGGGATTCTCTAATGTAGGATTAGGAATAGTTCACTCAATGGCACATCCACTAGGGGCTTTATATGATACTCCTCATGGTATAGCCAATGCAATAATACTTCCAACAGTTATGAAGTACAATGCAGAAGTAACTGGTGATAAATACAAATATATAGCAAAAGCTATGGGTGTGGAAAATGTAGAGGATATGAGTGTTGAAGAATATAGAAAAGCAGCTGTAGATGCAGTTAAAAAACTTTCAAGTGATATAGGAATACCATCAAGTTTAAAAGATATAGTTAAATTTGAAGATATAGACTTCTTATCGAAATCTGCATATGATGATGCATGTAGACCAGGAAATCCAAAAGAAACAAGCATAGAAGATATAGCTAATTTATACAAATCATTATTATAAAAATTTAAATAACAAAATAGCTACTATAAGAAATAAATCTTATAGTAGCTATTTTATTATTTAGTATTATTTAAATGTTGTTTTATATATTGCTTAGGAGTAATACCTTTATGCTTTTTAAACATTTTAATAAAATAACTTGCATCATTAAAACCGCAATTTAAAGCCACTTCAGTTATAGAATAATCTGTAGTAAGAAGTTGTTCACAAGCACTTTCTATTCTATAATAGTTTAAATATTCTATAGGTGTTTTATTGGTCATTTCAGAGAAAAATCTACAAAAATATTTTGGAGCCATGCCAGCAGACTTTGATAAATCCTCAAGAGTAAGAGGACTTTGATATTCAGTTTCTATTAGAGATAAAACATTTTTAAAATGAAGTGTTTTTTCTTGTGTTCTTTTGTTAGTTTTATTTTTGCTTTTATATAAATTAAATCTTAAGACAAGTCCTATTAAATAATACAAAGAACCTTGAGTTAAAAATTCATATCCAATTTTCATAGATTTCATTGACTCGAATAAAGTATCACAACAAGGTTTTAGACCTTCAATATTTGAAGGAAGAAGAGGTCCGATTATTTTCTTTTGATTTATAATATCCTGAATTTGTTTTGTACAAGCATGATTTTGCTTTAGTAGTATTTTTATATCAAATACAATACATTCATAAATACAATTATTTGGAGTTCCACCATGAAACATACCATCATGAATAAAAATTATATCTCCTTTAGTTGCTAAAATCTTTTCATCATTAATTATCAATAAAAATTCTCCTTCTAAAATTCTTATTATTTCACATTCTGTATGCCAGTGATAAGGCATATTATATCTTGGATGTTCAGGCGTGACATGATAAAAGGCAATAGGAAAGTCAAAAGTACCATGTTGTTTTTGTTCTTTATAATCAAAATATTTCATAAAGTTCCCCCCTGTATTTTATGAAAAATAAAAAAGTGAATATTATTATATTTTTAGTCTATTATATCACAAGAAAACGTTTATTAGAATAAATATAATTAAATTAGAAAGACAAAGAAATACATAATTAATTTGATTAGAAAGAAAAAATATAAAATTTTAATAATATTGGAGGAGGAATAAAAAATGGCAAAAAACAGATTAATAGGAGAATATCCAGTAATAGGAATAAGACCAACAATAGATGCAAGAAAAGGGGTTTTAGATGTAAGAGGTTCTCTTGAAGAACAAACAATGAATATGGCAAAATCAGCAGCTAAATTATTTGAAGAAAATTTAAAATACTCTAATGGTGAACCAGTAAAAGTTGTTATAGCTGATACTACAATAGGTAGAGTTCCAGAATCAGCAGCCTGCCAAGATAAATTTAGAAGAGAAGGAGTAGATATAACTCTTACAGTAACTCCATGTTGGTGTTATGGTTCAGAAACAATGGATATGGACCCAATGACTATAAAAGGAGTATGGGGATTTAATGGAACAGAAAGACCAGGAGCGGTTTACTTAGCATCAGTTTTAGCAACTCATGCACAAAAAGGGCTTCCTGCATTTGGTATATACGGACACGATGTTCAAGATGTAGATGCAACAGAAATACCCGAAGATGTTAAAGAAAAATTATTAAGATTTGGTAGAGCAGCAGTAGCAGCAGCTTCTATGAGAGGAAAATCTTATTTACAAATAGGTTCTATATGTATGGGAATAGGTGGATCTATAATAGATTCTGCATTTATAGAAGAATACTTAGGTATGAGAGTTGAATCAGTTGATGAAACAGAAGTAATAAGAAGAATGAGTGAAGAAATTTACGATAAAGAAGAATTTGAAAGAGCTTTAAAATGGACTAAAGAAAAGTGTATAGAAGGGTTTGATAAAAACCCAGAGTATGTTCAGAAATCTAGAGAACAAAAAGATAAAGATTGGGAATTTGTCGTTAAAATGATGTGTATAATAAAAGACTTAATGAACGGAAATGAAAACTTACCAGCAGGCTGTGAAGAAGAAATGTTAGGACACAATGCAATAGCTGCAGGTTTCCAAGGTCAAAGACAATGGACTGATTTCTATCCAAACTGTGATTTTCCAGAAGCATTACTTAACACTTCATTTGACTGGAATGGAGCAAGAGAACCTTATATATTAGCAACTGAAAATGATGTATTAAATGGAATAAGTATGTTATTTGGAAAATTATTAACTAATACTCCACAAATATTCTCAGATGTTCGTACTTACTGGAGTCCAGAGGCAGTTAAAAAAGCTACAGGTTATGAATTAGAAGGTGTAGCTAAAGAGTCTAATGGATTTATACATTTAATAAACTCAGGAGCATCTTGTTTAGACGCTTGTGGTCAAGCAAAAGATGAAAATGGTAATGGAGTAATGAAAGCTTGGTATGATGTAACAGAACAAGACCAAGATGCAATATTAAAAGCAACTACTTGGAATCCTGCTGATAATGGATATTTTAGAGGAGGAGGATACTCTTCAAGATTTTTAACAGAAGCTGAAATGCCTGTAACTATGATGCGTTTAAATCTTGTAAAAGGACTTGGACCAGTTGTTCAATTAGTAGAGGGATATACTGTAAAGCTTCCTGATGAAGTATCTGATAAGTTATGGAAAAGAACAGATTATACTTGGCCTTGTACTTGGTTTGCCCCAAGACTTACTGGAAAAGGTGCATTTAAATCTGCTTATGATGTAATGAACAATTGGGGAGCTAATCATGGAGCAATAAGCTATGGGCATATAGGAGCAGATATAATCACATTATGCTCAATGTTAAGAATACCTGTAAGTATGCACAATGTAGATGAAGAAAAAGTATTTAGACCAGCTGCATGGAATGCATTTGGAATGGATAAAGAAGGCCAAGATTATAGAGCTTGTCAGGCTTATGGACCAATGTACAAATAATAATAATACAGAAGGTGATATCATGGAAACGAATAACTTTAAAAAGCAAGTATTAGCCTTTGATTTTGGAGCATCTAGTGGAAGAGCAATGCTTGGAGTATATGATGGAACTAAAATAAGTATTGAAGAAATCCATAGATTTTCAAATGACCCTGTAATTGTTGGGGGAACTATGTATTGGGATGTGCTTAGACAGTTCTTTGAAATCAAGCAAAGTTTAATCAAGTCAAAGCCTTTTGGGAAAATAGATAGTATAGGGATAGATACGTGGGGAGTTGACTTTGCGTTACTTGACGAGTATGGTCAACTGCTTGAAAATCCTATTCATTATAGAGATGGTAGAACTAGTGGAATGCTAGAAAAAAGCTTTGAAAAAATATCAAAAGAAGAGTTCTATGATATAACTGGTAACCAATTTATGGAGATAAATACAGCATTTCAATTATTATCATTAAAAGAAAAAAGATCACATCTGCTTGAAAGAGCAGATGTGATGCTCCTAATGCCTGATTTATTTAATTATTTATTAACAGGTAAAAAGGTTACCGAAAACTCTATAGCATCTACAACTCAATTATTTGATGCAAAGAATAGAACTTGGTCAGATAAAGTAATTAATTCTCTAGGCATACCTAAAAAATTATTCACAGAAATTGTTCCTAGTGGAACTATAATAGGCAAAATATCAGAAGATATAAGTGAAGAATTAAAAATAGATATGAGCGATGTTATTGCAGTAGCAGGGCATGATACTCAAAGTGCTTTAGTATCTGTACCAGCTATGGAAGATGACTTTGTATTTTTAAGTTGTGGAACTTGGTCACTTCTTGGAACTGAAATTGATGAACCTATAATAAATGAAAAATCTAGTTATTACAATATAACTAATGAAGGTGGATATGGGAATAAAGCTTCATTTTTAAAAAATATAATAGGTCTTTGGTTAATACAAGAAAGTAAAAGACAATGGGAACGAGAGGGCAAAACATATAGTTTTAGTGAATTAGAAGAGTTAGCTAAAAGCTCAAAACCTTTTAAATGTTTTATAGACCCAGACGATCCAGTATTTGTTCCAGCAGGAAATATTCCTAAAAGAATTAGAGAGTATTGTATAAAGACTAATCAAGAAGTTCCTAAAACAGAAGGTGAAATAGTTAGATGTATTAATGAAAGCTTAGCATTTAAGTACCGATATTCATTAGAAGAAATAAAAGACTGTACAAAAAAAGATTATAAAGCCATGTATATGGTTGGCGGAGGCATACAAAGTAAGCTTTTATGCCAAATGACTGCTAATGCTTGTAATATGGAAGTTAGTGCGGGACCGGTTGAAGCAACTGTACTTGGAAATATAGCTATTCAATTAATGGCAACAAATGAAATAAAAGATTTAAAAGAAGCTCGCAAAATAATTAGAAATTCACAAGATATAAGTCATTATTATCCTACTAATGTTAAAGTATGGAATGAAAAATATGAAATTTTTAAAGAAATAATAAAATCTAAGGAGATTGTAACATGCTAAAAAATATACCTCAAATATTATCACCACAACTTTTAAAAGTATTATGTGAAATGGGTCATAGTGATCAAATAGTAATATCTGATGGAAACTTTCCAGCAGAAAGTATGGGAAAAGACTCTATAGTAATTCGTTGTGATGGACATGGAGTAGCAGAACTTTTAGATGCTATATTAACAGTTTTTCCATTAGATACTTATATAGATAAGCCAGTTAATTTAATGGAAGTTATGCCAGGAGATGATGTAGAAACTCCAATATGGGATACTTATAAAGAAATTATACAAAAGCACGATAATCGTGGTGCAGAAACAGTAGGAACTATAGAAAGATTTAAATTTTATGATGAAGCTAAAAAAGCATACGCAATAATCGCAACAGGGGAAAAAGCATTGTATGCAAACGTTATATTACAAAAAGGTGTAGTAGTAGAATAATAAAATTAATTTTGGAGGCAGTTATTATGGAATGCGTAAAAACTTTAGAATATATGGAAGTAAGAGAACAAATATGTGATGTATGCCATAAAATGTGGCAATTAGGATGGGTTGCAGCTAATGATGGAAATGTAAGTGTAAAATTAGATGATGGTACTTTTTTAGCAACACCAACAGGTATAAGTAAAAGTTTTATAACACCAGAAAAATTAGTTCATATAGATGAAAATGGAGAAGTTTTAGATGGTCCAGAAGGAGCTAAACCATCATCAGAAATAAAAATGCACTTAAGATGTTATAAGGAAAGAGAAGATGTAGGAGCTGTAGTACATGCTCATCCACCAACAGCGACAGGATATGCAGTTGCTCACTTAGATATGGATAGATATACTATGATAGAAACTGTTATAGCAATAGGATCTATACCAGTAACACCATATGGAACACCATCTACTTATGAAGTTCCAGATGCAATAGCACCATATTTACAAGAACATGATGTATTATTACTTGAAAATCACGGAGCACTTGCAGTAGGGGTTGATCTAATAACTGCATACTACAGAATGGAAACTTTAGAGTTATATGCAAAAATAAGTTTAACAGCTCATTTATTAGGTGGAGAAAAAGAAATATCTGAAAAAAATATAAATAGATTAATAGGAATGAGAAAAGGCTACGGAGTAACCGGAAGACATCCAGGATTTAAGAGATATAGAAAATAATCTATTATAAAAAAGAATATATGGGGGGAAACATTATGGATGGCAAGTTAAGTAGTTCTGTAGGAAATAAACAGGAGACAACACCTATTGTTCCTAAAAAATATATAGTACATTTTGTTATGCTTGTATCTTGCTTTGTATTGTGGGGATTATTAAACAATATGACAGATAATCTAGTACCGGCATTTGGTAGAATATTTATGCTTGAGGCAGCAGATGCTTCATTAACACAAGTTGCATTTTATGGTTCATATGCAGTATTAGCACTTCCAGCAGCAATACTTATAAAGAAATACTCATATAGAACTGGTGTATTAGTAGGTCTAGGTTTATACATAGTAGGAGCTATGGGATATATACCAGCTGCAATATCTCAAAATTTCAACTTATTCTTAGCATCAGTTTTCGTTTTAGCAGGAGGATTATCAATACTTGAAACAACTTGTAATCCATACGTAATTTCATTAGGAGCACCAGAAACTAGTGTACGTAGACTTAACTTAGCTCAAGCTTTTAACCCATTAGGTTCATTAACAGGTATTATAATGGCTAAATATCTTATATTAAGTAACTTAAATCCTGCAACTTATGAAGAACGTATAGCTATGAGTCCAGAAGCATTAAGTACAATACGTAGTAATGAATTATTATGGGTATGTGTACCATATGTTGGATTAGTAGTTATAGCACTAATAATATGGGTATTCTTTAAGAAAAGCAAAGATTCAGAAAAGGATACATCAGGTGAAATTAATATAGTAAGTTCAATTAAGAAATTAGTTAAAATACCTCGTTATGCATTTGGAGTTGTTGCACAGTTTTTCTATGTTGGAGTTCAAATATCAGTATGGACTTGGACTATAAGCTATGTAATGACTAACCTTGGATTAGATGAAGCTTCAGCTTCAGGATATTATTTAATAGCTATAATATCATTTATAGTATGTAGATGGATATGTACAGCTTTAATGAAGTACATTGACCCATCTGTAATGATGGCAATATTTGCAGTAGGTGGTATAGTATTTAGTTTAGGAACTATATATTTACCAACAAATCAATCAGTATGGTGTTTAGTAGCTATATCAGCGTGTATGTCATTAATGTTCCCTACAATTTACGGTATAGCACTTAAAGATTTAGGTGAAGAAGTAAAGGTTGGAGCAGCAGGACTTATAATGGCGATACTTGGTGGAGCAGTTATAACACCTATAATGGGTAAAATGATAGATACAGGAATATTATCATCTATAGTACCAGCATTTACAGGAGCACAAGCAGCAGTTCGTTCATCATTCTTAATACCAGTAATATGTTTTGCAGTAGTATTAGTTTATTCTTTATGTTTTAGAACTAAGAAAGAAGCTTAAATAATAACACAATATTAAAACAAGAAGAAATAATGAATAGTCAAGATGGGTCATATTTTATAATTTTATTGTAAAAATGTGACCCATTTATATTTTTTGCATACTATAAAGAATATTAATTATAATATAAAGCTTTTAAGAAAATTTAGGAGACTGATTATGTTTAAATATATTGACATAAATTCGAAATCAGAACTAGAGCCATATTTTAAATTAATAGATTATGAAGCTAGCGAGTATTGTTTTAGTACTATATATATGTGGAGACATTTATTTAACACAAAATATTATATAGAAAATGATTTTGCAATAATACTTTTAGAATACGAAAAGAATGTATTTTCAATAATACCTTTATGTAAAAAGAATAAATTATTATATGTTATAGACTTTGCACTAAATTATATAAAAAATGAGTATAAAAGAATACAATTAAAAGGCGTAAATGAAGAAATAGCAGATATAATCAAAATCAATTATAAAGAAAAATTTATATATGAAAAAGAAAGAGACTTGTTTGAATATATATATGATGCAGAAAGTTTGAGAACTTTAAGTGGAAGAAAAAATAAGAAAAAAAGAAATCATGTAAACACATTCTTAAGTTTATATAAAAATAGGTATGAATACAAACTATTAGAGAAAGAAAACTTTGAAGAATGCCTAGAGCTAATTGATAGATGGGAACAAAATAAAGAAAATATAGAAAGTAGTGGACATAAAGAACTTGATGAAGAAATCTTAAGCATAAAAGAAGTATTTGAAAACTATGAAAAGTTAAAAGACAATGTAAAAATTGCTGGAGTTTATATAGATAATAAGCTTGAAGCTTTTACAATAGGTGAAAAGATTAATGAAAATATAGCCTTAATTCATATAGAAAAAGCAAATCAAAATATAAAGGGGCTATATCAATATATAAACCAACAATTTTTACTAAACGAATTTCCAAATGTTAAATATGTAAATAGAGAAGAAGATTTAGGATTAGATGGTCTTAGAGAAGCTAAATTATCCTATCATCCATGTAAGTTTATAGAAAAGTATAGTATAAAAGAAGCATAATAAGGAGATTAAGCTAGCCTCCTTTTAATTTGTATATACTATCATCTTCGCTAATGATTTATAAATGTTTTGATAACGTGGAAACTAAAGTAACTTAAATATATAGTAAAATTAAAAATGATATTTTGAAGTAATTTCATGTGTATTTCTTAGACTAAATAAATGAAGTAAATTTGTATATTTTTATATTCAAAAATAGGATATACTTATAAAGATAAAATAAAAATATAAGGATATAACAATGAATAAAATAATAAAAATATCCATTAGAAATCTAGTGGAATTTATAATGAGACATGGAAGTATAGACAATAGATATACAAGTTCTATAAAAGCTATAGAAGGTATAAGAGGTCATCAAAGAGTACAAAAATCCTATGGTGATAATTATACTGCCGAAGTACCTTTAAAATATACCTTAACTTATGAAGATTTAGAAATAATGGTAGAAGGTAGAGCAGATGGAATACTAATAGAAGAAGATAAAACAATAATAGATGAAATAAAAACAACAACTAAAGACTTACTATTAATAGATGAAAATACAAATCCACTACACTGGGCACAAGCAAAGTGTTATGGATATATATACTCTATGCAAAATGAATTAGATAACATAGATATACAAATAACCTATTACAACATAGATACAAAATCTACAAGAATACTAAGACAAAGCTATACACTAAAAGAGCTTGAAGAATTTTTCTTTTGGTTAATAGATGAATATAAGAGTTGGGCACAATTAGAAAGTGATTGGGTAAATAAAAGGAATGAATCAATAAAAAAGTTAAAATTCCCATTTGAAAACTATAGACCAGGTCAAAGAGAACTAGCTGTAAGAGTATATAAAAGCATAACAGATAGTAAAAAATGCTTTGCACAAGCCCCTACAGGAACAGGAAAAACTATATCAACCATTTTCCCAGCTATAAAGGCTATGGGAGAAGATAAAACTTCTAAAATATTTTATCTTACAGCAAAAACTATAACTAGAGAAGTAGCACAAAATACTATTTCTTTAATGAGAAAAAAGGACTTAAATTTAAAAGCAGTAACAATAACAGCAAAAGAAAAAATATGCAAAATGGACGAAGTAAACTGTAATCCAGAATACTGTCCTTATGCAAATGGATATTTTGATAGGATAAATAACTCATTAAAAGATATCTTAGCAAAATATAATGACTACTCAAAAGAAAATATAGAAAAAATAAGTGAAGAATACATGCTTTGCCCATTTGAATTATCTTTGGATTTAACTAATTTAAGTGATGTAATAATATGTGATTACAACTATGTATTTGATCCAAGGGTATACTTAAAAAGATTTTTCGATACAAAAACTACTGATTATACATTTTTAATAGATGAAGCTCACAACCTAGTAGATAGAGCTAGAGAAATGTATTCAGCAACATTAAATGAAGAAAAATTTATTAAAGTTAAAAAGCTAATAAGTAAAAAAGACAAACGTATAACAAGAGTTATAAAAGAAATACAGTCTTACTTTGAGGATAAACTAGAGGACTTAACCACAGTAGATGAAATTGATTTAGTAGAAAGTGAAGCACCACTAGAACTATGTGAAATACTTAGTTCATTTATAAAGTTTGTAGATGAATACTTAGCAATAACTAATGAAGAAAATGAAGAGTTGATGGATTTATATTTTGACGTATATAGCTTTTTATCAATATCAGATTTTTATGATAAAAACTATACAACAATATATACAAAAACATTTAATGGAATGACTATAAAAATATACTGTGTTAACCCTCAAAAAGTAATTGAAGAAAAAATGAAAAAAGCTAAATCAAACATTATATTTTCAGCAACACTTATTCCTATGGATTATTTTATGAAAATGTATAGTTATGATGAAGAAGACTTTATTATAAACTTGAAAAGCCCATTTGATGTAAATAATAGACTACTTATGATAGGGGACAATGTAGCTACAACTTACAATAAAAGATTTGAAACAAGCGAAGATATAGCATCATATATTGCAAACTGTGTACAAGCTAAAAAAGGAAATTATATGGTATTTTTCCCATCATATAAGTATATGGAACTAGTATTTGATAAAATGAAGGAAAATTACCCAAATATAAATACATCAATACAAGAAAGTAATATGAGTGAAGAAGAAAAAGAAGAGTTTTTATCTATGTTTGATGAAGATAACAAAGAAACTCATGTTGGATTTTGTGTACTAGGTGGACATTTCTCTGAAGGAATAGACTTAACAAATGATAAACTTATAGGGGTTATCATAGTAGGAGTTGGAATGCCTCAAATTGGAATTGAAAGAGATATTATAAAAGAACATATGAAAGATAGTAATAAAGGCTTTGATTATGCTTATGTATATCCTGGTATGATTAAGGTATTACAAGCTGCGGGTAGATGTATAAGAACAGATGATGATAAAGGTGTTATATTACTACTAGATAATAGATATTCTCAAAGAAGATATCAAAGCTTGTTTCCTTATGAATGGTATCCTAATTTTAGAGTAAGAAAAAGTGATGATGTTAAAATTTTATGTGAAAAGTTTTGGAGTAAGTAATATATAAATTTGATATATTCTTAATAGAGCTATTTTTAGTTGGTAAATTCTTTAATAGAATTTAGAATATGAGAAAGTTTATAATTGTTGTATAATACGAAAAAGTAATACATTTAATATTATTCATATAAATATAGGGGGAGACATAATGAAAAAATTTTTTTCTGGCGGAGGTAAATTTAATATTTTTTTTGTAATAGGAGTAATTCTTATAATATCAGATTTTTTTACACTAAATATCCAATTGCTCTTATAGGATTATTAATTGCAAATATTCCTGAAACAAAAAATGCAATTAATGATTATAAAGAAACTGGTAAGTTAAGTTTATACTTAGTTGTACAGGGATTTGTTTTTATTACTACAATTTATATCATAATTTCTACCATGTTAGGTATATAAGTTTAAATTAATAATAGTCTTATTTGTAGGATAGTGATTATGAATAGTTTTTGAAAAGTTAAAGCGAGTTTTTGATAAATAATATTAATATATTGAGGACTAAATTATATAAAAATAGCCAGATGTATTGGTATATCCATTGTCTGGCTATTTCTATTGACTATTTAAAATCTAATGATTCTTAACAGATCTAATAAATAGGAAATATGCAATTATAGTTGTGAAAAAATATATTACCCAAGAAGCCTGATACCCAAAAGAAGTATCAGCTATAACACCTGATAAAAATGGTCCAACTGAAGTACCAAGGATAAAGAACATATTTACAAAACCAAAAACTACAGAGTAGTTCTCATTGCTAAACAACCTACTAACTCCATAAGATGGCCAAATTGAAGACATACACATAGTAAGACCGTAAAATATTGTAAATAAATATGCAAATACTGGATTACCTGCAAGTATTAAAAAAACTACACTAATACAACTAACAGTTCCCATAAAATATAATACTATTTTAGTTTTAAACTTATCAAATAAAATACCACCTACAATATTTGCAACTAAACTTGTAAGAGCAAGAGTAGACCCTATATTTGCATTAAAAGAAATTGAATATCCTAAAACTGATAAATAGGGTTGTATATGTTGCTTGATACCAGCAAAGCTTATCCCCATAAGTAAAAGACCTACTGAAAAAGTCCAAAATGAAGGTGTTTTAGATATATCCTTAAAGGTATAGGATTTATCTTTTGATTTATTATTTTTATTATTAGAATCTCTTAATTTAGCCATTACATCGTCTGGTCTTTTTGCTATAAATAAGCTTATAGGAAGTGAAACTATAACAACGATAGCTCCTAAAAATAAATAGGCAAGTCTATAGTTATATCTTTCTAAAAATCTAGATGCTATTTGCATCCAAAAAAATGTTCCTGTACCTATTCCTGCAAAAACTATTCCCATTATAGAACCCTTTTTTTCTGGTTCAAACCAGTCTGATATCATTGTTGATATTGGTATTGTTGTAAGGCCACACATTCCTATTGCAACAATTACTCCTATTAGGTAAAAGGATAGTATATTGTTTGCAAGTCCGTATAGCATGTATCCTCCTCCAGCAAGGATTGATGATAATGACATTATTATTTTTATGTTTACTTTATTTAGAAGGTTTCCTACTAAAGGTGAGCATATTGCTATTGTTATTGCTGTTATTGTAAATAACAGAGAAAACTCTCCAATACTAAAGTTTCTTGCATTTATTACTGGTGCTGTAAGTATTGTATTTACGCTATTTACT
Source organism: Romboutsia ilealis (assembly GCF_900015215.1). NCBI lineage: Bacteria > Bacillati > Bacillota > Clostridia > Peptostreptococcales > Peptostreptococcaceae > Romboutsia > Romboutsia ilealis. Next base: position 1,234,186 of record NZ_LN555523.1, on the reverse strand, counting down.
ATACTAAATGCTACAGCCATAAGTATAAAGCTAGATACTGCTATGATATATTTATAATTATTTTTACTTTTATCCATAGTTTATCTCCTTTATCTAAAAATTTACAAGTATATGATTATAATTCCAAATGTAGCGAAAATAATGCAGGTGATGTTAAAAAAATAGGTAACTTAATGAAATAAAAGAAATTGAATAGATTTTAAGTGTTATTGTATAAATATAATTGAATGAAACCTACAATATAGTAAATGTTGTAATTGGTATATAATGCGAAATAAAAATATTTTTGATACAATATAAGATATTAAGTTAAAAGTAGATATATTAAATAGAAAGGTGAATATTTATGATATACTGTAGTAACTATAAAATTGGTTTAGAGGATATAGGAAGAAATAATGAAGCAACTAATAAAGCACTTCTTGCAATAATGCAAGATATAGCATGTCTTCACAGTGCATCTGTAGGATATGGAATTTTAGAAATAGAAGCTAAAAAGAGAGCATGGATGCTTTTAGATTGGAAAATGGAGGTCATAAAAAGACCTAAATATAATGATGATATAAAGGTAGAAACATGGTCAAGAAAAGTAGAAAGACTATATGCATACCGTGACTTTCAGATTAAGGATAAAGAAGGAAATATAATTGTAATTGGAACATCAAGATGGATCTTTGTTGATACAGACAGAAAAAGACCGGTAAGGCTTACAGCAGATATTGCAGATTTATATGAATCAGAAACAGATAAAAATGTATTTTTAGAAGAAATGGAAGATATTAAGTGTGGAGATTACCTTTTCAAAAAGGACTACTGTGTTCAAAGAAGAGATATTGATATAAATCAACATATGAATAATTTAAGCTATCTAGATATGGCCTATGAAATTCTACCAGAGGATATTTATAACACTAAAGTTTTTAATAATATAAGAATAGTATATAAAAAAGAAATATTGTATGGTGAAAAGGTTGAATGTTATTATGAAGAGCAAAATAATAAGCATATTATTACAGCAAAAAGCCAAGGTAAGATAAATGCAATAATAGAATTGTCATAAAAGTGAAACTACATAAGTGATTTTAATTTTAATAAATTATTTATCATGTTGTTCATTATGAAAAGTATTAATAAAAACATCTATCCTCAAATTAATGAGGACGGATGTTTTTTATTTAATTTTATATTTTACTTAAAGTTTTTATCCTTAGAATTAGATTTTTCAATCATTTTATCCATAGCTATCTTACCGCTTTCATGAATATTAAAAATCATTGTGTCACATCCTTTCAAAATGATTAAACTTATTTTTACCCACAAGTTTTTTCTAATACATTAGAATATATGGACAACTCAAAATTAAAAAATAAAAATATTACAAGCTCAAATATTAAATTCATACGTATACTATATTAAAGCACGACATAGATTTAAATGCACATATATTTTATACGTACTTACTTATTCATAAATACGATATCTAAAATAGAGAGGGGAATATACAATGCATGAATTAAAAAAATTTAATGATCAATTATTTAAAAATGTAATATCAAATCCTACAGAACAAGAATTAAGAAACTTAGCAAAACCAATGGAAAAAACAACTGAATTTAATAGTGCAAGTTATGTAACTGAAGTTAGAAATAGAAGTGCTAAAAATACTTATATAGTTGATGAAATAGAAGTTGGTGTTGACCAAAAAGAAATAAGTCAAGAAGATGCAGATAAAATACTACAAAAAGTTATTGAATATGTAAAAGATAAAGATGTAATAAGAGTAGATCGTCAAATGGGTATGGGAGATAAGTTTTCATATAATTGTAGATTATATATATCTAAAGAATACGCTAGAATAGCATATATGTGGAATAACACATTACAACCATCATCAAATCCTGAAAATCCAGATCTTTTAAGTATATATATCCCTGAATGGCCAGAAAGAATAATGATAGCTTATCCTGAAACAGGATTAACTTTAATATTAGGAAGTGACTATTTTGGTGAAGCTAAGAAATCTTTCTTAAGAATGGCTATGTATAAAGTTAAAGAAGAAGGAGGACTAGGATTCCATGCAGGAAGTAAGCTTCTTAGAGTTTATGACAAAAATCATGAGTTAAAAGATGTTGGATTTATAATGTTTGGCCTTAGTGGAACAGGAAAAACAACTTTAACTATACATGACCATGGTTTAACTGGTGAAGAAAAATCTATCGTTAGACAAGATGATGTTATATTTATGGACGAAAATGGATATTGTGTAGGAACAGAAACTGGATTCTTTATAAAAACTGAAGGACTAAATCCAGAACAACAAGGTGTATTATATAAAGCAGCTACAACAGATAGAGCGATCCTTGAAAATGTAAAAGTTTATGATGATGGAAAAGTTGATTTTGATGATGTAAGCTTAACTTCAAATGGTAGAGGTATAATATTAAGAAGTGAAGTACCAAATACTGATGATACTATAGACTTAGAAAAAGCAAATAAAATAATATTTATAACTAGAAGAAATGATATAGTACCTCCAGTAGTTAAATTAAATCCAGATCAAGCTTTAGAAGCATTTATGTTAGGTGAATCTATAGAAACTTCAGCAGGAGATCCAACAAAAGCTGGTCAATCAAAAAGATGTGTCGGAACTAATCCATTTATAATGGGACCTGAAATAGAAGAGGGATTAAGACTTAAAGAAATACTACAAAACAATCCTGATATGGAATGTTATATATTAAATACAGGTAGTGTTGGCGCTAAAGGTGACTTTAAAGGTGAAAAATTAAGCATAAAAGTATCAACAACTATAATGAAAGAAATAGCAAGAGACACTATTAATTGGGTAGAAGATGAAGAATGGGGATATGAAGTGCCAGTACAAGTTAATGGTATAGATATAGAAAAATATAACCCAAGAAATTACTATACAGAAGAGGAATACAAGGTTTTAGCATCTAGATTAAAAGCTGAAAGAAAAGCTTGGTTAGCAAAATATGAATTAGCACAATCAACAAGATCAGAATCAAAATAGACCATTACTGAAAATTTCGTCTCTTGGTTTTTATAACCAAGGGACATTTTGAGCAACGGATCTGACCGAAGCGGTAGCGAGTGTCATATCGTTGGCGACATGAGCGTAGCGAATTTTTTATATATTAAACTATATTTAATATAATTTTAAGTACTAAACAGTTTTTAGATAAGATATTATAATTAATGTATTCTGAAAATAAAACTAAATTAATATGAGTAGTTAAAATTATTAAAAAGAATATAAAAAATATGAATATTTTTAATGTAGTTGATATATAATATATTAAAGACAGTATTAAATATATTATATATTACATCGCGGAGTGGAGCAGTTGGCAGCTCGTTGGGCTCATAACCCAAAGGTCGCAGGTTCGAGTCCTGCCTCCGCAACCAATTACAAGCATATAACTCTTATATCTTTTGGTATAAGAGTTTTTTATATTAAGAATAAAATTATAAATAAAAATACTTTAAATGTGATATATATTACACTTATAAAAATTAGCTAAACATATATTGGTAAAAAATACAAAATTTGATAAAATGAAAATTGAATATGGTATTAGCTATGCAAATGTATATAATTTGGAGGATGTTATGTTAGAAGCTATAAAAATAAGAAGATCAATAAGAACTTATATAAATAAAAAAGTGGAAGAAGAAAAAATAGAAGAAATTCTAAGAGCAGCAATGCAAGCACCATCATCTAAAGGTGCATGTCCATGGGAATTTGTAGTTGTAGATGATAATGAAGTTTTAGAAAAATTATCAAAGTGTCAACATAGAGCAAGACATATAAAATATGCAAATATTTGTATAGTAGTATTAGGAAACAAAGATAAATTTATAAAACCTGGTAAGTGGATACAAGATTTAGGTGCAAGTACTCAAAATTTAATGTTAGAAGCAACTAATCAAGGTTTAGCATCTTGCTGGGTAGGAGTATTTCCAAAGAATAAAGTAGTCAACAAAGTAAGAGAAACTTTAAATTTACCTGAAAAATTAGTGCCATATGCAATAGTACCTATAGGATATAGTGAAGAAGAAAATGTATTTATAGATAGATTTGATAAATCTAAAATACATAGAAATTTATATAAAAAGTAAAGGTGTACATATGAACAATATAGAGGTATTTAAGGATATAAAAGAAAGTAGTAAAATAGAGCTAAAAAAAATCCTTAAAGAAAGACAGCTTTCTAGAAAAGAAATATTATTTAATGAAAGAGATATAGTTGATAAAGTATATTTTTTAAAAACTGGAAAGATATCAATTTTTAAGATGAATGAGAATGGAGAAAGAAAAGCAATATTCATACTTAGAAATGGTGAAATGATAAATGAAGTAAGTTTTGATAAATCAAAAACTACTACAGTTTCTTGTGAAGCTTTTGAAAAGTCTATAATACTTGAATGTAGAGCAAAAGACTTTATTAAAGTTATGGAAGATGATTTTGCTTTAACTAAGAACATATTAGTTCATACTCAAAATACAAATAGAAGGTTATATAGACAGCTTAAAAACTCAATATCAATAAGGATTGACAAAAAGTTAGCAGCAAAGCTTTATAGAATTGGAAAAGAGTTTGGTGTATGTAAGGGCGAATGGACACTATTAAATGTTAATTTAACAATTACATATATAGCAGATATGTTAGGTTGTAAAAGAGAAAGTTTATCAAGAGCAATGAAAATACTTCAAGATGAGAACTTAGTAAAAATAGAAGGTAAAAAAGTATATATAAAGAAAGATGAACTTTCAAGTTATTTTAAATCAACTTAATAATAAACTAAAACTAAGTACCTAAAATAAGGTACTTTTTGTTATATAAAAAGACAAAAATTTAACATAGTGTGATATTTATCACAGACTAAAAAGTTAATCAGATGTTAATATTTATTTAACAAATTCTAGGAGGGAGACAATATGAAGATTAAGTTAGATAAATCAAGCTTTAACCAGGGTTTAGAGAAGTTAAAGTCAGAGTATAAAATATTAGCACCTAAAACTACACCGTTTAAAGGAACGTTTTCTGATACAGATATAACAAAGTATGAAGAAATAAGAACTATAGAAGAAATAGAATTTAATAAAAAATCAAATTTCTCGGCAAAAGAAACAATCCTGCCAATAACTCAAGTGTTGTTTTACTTTACGGAAAAAGAATATAAAACAAGTGATATAGATGATAAAAAGCTTTTAGTATTTTTAAGAGCATGTGATTTAAATGGAGTAAAAAGAATAGATGAGATATACCTTAGAAATGGAATAGAAAGAGACTATTACTATGAAAGATTAAGAGAAAAAGTTAAATTTGTACTTATAGGATGTAAGGAAAGCTTTAGAAATTGCTTTTGTGTAAGTATGGATTCAAATAAAAGTGATAATTACTCAATGGCAATAAACTTAAGAGATGATGAAATATATTTAGATATAAAGGATAGTTCTTTAGATATATTTGAAGGAGAAGCTTGTGACTTTGAAGTTGATTATGTTAAAGAAAATATAATTAATTTAGAAGTTCCTGAAAATATCAACCCAGTAGAACTTTCAAAACATCCTATGTGGGATGAGTATGATGCTAGATGTATAGCATGTGGAAAATGTAACTTTGTCTGTCCAACATGTACATGCTTTACTATGCAAGATATATACTACAAAGAAAATGAAAACGTTGGAGAAAGAAGAAGAGTATGGGCATCATGTCAAGTTGATGGATATACAGATATGGCAGGAGGACATTCCTTCAGAAAAAAACAAGGGGAAAGAATGAGATATAAGGTCATGCATAAAATTCATGATTTTAATAAGAGATTTGGATATCAAATGTGTGTAGGTTGTGGAAGATGTGATGATGCATGTCCTCAATATATATCACTTTCAGAATGTATAGAAAAAGTAGCGGATGTAGTGTTAGTTAAAGAGGAGGCAAAATAAATGAATCAATATATACCAGTTGCAGCAAAAATAACAGATATAGTTAAACATACAGATATAGAATGGACATTTAGAGTAAGTTGTAAAACTGATGGAGTGCTTCCTGGAAAGTTTTATGAAATATCAATACCTAAATTTGGAGAAAGTCCTATATCAGTTTCAGGATACGGTAATGACTATATAGATTTCACAATAAGAAATGTAGGGAAGGTAACTAGTGAGTTGTTTAAATATAATATAGGAGATAATTTCTTTATAAGAGGACCTTATGGAAATGGTTTTGATGTTAGCTTATATGAAGAAAGAGATATAGTAGTTGTAGCAGGGGGGAGTGGATTAGCTCCTGTTAGAGGAATAATTGAATATTTTTATAATAACCCTAATAAATGCAAGAGTTTTAAGTTAATAGCAGGATTTAGATCTCTTGAAGATATATTATTTAAACCTGATATAAAAAGATGGAGTGAAAAGCTAGATGTACTAGTTACAGTGGATAAAGCTGATGAAGATTATAATGGTAATGTTGGATTAGTTACAAAGTATATACCAAATCTTAATATAGAAAATCTTGATAATATGTCTGCAATAGTTGTAGGACCTCCTATGATGATGAAGTTTACAGTTGAAGAATTCTTAAAAAGAGATATAGCTGAAAATAATATATGGGTTTCATATGAAAGAAAAATGTGCTGTGGTATTGGAAAATGTGGACACTGTAAGATGGATGACACTTATATATGTATAGATGGACCTGTGTTTGATTATTCTTATGCTAAAAATCTTATAGATTAGGAGGATACATGTTATGATAAGAGATTTAAATACTAAAAAAACTATGAAAAATGCTTATAGAATTACTAAAAATAAATATCAAACTTCTCTTAGAGTTAGAATACCAGGAGGATGTGTAGATCCTGAAAGTTTAATGATAGTATCTAAAATTGCTAGTGAATATGGTAATGGAGATATACATATAACAACTAGACAAGGATTTGAAATACTTGGTATAAAAATGGAAGATATGGGTGAGGTTAATAAATTAATACAACCAGTTATAGAAAAAATGGATATAAATCAAGGTGAAAAAAACTCTGGATATCCAGCGGCAGGAACTAGAAATATATGTGCTTGTATAGGTAATAAAGTCTGTCCAAAGGCTCAATATAATACAACAGAATTTGCAAAGAAAATAGAAAAAGCAGTATTCCCAAATGATCTACATTTTAAAATAGCATTAACGGGATGTCCAAATGACTGTATAAAGGCAAGAACTCATGACTTTGGAATAATAGGTATGACACTTCCTTTATATGAAAGAGATAGATGTGTATCTTGTGGAGCGTGTGTTAAAAAGTGTAAAAGGTTATCAACAGGAGCACTTAAAATGGAAAACTACAAAATAGTAAGAGATCATGATAAGTGTATAGGATGTGGGGAATGTGTTCTTAACTGTCCAACTAGTGCATGGACTAGAGATGATAAAAAATATTATAGACTTGCTATAATGGGTAGAACTGGTAAGAAAAATCCAAGACTAGCAGAAGATTTTTTAATTTGGGCAGATGAAGAATCTATAATTAAGATAATACTTAATACTTATAAATATGTTAATGAATATATAGATAAAAATGCCCCAGGAGGAAAAGAACACATAGGTTATATTGTTGATAGAACTGGATTTATGGAATTTAAAAAGTGGGCACTTGAAGGTATTGAGTTAGGTGATATAGTTAAGGTTAGTGAAAATATATATTGGAGTGGTATAAGATATTAATATAAATTAGGGGGTATATTATGCATAACGAAACTTTAGAAAAATTAACTAATGCTGCGAAAAATAAGATTAACATGCTAAATAATAGTAAATTAAAATATTTAGTATCATCTGCTTTTGCAGGATTATATGTAGGACTTGGAATAATATTAATATTTACAGTTGGAGGACTTTTAAGTGCAGCTGATTCTCCTATGACTAAAATAATGATGGGATTATCTTTTGCAGTAGCACTATGTTTAGTTGTTATGACAGGGAGTGAATTATTTACAGGTAATAACATGGTAATGAGTGCAGGTATGTTAAATAAAGGTGTAAGTGGTAAGAGTGTAGCTAAGGTTTGGATGTATAGTTATATAGGAAACTTATTAGGTTCACTTTTAGTTGCAGCATTTTTTGTAGGAAGTGGATTAGTTGATAAAGGTCCTGTAATGGAGTTTTTTGCTACAACATCAATATCAAAAGCTTCAGCACCAGCAATGCATCTTTTCTTTAGAGGAGTTTTATGTAATATATTAGTTTGTGTTGCAGTGCTTTGTTCTTTTAGAACTAGTGATGAGAGTGCCAAGTTAATAATGATATTCTTATGTTTATTTACATTTATAACTAGTGGGTTTGAGCACAGTATAGCTAATATGACTATATTTGGTATAGTGTTATTTTCTAAAGCTATAGCTGGAGCTACTTTAGGAGGAGCTATATACAACTTAGCTATAGTAACACTTGGAAATATGGTAGGAGGAGCTATAGTTATGGGTATTGGGGTTTATATACTTGGAAGTGAAAAAGGCAAAGTTAATTCTTTAAATAATAAAGCTATATAATAAATTAATAAGCTATCTAAAATGTATGCAAAAAGGTTTAAATTTTGCTACATTTTAAGATAGCTTTTTATATATTCATAAGTTATAATAATATATTCTACTTTATAAATATCTTGCTAAACCAACTAGTTTTTTTAGTAACACAAACTTCATCAGATAAAATCCTCATTCTATAAGCATACATAGCGTATTCACCAAGCTTATCAACCAACTTATTATTAACATAAGCGCCAACAAAAGCACCAATACCAGGAACAAGCTGTAAAAGTTTAGCTAAATCTATATAATCTCGGTATTCTTGTTGAAAACTTCGCCAATCTAAATCATTTATATCATCAGATAAAGTATTTTTATATTCATCCCAATTTTCTATTTTAGCAAAAACCTTATTAACATGATCTTGGCTAGAAAAAGCTAATTGAAAAATACTTAATATATACATCCTTTCTCTATAGTCTTTAACATCAAATCCATAAATGCTAGCAAGCTCATAAAGAAGCTTAATTTTTATACCAAGTAAAAGTGGCAAATCAGTAAGACCAATTAATATACCTCCAGCTCCAGTACCTGCTCCTTCAATCATAGCAGTATTTTTATAAGTTTTTATTTTATCTAATGCTAAATCATCTCTTTCCTTTAAAGTAAGTCCTATTAATGGCTTTTTAGTAGTATACTTAGATCCGAATAAAACAACTTTAGTCATATTTTTTATAGCAGAAGTAACTATATTATGATAATTATCAGGTAGTATAGAATTGAATTTATTTTGAACTCCTTTTGAAGCTTTATTTAAAAGAGAAGGCTTTTTTCTCATTTTTTCTTTCCATATTTCTAGCTCTTTTAATTTTGTATAATTGTAATCTTCCATTTTATCTCCTATTAAAAATTAATTTACTTACTATAATAATATCATACGCGAAAATAAATTTTTAGTTGTACAATAAAAAAATTATTAAAACATATATATATATTTAATACTTGGAGAAAATAAAAAGATAGTTTAAAAAGTATCTTTAATTAAATTATGTAAACAATATAAAAGATATTAATATATTATACTAATAATTATTTAATAGTATAATCTGTTATGCTAGTTATTTTAGTAAAAATATTGAAATTGCTATATAAAGTTTTCTAACTTTAAAAAGACATCTTGTTAAACTATAGTATTTTCAACGATTAAATTTAACTAGCACAATGGGTTAGTATAAGAAAAATATATATTTTTAATTTAAATAAAAATTTAAACCATTAGCAACAATACTTTGACAAATAGATTTTGATAGGTAGGGGATGTATTGTGAAAAGAAAAAGTATAATTACAAATAATATAATTATATTGTTACTAATTATATTATTAGGACAGGTACTTATATATATAAAAATAAATTTAACAGATAAAACTTGCGAAAAAACATTTAAGCAAAATGTTGTATTTTATCCTCAACATCAAGATGATGAAGTTTTATGGGGTGCAAGTGCTATATTAAGAGCAATTGAAACATGTGGCCAAGATAATATATATGTAGTCTTAGTAGCAGACGGTTTAGGAGTAAATGTATTTAACAATAATGAATATAAAAACATGACAAATGAAGAAAAAAAAGAAATAAGGGATAAAGAATTTAAGGCAGCTTTGAGCCAATTAGGCGTAAAAGAAGAAAATATAATAATATTATCAGATATAAATAAAGAAAATGAGGATATATTTGAATTAATGGAAAAAACAATACTTGAATTTGAAAATAGCCTTGAAAATGTAACGCACATATCACACCACTATGAGTACGATGACCATCCTATGCATATAAAAAATGGCCAAGTTTTAAAAAATCTTAAAGACGAAGGAAAAGTAAAAGATGCACTTTATTTTATAAAGCCTCAATATTTAAAATCTATACCAGTAAAAAATAGAGTGATATATAAAGTAAAAAATAAATCTGAATACAATAAAGTAAAAAAAGCTTGTTATGAATATAAAAGAGTTGATATTGAAAATAATAGATATGGAGTCGGGTATACATCTTCACCTAGGTATTTTGATAACTTATTAAAGACTTTGGATTTTAAATCAATACTAAGTAATAAATAAGATTAAGTGTTATTTTGAATAATATAAATTTAAACTATAAATAATTTTATAAATTTTCTGAAAATATATTGACAAAATATTCTAAAGAGTATATTATATAAGTATAAACAACAAGTTAAATAAAATGCTATGAAAAGGAAAGTAACTTTAAGAATACTTTTACAGAGAGTTCCTATTGGTGAGAAGGAGCAAAGGATATTAAAGCGAAAATGGCCTTGGAGCGGTGTACCGAGATCTTTGATTTAGGCTACAACGGGTTCACCCGTTACAGTGATAAAGTATAACCAAAATTTGGCGTACTTGATGAGGTTTGTATTGTGAGATACAAATAAATTAGGATGGTAACACGAAGTTAACACTCTCGTTCCTAAGACTTAGTTCTTAGGGTCGAGAGTTTTTTTGTTTACTTAAATTTATCCATCTTAATAATATCAAAAAGCTATATCTATTAAAGTGATAAGGTGCGCGCGACCGTATACGTTAATAGTATATTGAAAGGTAATATTTTAAACTAAAAATAGTATATAAACATAAGTTAAATTAGACTTTATAAAATTTTCAAATTTAAAATAGTATGATGAATTAATTTAATAAAAATTAAGATGAGGGGGAGAATTAATATGAAAACAGAAGTAAAAAAAGGAAATCCATTAGCTTTATTACCACTAGGAGTATTTTTAGTATTATTCGTAGGAAGTGGAGTAATAACAGGTGACTTTTATAAAATGCCATCGCTAGTAGCATTTTTAATAGCAGGAGGAGTTGCATTATTATTTAATAGAAAAGTAAGTTTAGAAGAAAAAATGAATATATTTTGCAAAGGAGCAGGAGACTCTAATATAATTTTAATGGTTATAATATTTTTACTTGCAGGAGCATTTTCAAGTGTAGCTAAAGCAATGGGTGGAGTAGATTCAACAGTAAACTTAAGTTTATCTATACTTCCATCAAATCTTTTAGTAACAGGATTATTTATAATAGGATGTTTTATATCTGTATCAATGGGAACTTCAGTAGGAACAATAGCAGCACTTGCTCCTATAGGACTAGGGATATCAGAAAAAATAGGAATACCAGTAGCATTAGTAATGGGAGCCGTTGTAGGTGGTGCAATGTTTGGAGATAACTTATCTATGATCTCGGATACAACAATAGCAGCAGTTAGAACTCAAGGTTGCGAACTTAAAGATAAATTTAAAGTTAATTTTTTAATAGTTTTACCAGCAGCAATAATTACAGTAATATTATTGACAGTAGTAACATCAGGATATTCTACTATATTAACTGATAATTATAATTATGAATTAATAAAAGTTTTACCATATCTTTTAGTATTAGTAGGAGCATTATGTGGAATAAATGTATTTGCTTTACTTGGAAGTGGTATAATATTTGCAAGTATAGTAGGTCTTTTAACTAATTCTTTTGATATATTTGGACTTATAGAAGCTATATCAGGTGGTATTTCTGGTATGTATGAATTAAGTTTATTAGCTATAACAATTGGTGGAGTTGTTTCACTTATAAAATTCAATGGTGGAATAGACTATGTATTATACTTTATAACTAGTAAAATAAACAGTAAAAAAGGTGCTGAATTTGGAATAGCGGCATTAGTTAGTATTATAGATTTATGTACAGCAAACAATACTATAGCAATAGTTGCAGCAGGGCCATTAGCAAAAGATATTGCAGATAAGTATGACATAGATAAGAGAAAGACTGCGAGTATACTTGATATATTCTCATCTTGTTGGCAAGGTATAATACCATATGGAGCACAATTATTAACTGCAGCAGGTGTAGCGGCTATATCACCAGTAGAAATTATACCTTTTCTTTATTATCCAGGATTAATGTTTATATGTGGAATATTATCAATTACATTCTCTAATGTATTATTAAAAAATATAAAATCAAATGAAGTAGCATAAGTAAAAAATATGATATAAATATGTATTATCTTACAATGGAAATAGGCAAAAATAAAAGATAGAATTAAAATATTGATATATATCTACAACAATGGAAAAAATGGTTAATTAATATTATTGACTTTATAAAAAGTCTATAATATAATTGTCTTTAGTAAAAGAGCCATGTCCTATGGCGTATTATAGATTATAAGCAATATTGCAGTGTATATAGTATATTAGGAGTATGGTTTTAGCTAAATTTAAATAAGAAATAACAATCCAAGTGGGTACACTAGTAGTATTTACTTGGATTTTTTTATGCTTAAATATATTATAATACATTAAAATGTGATGATAGCTTCTTAATATAAGCAATATCAATAAACTGATTTTGAGTGTAAAAAATATTTTAAGCAAAGGAAAACGTCTTTGGCGATATAAAAAATATAGGTCATACATGGCTTAATGTGTTTTGATGATACGTCTGCTTAAGCGAATCAAAATTTTTATGCAGAAAGTTTTTAAGGAGGTATTATAATGTCATCATTAGATTTATTAAAAGATAACGAAAAAAAAGTTTTTTATCATTACTTAATACCATCAATTTGCTCTACTTTGGTAAATTCAATTTATATATTAGTAGACACACTTATAATTGGCCAAGGAGTTGGAGCAGAAGGTATATCAGCTCTTAATATATTTTTACCCTTTTATTCTATTTATATGGGAATAGGATTGATGTTTGGAATAGGAGCAGGTATATTAATGTCGACAGAAGATGGTGTTGGTAATACTGAAAAATCGAAAAAATATTTTATAACAAGTATACTATGTGTTTCATTAGTTGCAATTATATTAACGTTAGTTTCAAGTTTTAACTTAAGAAAAATAAGTTATATGTTAGGTGCAAATGAAAGTAGTATTGACTTAGTTATGGAATATGGTAGATATATAGTTTATTCTACACCAATATTTATTTGTACTAATTTCTTAGGACCTATAGTTAGAAATCGAAAAGAACCTAATTTATGTATGGTAGCCGTATTACTTGGAGCAGGACTTAATATAGTACTTGACTATATATTTGTTTTTCCAATGCAAATGGGTATGAAAGGGGCTGCAATGGCAACTGTTATAGGTAGTATTACAACATCTTTAGTATTACTTACTCATTTTATAAAAAAGAAAAATAGAATAAAAATATGTATAAATGGAATATCTTTTGACATGGTAAAGAAAATAATATCATGTGGTAGTTCAAGTTTTTTAATGGAAGTTGCAAGTGGATTTGTAATATTTATATTTAATATACAGATTTTAAAGTATATAGGAGATAATGGAATCGTAGTATATGGGATAATTTCAAACTGTATAATTGTTGGAACATCATTGTTTAATGGTATTGCTCAAGCAACTCAGCCAGTTATAGCAACCAATCATGGTGCTGATGAAGTTAATAGAGTAAAAACTGTATTAAAGTATGCAATGTACACTACGATAGCTATAGGTATTATTTTATTTGCTATAATATTTGTTTTCACAAAGAAAGTAATATTAGTATTTGTAAAAGCAGATGAGTCTATTATAAATATGGGTATACCATCTATAAGAATGTATTTAAGTGCATTTTGTATTATGAATATTAATATATTAATGTGTAACTACTTCCAATCAATTGGAAAAGAAAAGATATCTGTTAGTATATCAATAATAAGAGGATTTTTATTAAATATTATTCTTGTACTTATAATGCCACTTGTTTTAGGTGGAAACGGCTTATGGCTTGTAGTACCTCTTACGGAAGTTATAACTTTTTTAGGAATATATATTTATTTAACTAAAAGGCAAGGTTATCTAGCTTTAAGATAATAGTAAGTATAAAAATAATCATACATAAGTTTTTAATAACTAAGTATGGTTATTTTTTTATTGTTCTTTTAGCAATATATTTTTAACTATTACATAGATAAAATAATAAATAATAATTATGAAAAATAAGTTGACACAGGAAAAGGTTTGGTATAATATATTGGTATATACCAAATGGTATAGTCCAATATAAAAATAATTAAAATGGTGAAAAATGAAAATAGTAGATAAAAACTTAGATATAGCACTTCATACTCAGCTTTATCAAATAATTAAAGATATGATAGAAAGTAAAGAGCTTGTAGAAGGTGCAAGTTTAATGCCAGAAAGAGAGCTTTGTAAACTTCAAAATATTAGTAGAATGACAGTAAATAAAGCAATTATAAACTTAGTAAATGAAGGTTTATTAGAAAGAAGACAAGGAAAAGGAACTTTTGTATCATATAAAAAACAACAGTATAGATTTCAAAAGCTAAAAGGATTTACAGAAGTTATGAGTGAAAGAGGATTTAATATAAATAATAAGATACTAGCATTTGAAATAGATACTCAAAATGATATTGTCCGAGAAAATTTAGGAATAAAAAATGAACATGAACTTGTGTATAAAATAAAAAGGCTTAGAATAATAGATAATGAACCTTTTGCCTTAGAAACTGTATATATTCCAGAAAAAATGTGTGAAGGATTAAAAGAAATTCTAAAAGAAGATGATTCTTTATATAGGGTATTTAGAGAAGAATATAATTACAAAATAGAAAAAGCAATACAAACAATAGAACCAATAACTTTAAATAAAGAGAGCTCAAATCTTTTAAATAGAGAGTTAAATTCATTGGCTTTAAAATTTGATAGAAAAGTATATACTAATGACCAAAGCATATTAGAATATACTATATCGATTTTTACTAGTGATAAGCATCAGTACCAAATTATGATGACTGAATAGGGGGAAAATTAATATGAAAGCAATTATAAATGGTAAAATTGTTTTAAAAAATTGTATTCTAGAAAACAAAGTAATAGTATTTGATAAAAAGATAATAGATATATGTGATGATGTACCAACTAATAGTAAGATTATAGATGCACAAGGAAACTATGTATCTCCAGGACTTATAGATATTCATATACATGGATGTAATGGTTTTGATGCTATGGATGAAGATGAAAATGCGTTAGAAGTTATAAGTAAAGGATTAGCAAAAACAGGAGTTACATCTTTCTTACCAACTACAATGACCATGTCGACTGAAAGAATTTACAAGGCTTTTGATAATATAATAAAAGCTAAAAATAAGAGTATTAAAGGGGCAAAAGTATTAGGAGCACATATGGAAGGACCTTTTATAAATGAAAAATATAAAGGTGCACAAGATTCTAAATATACATATAGTCCAAGCTTTGATTTTATAAAAGATTATAAAGACATTATAAAAATAATATCATATTCCCCAGAAGTGGATAAAGATTTTAAATTCACAAAAAAAGTAAAAAAAGAAACTGATATAGTTTTATCAATATGTCATAGTGATGCTAGCTATAGTATTGGAAAAGAAGCTAAAGATTTAGGAGTAACTAATATAACACATTTATTTAATGCTATGACTCCATTAAATCATAGAAATCCAGGAGTTGTTGGATTAGGTTTAATGTCAGATATGTACTGTGAACTTATAGCAGATAAAATACATATAAATCCAGACTTATTTCAATTTATAATTGATAATAAAGGAAAAGATAAATTAGTATTAATTACAGACTCTATGAGAGCAGGATGTATGCCTGATGGCGAGTATGAGTTAGGTGGTCAAACTGTATACGTTAAAAATAATTCAGCAAGGATATCAAATGGAAGTTTAGCAGGAAGTGTATTAACCTTAAATAAAGCAGTATATAATTTTAAAGAAAGTACAAACTTAAATATATATGAAGCAATAAACTTAGCATCTTTAAACCCAGCAAAATCAATAAAAGTAGATGATAAAAAGGGAAGTTTAGAAATAGGTAAAGATGCAGATATAGCTATATTTAATAAAGATATGAATTGCCTAGCTACTATAGTACAAGGCGATATAGTATACAATAAGATAAATTAATTTGGGGTGAATTATATGAGAATAATAGTTTGTGAAAATTATGAAGAAGTAAGTAAAAAAGCTGCACAAATGATATTAAGTCAAGTTACTTTAAAGCCAAATTCAGTTTTAGGTCTTGCAACAGGTTCTACACCTATAGGAATGTATGAAAATTTAGTAAGTCTTAATAAAAAAGGGGATATTGATTTTTCAGAAGTGAGAACATTTAATTTAGATGAATATTATAACTTACCTAAAGAAAATGACCAAAGCTATCATTATTTTATGTATAAAAATTTATTTGACCATATAAATATAAATCCAGAAAATATACACATACCAAATGGTATGACAGATGATGTTGATGCTGAATGTGAAAGATATGATGAACTTATTAAAGAAGCTGGTGGAGTAGATATACAAGTATTAGGAATAGGAAATAATGCACATATAGGGTTTAATGAGCCAACAATAAATTTTGAAAAGGGAACTCATTTAGTACAGTTAGAAGACTCTACAATAGAAGCAAACTCAAGATTCTTTGATAATATAGAAGATGTTCCTAAAAAAGCAATAACAATGGGAGTAGGATCAATATTTAAAAGTAAAAAGATAATGTTAGTTGCAACAGGAGAAAATAAAGCTGAAGCTATTTACAATACTGTATATGGAAAGGTAGTACCTGAAGTACCAGCATCTATATTACAGTTTCATAGTGATATAGTTTTAATATTAGATAAAGAAGCTGCTAAGTTTTTAAAGGAAGAAGACTATAAAATAGCATAATTATTTGAGTGAAAATACCCCCCGTCGGATTCTACGACGGGGTATTTTTGTGTTTAAATTATAAATTTGTAATAAATATATCTATTATAATTATTTCTTATAGTAGCATGATAAAGTATAAATTTAATAAGTATGATATAATAAAAATATAATCACAAGATAAAAGGAGATGAATGTATGAATAGAGGACTACTTGATCCTAAAATAGATTTTGTATTTAAAAAAATATTTGGCTCAGAAAAACATCCTAGAGTATTGATATCTTTTTTAAATGCTATACTAAAACCTATAAATCCGATAAGCAATGTAGAAATTAGAAATTCAGACTTAGAAAAAGAATTTTTAGATGATAAATTTTCAAGACTTGATATAAAGGCTAGAACTAATAAAAATGAAATTATTAATATTGAAATACAGTTAAAAATTCATTTCAATCATCTCGTCAACGATATTCCTTCACTACCGTTTCAGGAACATCCGTTACTCAAAAATGAATACAATATGATAAAAAGAAGTTTATACTATTGGAGTAAAATGTATGAAGAACAATTAAATGAAGGTGATGATTATTCTAAACTAGAAAGAACTATTTGTATTAATATATTAAACTTTAAATATTTAGATAATAATAGATTCCACAATGGATATATATTAAAAGAAATTGAAACTAATGAAGAATTAACTAATATACAAGAAATTCATTTTATAGAAATACCTAAGTTATCAGAGGATAGTGATGAAAAAGACATGCTTGTTGCGTGGATGGAGTTTTTAAAAAATCCTGAAAGTGAAAAAGTTAGAAGTCTTGAACTAACTATTTCAGAAATAAGGGAAGCAAAGGATGAACTTATCAGAATTAGTAATGATAAAGAGCAACGATTACTTTATGAAATGAGATCTAAAACTTTAAAAGATAAAAATAGTGCATTAAATGAAGCTGAACGAAAAGGAATAGAAAAAGGAATAGAAAAAGTAGCTAAAAACCTTTTAGATATGGGGATACCTATAAATGAAATTATACTTGCTACGGGTCTTTCTGAAAATGAGATATTAAACATAAAAAATAATATATAAACTATAAGGCAAGATATTTATTAAATAATCGTCTTGCCTTATTTTTATTTACAGAATGAATAAGTTAAAATATATGATTTATATTAAATATTTTATAAAAAAATAAAATTACGTGAACCAATATGGCTTAAATTACATCTAATATAAGAATAATGAATACACAGCAGGGGATGAATAAGATGGATGAAATAAAACTTGTAAGAAAAAGCAAAAAAGGAAATAACTTAGCTTTTTCAACATTAATTAAAGCTTATGAAAAAGATTTATATAAAGTAGCTATCACTATGACTAAAAATGAAGAAGATGCTCTAGATTGTATACAAGAGGCTATACTTCAATCCTACATAAGTATAAAAGATTTAAGACAAGAAGAGTATTTTAAAACATGGTTAATAAAAATACTTATAAATAAATGTAATGCCCTATTAAAAAAGAATAAAAAAATAATGAACTTAGATATGGAAATTACAGGAGAGTTAAAAATAGAAGAATCATACAAATTAGATTTAAAAGAGAGTATAAATAATTTAGATAGTGATTTAAAAATAATAGTGATTCTTTACTATTATGAAGATATGAGCATAAAAGATATATCAGAAAGTTTAAATATACCACAAGGAACAATAAAGTCAAGATTATCAAGGGCAAGAAAAAAGCTAAAAAAAATACTTAGTATAAATGAGGAGGTGCTGTAATATGAATAAAAAACCAGATACAAAGATAAAACAAATATTACAAGAAAATGATGATATTGTAGTTCCAAGAAATATATCTAAAGGGATAGATGAAACTTTAAAAAGTTTAAGTAATAAAAAAACAATTAACAATAAAAAAGTTATTGCAGCTGCATCTGTGATAATATTTCTAAGCATAACACCTCTTAGTATAAAGGCTTTAAAAGATATGTTTTATACCTATATACCAAGTACAGGAAATATAATAAGTACCGATAGTACTATATATCTATTAGAAAAAACTATAAATAAAAAAATAGGAAGTAGAAAAGTAACATTAAAGGAACTTAGTTATGACGTAAAAAATAAAATGATAATAGTAAGTGTAGAAGGAAATGGTCAATTACCTAGTAATGAGGCTACAATTAAAATTAACAAATATAAACTAAAAAGTAATACATGTAATATTACAAAAATATATGATACAAGCTCCTATGCCTCTTGGAGAGGAAATTATTTTTTTGAATATGATAAAAAGTACAATGAAAAAAATGTAGAACTAGAATTTACTTTAGATAATGGAAATAAGGCAATATTTAACTGTAAGCTAAGTAAAGCTAAGCAGGTAAATAATATTAGTGAATTAGGATATAGTGCATTTAATAAAAATATAGAAATAACGGCGATAGTTGATGAAGAAAATAATAAACTATATGTAACATTATTAGATAACTTACCTAAAGAAAATATGGTAGTAAATTATGGAGTATCTCCATATCCTACTAATTATGATTTAGATAGAACAATAGAAGGTATTATAACTTTAAAAGATAGAGATGGAAATATATCAAAAGGAAAATTAGAAGAAGGGACAGACTTATTAACTGATAATAGATACTGTATAGATATAACAAATCTTAAGAAACCTTTTACCCTGGAGATACCATCTATAAATATAGTAATACCTGAAGGGATAAATAGCAGTGATATAGTAGAACTACCGATACCTACTAATGAGGATAAGATAGATATTAATAAAAACATAATGATAAATAATGAAGATGAAATGTTTATGAAAGCAAATCCACACGTAAATATAGTGAGTATCCAAAGAGAAGGTGAGTACTATACTATTGAACTACATTATCCAGATAATAAAGATAGGGAAGTAAAAATGTTAGAATGTGTAGTAGTACCAGCTGGAAATAGTATTACAACAAAAGCAGAAAATTGGTTTGAGGAAGGTCTTTCAGGAAATATTTCAAAAGATGGAAATAGAACTATAACCTTTAAATTACCAAAGCAAAATGATGATAAGTTATTTATAAAAGTATTAGGAAGTGAATATGAAATTAAAGGACCTTGGAAAATAATTATAGATTAATTGTTATTTCAATTGACTTAAAAATTACAAGTTTAACATATCAGCTTGTTATTACATGAAATAGATTGTGCTTTGCATTAAATACTATATATAAAAGGAAATTATATATCTAACATCAAAAATGATTGAAATTAGTCGAAAAAAGTGTTATGCTAACAAAAGTAAATTAAAAAATAATGTAACTAAAAAGAGCTTATTTTATAAGCTCTTTTTAAATGACCAAGAGAGGTAATAATATGATAAAAGTTGACAACTTATCTTACTCACTTCCACAAAAAGATCTATATAACAATATTTCATTTACAATAGAAGAAGGTCAACACTGTGCATTTATAGGAGCAAGTGGTAGTGGAAAAAGTACATTAATAGATATAATAATGGATCCTGAAAGATACCTTTTTGATGGTAGCTTAGAAATGGACCAAAATTGTAAAATTGGATATGTAAGCCAGTTTTCACAATGTGATAAAAGTAAAGAAACAACAGTTTTTGAATATATAGCACAAGAATTTATAAGGCTAGAAGAAGAAATAGCACATATCTGTTCACAAATGGAAAATTCTTCAGATATTGAAGTATTATTAGAAAAGTACCAAGAAGCTTCAGATAAATTTGATGCAATAGATGGGCATGATTATGAAAGTAACATTAATAAAAAACTTAATCTTGCAAACTTAAGTAAACACAAAGATAAAATGATATCTGAACTTAGTGGAGGGGAATTTAAACTTATTCAAGTTATTAAGGAAATGCTTAATAATCCAGACTTAATGATTATGGATGAACCAGATGTATTTTTAGATTTTGAAAATCTTAATGCTCTTAAAAATTTAATTAATACTCACAAGAAAACAATATTAGTTATTACACATAATAGATATCTACTTAATAATTGCTTTAACAAGATTATTCACCTTGAAAACACTGAACTTCAAGAGTTTGATGGAAGATTTATTGATTATAACTTCTCATTACTTCAAACTAAAATTGAAACACAAGAAATATTTATTGCTGAAGAAGAAGAGATTGCAAGAAATGAAGCTTTAATTAATATATTAAGAGAAAAAGCAACTTATAATGCGGAAGCTTCTAGAGGAAGAGCTTTAAAAGCTAGAGTTAAAATACAAGAAAGATTACAAGAACGTAGAATCAAAGCTCCATTTGTATATATTAAAGAGCCTTATATAAACTTAACTACTGACAATGAAATCGAAGAAGAAATTACTGCTTTAAGAGTTAATAATTTTGGAATAACTTTTGATGATGTACTTTTAAAAGATGTTAATTTTGAAATTAAGTCTAATGATAAAGTGGCTATAATCGGTACAAATGGTGTTGGTAAAACTACTTTAATGAAAGAAATATTTAAAAACAATAATGAGTGTATTGAAATAAATGATAATATCGAACTATGTTATTTATCTCAAATGCAAGGAAATGGATTAAATGAGTCTAGTATAATTCTTGAAGAGTTTTATGAGGCAGGATTTAAAAACTATGGTGAAGTTAGAAGATATATTTCAAGCTATGGTTTTAATGAAGATATTTTAAAACAAAAGATAAGTTCTTTATCTGGGGGGGAAAGAAATATTCTTCAATTAGCTAAAGTTTCAGCAAGTCGTGCTAATATGTTACTTCTTGATGAACCTACAAGCCATTTAGATACTTATTCTCAAATGGCACTTGAGAAGGCTATACAAAATTACAATGGTGCTATTTTAATGATTTCTCATGATTATCAATTTATAGTTAATTGTATGGACTATGTTTTAATGATTGAAGATAAGACTATTAGAAAGGTTAGCATGAGAAAGTTTAGAAAGATGATTTATGCTAATTACTTTGATAAGGATTATTTAGAAATTGAACAAAAGAAAAAATTAGTTGAAACTAAGATAGAAAGAGCTTTAATGGATACTAATTTTGAACTTGCAAAAACTTTATCTAAAGAGTTAGAAGAATTGATTAAGTTACTTTAATCTAGATAATAGCCCTATATTAGTGAATTCACTAATATAGGGCTATTTTTACGCTTAAGGATATTATAATACTTTAAAAATTGTGGATAACTTCTGAATGTAAGTAATATTAATAAATTGGTTTTGAGCGTAAAAATGATTTTGAGCAACGGACGAAGTCGTTGGCGACATGAGCGTAGCGAATTTTTTATGTAAATCTAAGCAATTATTAAAGAGTACATTGAATTACTACTTGAGGACTGTAAATAATATTTACTTCTATATTTATGCCAAAAAGAATAATATCTGTTTTTTAAGAATAAAAAAGGGATGTATAAAGGAAGGTGTAAAATGGATATTATAAAAAACTATAGAAACTACATAAAAAAGAATATAAATGATAAAGTTGGAACTTAATTTGTACTGGAATTTAAGCTAATAAACTTAGGACCAATATCATACCTAATAAAAAATATGCTAAAGGCAATAGAAAATTAGAACACCTTATTATGAAAATGAGCACAGAAGCCTTTTATAATCCAGATAAGGCTGTATAGTGTAATGTATTTGCTCCTACGCTTTGTTCCTATTATAAAGGTTTTATAGGAGCTATTGATAGTAAGGTTATACCTAAACCTAAATTTGCTGTAACTACTTCTTTTGCTTGTGATGGTAATTTAAATACTTTTAGATACTTAGCTCAAAAGCAAAATTTAAAATATTCAAATAACTAGTATGTGCTCAGTTTTTGCAGAGTCTGAAGTTATATCTTTAATTGCTAGTAACAAGGAAAAATGTGATATTATTCATTGTATTCATAATTTAATAACATCTAAATCATATTCTTTACTTAAAAGAAAAGGAGTTTATGATGACAGGTGGAGTTGCAAAAAATTTAGGAGTTGTGAAGGCTGTTGACGATAAAATAGGTAGTAAATTATATATTTGTGAAGAACCTGAAATAGTTGGTGCTACAGGTGCTGCTTTATATACTTTAGAAAAATTAATATAATGTTTTATATAATAAAAGGCTATAAATATTTATAGTCTTTTTATTATAGTAAATTATATTTTTTAAGATTATGTTGAATATACTTTAAAAATTAATTTTATGTAGAATAAATAAGATAAATATTTATAATAAACTATTAATTTTTAGCATTTATATTATATTAAAGGTTTTAATATAATATAAATAATATTAGAAAGGAAAAATCAAGTATGAAAAAAGAATTAACATATTTTAATATAGAAGGCGAATATGGAGGAAACCAAAATTGGTTTTATGACCCAATGATGAGATTAGGAGGCTGTGCGGCAATTGCAACTTGTGATTTGTGCATTTATTTAAATTTATATAGAGGAAATAAGCATTTATATCCATTTAATATAGATTATTTACAAAAAAAGGATTATATTAAGTTTTCAAAAATTATGAAAAAATATCTGCATCCAAGAATGAAGGGTATAAATACTTTACAATTATATATAGATGGTTTTAGCTCATATTTATATGATATCAATGATGAAGAAATAAAGATGGAACCATTTAGTGGGGAAAATTCAGTATATGATGGTGAAAAAATAGTAGTAAGTCAAATAGAAAAAGAAATTCCAATACCATTTCTTTTATTAAAGCATAAAAATAAAAAGCTAAATGAATTAGTGTGGCATTGGTTTTTAATTGTTGGATATGAAAAAACAGAGGATGATTTACTTGTGAAAATAGCAACTTATGGAAAATATAGATGGATTTCATTTAAGAATCTATGGGATACAGGATATGATGAAAAGGGAGGTATGATAATTATTACCTAATAATCAAGTGAAGAGGATTGTTCATTAAGTAGGAATGTATTAGGGGATACAGCTAATGTTTTAATAAAAGAATCTCTTTATCTAATTTATTTAGATAACTCCTTATGATATTAATTCATTGTGATAGTTAAATATGATTATTGAAAAATAGAAAATTTAATTAAAATGTTCGTATTAATGTGTATTATGATAAAAAGTATAAGTAATATATATTAAATATAAAATAAAATTATATTTTAAAAATAAAAAATTAAAAAAACATCATAAATATACATAAAATAACTTATTAAATATAAAAATTTTCAAAAAAACAATAAAATAGTAGGTTGTATTTGGAAAAAATATGTTTATAATATGACCTTCCAATATTATCAGCAGTAGCTCCATTTAAAGCAAGAAGCAGTGCGGACAATTATGTTGATATAAAAGCAGGAGGCATTGCTATAAGAGACTTATGATAATGCAGTATCAGTTATAAAATTAGCTGGTTCAGATGTAAAAGAATGGTTATAGTTCTGTGCTAATATGTTTAATACAATAGACCCTAACTCGACTAAAGAACAAGATTTAATAAACAGAGATTTCCCTACATTCAACTTTGACGTATTAGATGGAGTTGAATATGAAATAGATGTAACTAAAGTTCCTAAGTATGATAAAAATGGACAAGTGATAAATCCTTATTCTTCAAGAATATACAACTTAACTTATAATGGACAACCTATAGACTCAGACCAAGAATTCTTAATAGCTACTAATAACTATAGAGCTGGTGGAAATAACTTAAAGGAGAATAAATGTGAAATGGATTATGACAGTAGGTCAGATGAGTAAGCTTTTTAATATTACAGCAGAAACGCTTAGACATTATGATAGAATCGGATTACTTAAGCCTATAGTAGATGAAGAAAATGGATACAGGTATTATTCGATAAAAGAAATGGAAAAATTAGATTTGATATTAGACGCAAAATATTTGGAAATTCCATTGTCAAATATAAAAGATGTTATATCAAATGATAGTATTGAAAATTACATAGAATTAATAGATTTGCAAGAGAAAACAATAGATGAAAAGATAGATCATTTATTAAAAATAAAAGAGCAAGCAAAAGAAAAGAAGACTATTTTAAATGAAATGATGAACTTTAAAAATAATTACAACTTTGAAGAATTAGAAATAGTAAAAGAAGATAATATAATACTTAATATTCCTATAGAAGCAATAGTTCAAGGAAAAATAAAACAAAAAGATAGCTCGCTAAAATCAATGTACCTTGAGCCTTGGATGATAAAGTATAAAGTAAAAGATAAAAACACTATAATAGATGATAAAGAATATATGACTATATATGAAAAGAATACAGATAATTTATTAATAGATGAAAAAATAAAAATTTATAAAACTAATTATAGTAAAAAATTAATAAAAACAAAATTTGTTGGAACTTTTGATGAAATAGAAGATTGTATAATGTCTATAGTAAAGCATTTTTATAAAAATAAGGATAACTTAGATTTAGATATAAATATAAGTTTTATATGGAGTGTGTATAATGAAAAAGCTACAATTAATTTTGTAGAAATAGATATTCCATTAAACATATAGATATTGTAAAACTATAATTTTTTATTGACATTTGTGTTACACAAAGGTTTATACTTAGTTCGAGGTGATAAGTATGGATCAAAAAATATTGGGTACAGAAAAACTTTCAAAATTATTTATTAAATTTACTATTCCAAGCATAATTGGTATGATATTTGTAGGAATACAAGGAATAATTGATGGGCTATTTGTAGGGAATGTGCTAGGAGGTAATGCTTTAGCATCAGTAAATTTAGTTCAACCATATATGCAAATAATAATGGCCGCAGCACTTATAATAAGTGTAGGAGCACAGAGTATAATTGGAATAAATTTAGGTAAAGGTGAAAGTGAAAAAGCACAAAATATTTTTAGAACAGCATCAATTTTACTTATATTAATTTCTATATTAGTTACTATTTTGGGAGTATTTTTTAGTGAAAAAATAGCATTAATCTTAGGTGCTAATGAAGTGCTTTTAGAAGGTTCATCAACATATATTCAAATAATATCTTACTTTACAGCTTTTATTGCCATAATGTTTTTATTTGAAATGATAGTTAGGGTTATTGGAAATCCAAATATTTCATTAGTAAGTATGATTATATCAGTAGTTTTAAATATTATTTTAGACTATTTATTAATAAATAAATTTAATCTAGGAATAAAAGGTGCAGCTTTAGCTACTGGTATTTCTTATACTATGGCATTTTTAATAAATATTATTCCTTTTGTAAGTAAAAAAACTATTATAAATTTATATAAAGGAAGATTTGACAAAAGTGTTTTATTTCAAATGATTTACAATGGATCTTCAGAAGGGGTTTCATCAATTTCAAATGCTATTTCAATGTTCTTATTTAATACAGCTTTGATGAAAATAGCTGGAGAAAATGGAATAGCAGCATTTTCTATAATAAATTATATAGCTCAAGTAGGTTATATGGTGTTGTTTGGAATATCAGATGGAATAAGACCAATAATAAGTTATAACTTTGGAGCACAAAATGAAAATAGAGTAAATAAAACTTTAAAGATATCTATTATAGTAAATATAATAATTGGAGCAATAATATTTATAGTTATGGCTACTTTCTCTAAACAACTTATAGAGATTTTCTTAAAGGATGGAAAATATGTAGTTGAAATTGCTAGCACAGGTGCAAAAATTTATGGAATAGCATTTTTATTTAATGGAACTAATATATTAATATCTTCATACTTTACTGCAATAGATGATCCTAAAAATTCTATAATAGTAGCAATGAATAGAGGTATAGTATTTATACTTATAGGAATAGTTATACTTCCGTATATATTTGGTATAAATGGAATATGGATAACTATAGTTTTTGCAGATATTATGACTATACTATTATGCTATAGATTATTAAATAATAAAAGATTTGAAAAGGTATTAAATTAAAAAGGTTGATATGATTGATGCATTAAAGTCTAATGAATAAACAAAATTAAAATAAATTATGTACGATTAATATATTTAATTGACATAAATATATACCTAAATATATAATTTATATTTAGGTATTTTTATTTAAAATTAAAGTGACTAGAGGTGAATTATGACAAATGATATGACAAAGGGAAGTCCCTTAAAAATTTTTATACTATTTTCTATACCACTACTTATAGGAAACATATTTCAACAATTATATAGTATGGTAGATACTATAATAGTAGGTAGATTCGTAGGAGTTAATGCTTTAGCAGCGGTAGGTTCTACAGGATCATTATTCTTTTTAATAAATGGAATGATATTAGGACTAACAAGCGGGTTTTCTATATTAGTTTCTCAAAAATTTGGAGCAAAAGATGAAACTGGAATAAAAAAAGCAGTAGCTAGTAATATAAAGTTAACAGTAATTTCAACAATAATAATTACAGTAGTTTCATTATTAGTAAAAAATCCATTGCTTTTTATTATGAATACTCCAGATAATATTTTAAATGATGCAAACATATATATAACTATAATATTTGCAGGTATATTTACTCAAACAGCTTATAATATGGCAGCTGGGATATTAAGGGCTTTAGGAGATAGCAAAACGCCATTATATTTTTTAATAATATCATCAATACTTAACATAGTTTTAGATTTAGTATTTATTATTAACTTTAAAATGGGAGTTGCAGGAGCAGCTTATGCTACAAATATAGCTCAAGGTTTTTCTGCAATATTATGTTTAGTATATAGTTATAAGAAATTTAAAGTTTTAAGACTTAAGAAAGAAGATTTTAAAGTAGAAAAAGATTACTATAAAACACATTTAAAAATTGGTATACCAATGGGATTACAAAACTCAGTAACAGCAGTTGGTGTAATTATAGTTCAAAGTGCTGTAAATGCATTTGGATCAGATATTATTGCATCTTATACAGCATCATCTAAGATTCTTCAATTAGTTATGCAACCATTAGTTTCATTTGGTGTTACAATAGCAACTTATGCAGGTCAAAACTTAGGTGCAAAAAACTATGACCGTATTAAATATGGAATTAAAATAATGAATATTATATCTATAGTAACTAGTATAATAGCAGGGGCTATTTTAGTGTTCTTTACAAAGTATTTTGTAATGTTATTTATAGATAATCCAACTGTTGAAATAATTAGACATACTCAAGAAGTATTAAATTATTCTGCTGTATTTATGATATTCTTAGGTTATATATTTGTATATAGAAATGTACTACAAGGTATAGGAGAGTCTTTTGTACCGATGATGGCAGGTGTTTATGAGTTAATAGCTAGAAGTTTAGTTGTTTTTATACTACCAAAGTATATTGGATTTACTGGTATATGTTTAGCAGATCCAATAGCATGGATAGCAGCAGCTCTTCCTCTAATGTTTACTTATTATAGTAAAATTAAAAAAATAATTCCAGAAAATCAAGAAGGTATTGCTACATAATAGCAATACCTTTTTTAAACTTAAAGAAAAATATAGTAAGAAAAAAATGTAGATAACCTATAAATACAAATATTATCAATAATATTATAAAATACTTTAAAGGTATCTAGATACTGTGGTGTGCTTGCTTAATAATTATATACATTTATTTATAGCATCAATAATTTTATTTTTAAAATTATTAATACCTATATTTTCAACTTCAATAGGTACTTGAATTTTTTCAAATAAGTCAAATATCATTTTATCAGTAATATCAAAAACATTTGTATTGCCAACTATAACATTTTCATATTGACCATATTGCTGTCTAACATCATATATATCAACGGCATTAATAAAATTATTTAACTCATCAAATTTAAGAACCCATCCAGGCGTTATGTATAAATTTTTATTATCCATAATACTTCTTTTATTTTTAATATCCTTAACTATTAATTCCATACAATTTGAATCGTCAAAAGTAATTATATTTTTATAGTCTTTTAAAAACTCATGAAAATTATAATGACATTTGCTACCATATAACAATATAACTTTATTATCTTTAATTTTATCTAAATTACTAATTATTTCTGATTTTAATTTATCTAAGTTTGCATGCAATCCAAAAGGTAAGTATTTTACATTAATATCCTTGTTAAATATTTTTTCTTCTCTAATTTCCTTTAATACTTTATTTAATTCTAGTTCAAAAACACCACATGATAATATAAATACTTTCATAAACATCCTCCGTATAAATAATAAATTTAATTCTATATAAAAGCCATTAGTATTTTGGCAATATGTTGCTTTATCAAAGTATATTTTTATAAATAATATTTTTTGTTTTCATATATAACTCTATTATCAAATAATATAAGATATATGGATATATTATACCTTCTTAATAATTTCTAATAAATTTTATTTTATATAATTAAAAATAGCAAAATAAATAGGGGGAATACAAAGTGAACTGGCTTGCAGAAAAAACAATAAAGTACAAAGGTACAATAATTATAGCCTTTATACTAATGGTAGTATTTAGTATATTTGCAGCACCTAATGTAAGTATAAATTACCAAATGGCAGACTATTTACCAGAGGATTCAAAATCAACAGTATCATTAAATTTAATGAACAAAGAATTTGAGAAAAGTCCTCCAAATGTAAGGATAATGTTAGAGGATGTAAGTATAGCACAAGCATTAGATTATAAAGAAAAAATATCAAAAGTTGAGGGAGTAAAGGAAATCAACTGGCTAGATGATAGTGTTAATATAGAACAGCCATTAGACATGATAGATACAGATACTCTAAACTCTTGGTACAAAGACAATAATGTATTATTTACAGCATTAGTAGATAAAGGTGATACTTTAAATCAAACTATTGAAGATATAAAAGAAGTAGTAGGTGATAAAGGAATAGTTTCTGGAGATGCAGTAACAGAAAACTATGCAGAAACATCAACAAGTGAAGAAATTCAAAAGATTATGCTATTTGTTATACCACTAATACTATTAATTCTTATGATAAGTACTAGTTCTTGGTTTGAACCATTTTTATTTTTATTTACAGTAGGGATATCAATACTAATAAATACAGGAACAAATATATTTTTAGGGGAGATTTCATTTATAACAAATGCAACAGCTGCAATTTTACAGCTAGCAGTATCTATGGACTATGCAATATTTTTACTTCACAGATTTGCTGAATTTAGAGATGAAGGGCAAGACGTAAAAGAAGCTATAGTTAATGCTATGAAAAAATCTTACACATCTATATTGTCAAGTGGACTTACAACTATACTTGGATTCTTAGCTCTTACACTTATGAGATTTAAGATAGGGCCAGATTTAGGGACAGTGCTTGCAAAGGGAATAGTATTTAGTCTTTTATCTGTGATGTTCTTACTTCCAGTTTTAACAATATACACTTACAAAATAATAGACAAAACACATCATAGAAGTTTTATGCCTAGCTTTGAAAAATTTAGCAAAGTGGCATTAAAGGTAGGTCCTATAGTTGTAATAATAGTAGCAATTGTAG
Source organism: Romboutsia ilealis (assembly GCF_900015215.1). Lineage (NCBI taxonomy): Bacteria > Bacillati > Bacillota > Clostridia > Peptostreptococcales > Peptostreptococcaceae > Romboutsia > Romboutsia ilealis. Next base: position 1,203,398 of record NZ_LN555523.1, on the reverse strand, counting down.
TTGTACCATCTTATTTAGCTCAAGGTAAAAATAAATTTACATATGGTGCATCATCTATGGCAAGTAGTGAAAAAACACAAATAGGTAGAGATACTAAAAAAATAGATGACACCTTTGGTAAAAGCAATCAAGTTGTATTTATAGTTCCATCAGATGATCCAGTAGAGGAAAAAAAAATCGGAGAAGAGATTAATAATATTGAAGGTGTAACTAGTATTATATCTTACTCAAATAATGTTGGAAATGAAATACCTAAAGACTATGTACCTAAAGAACAATTATCAGATTTAGTTAGTGGCGATTATAGCAGGATGATAATAACACTTTCTGCAGATGAGGAAAGTGATATTGCTTTTAATGCAGTAAAAGAAATGAGTAATTTAGGTAAAAAGTACTTTGGTGATAATTATTATATAGCTGGAGGAAGTCCAAGTGCTTATGATATTAAGGAAACTGTAACTAGCGATAATGTAATTACAACTTTAGGAGCAATTATAGCAATAGGAGTTGTAATTATGCTTACTTATCGTTCTTTATTAATACCAATAATATTATTAATAGCAATTGAATCTTCTATATGGATAAATCTTTCTTATTCATATTTTAATGGTATAAGCATAGCTTACATTGGATTTATGGTAATAAGTGCGGTTCAGTTAGGGGCAACAGTTGACTATGCAATATTATTTGCAAATGGATACTTAGAAAATAGAAAAGAATACAATAAGCACGACTCAGCTATTAACACATTAAAAAGCTCTACAGGTGCAATACTTACTTCTGGGGCTATTTTAGCTTTAGCTGGATTTACTTTAGGTAAAATATCTACAAATGAAGTAATAGCACAACTTGGAATACTAATAGGTAGAGGAGCATTGCTTTCAATGATATCCGTATTATTCTTCTTACCAACCGTACTAATTATATGTGATAAATTAATTGAAAAAACAACTATGAAAGCACATTTTTATAAGGAGGGAGAAAAAAATGAACAATTATGTAAAAACTAAGAATGTAAAAAAAGCAAGTACTTTTGTACTTACTACATCTATATTAATGAGTAATGTATATCCTGTATTTGCAGATACAAATACATCTAAAGATGAAGTTGTATACGTTAAATTAAACAACAATGGAAATGTAGACAATGTATATGTTGTAAATAGTTTTGATATAAAAAACGGAGAAAAATTAGTAGATTATGGAATCTATTCTAATGTAGTAAATCTTTCTACAAGTGATAAACTGAATTATTCAAATAACGTGATTAATGCTAATATAAGTGATACAAATAAAAAGTTTTATTATCAAGGAGATATGAAAGATTGTGAAATACCTTGGAATATAGATATAAGATATACTCTTGATGGTAAAAATATATCTTCAGAAGAGTTAGCAGGTAAAAGTGGCAACTTAGAAATAAGTTTTGATATAAAGAAAAATGATACTGTAGATGAAGTTTTCTTTAATAATTATGCACTGCAAATATCTCTAACTTTAGATGGAGACAAATGTAGTAATATTATAGCTGATGGGGCAACTATTGCTAGTGTAGGAAATAATAAGACTATTACATATATAAAATTAGCTGGAGAAGAAGCAAGCTACACTATAAACTCAAATGTTGAGAATTTTGAAATGGACTCAATATCTTTTAATGGATTAAATATGGATATTAACGTAGATATAAATGTTGATGATATGACCAGTTCATTTGATACTTTAGTTGATGCAATAGATGAGCTAAATGGTGGAGCTTCAGATTTAAAAAATGGGGTAGATACTTACAAAAATGGAGTAAGTACACTTTATACTGGTAGTTCAAAATTGTTAGAAGGAGTTAGCAACTATAAAAGTGGTGTAAATACACTTTATACAGGTAGCTCAAAATTGCTAACAGGAGTCAGTAGCTATAAAAATGGAGTAAATACGCTTTATAAAGGTAGTTCACAATTACAAGAGGGAGTTAGTAACTACAAAAGTGGTGTAAATAGTTTAGATAAAGGAATAAATAGTTTACAAAGTGGATTAAATGGATATAAAAATGGAGTTACTTCCCTTTATACAAATAGTCAAAAGTTATTAGAAGGTGCTAAAAGTTTAAATAGTGGTGTAGAAGCTTTAGAATCTGGAGTTAATTTGCTAAATCAAGGATCTAGTAATTTAGAGTCCGGGTTAAATACATTATCTCAGGGATCAGCTAGTTATAAGCAAAACGTAAATAACTATGCACAATCAGTAAATCAAGTTGTATCAGCATTAAAATCAAACTTAACAGAAGAGCAAATACAAGCTTTAAACTTAGATGCTCTTATATCTGGTGCGCAAGGATTAGCATCAGGATATGAAAGTATAGATGCAGGTATAAATCAATCTAAATCTGGTGCTAGTTCAATAAGTGATGGAGCAGGAAGCTTAGCAAGTAATATAGGTATTTTATCTCAAGGCTCAAGTAATCTTTACAGTGGTATTGAAGCACTTAGTAGTGGAAGTAATGCCTTAGTAAGTGGAATAAATGAAATAGAGGGTGGAGCATCAAGTTTAAAAAGTGGAAGTAATTCATTAGTAAGTGGAATAAATGAAATAGAAGGTGGAGCATCAAGTTTAAAAAGTGGAAGTAGTGCATTAGTAAGTGGGATAAATGAAATAGAAGGTGGAGCATCAAGCTTAAAAAGTGGAAGTAGTGCATTAGTAAGTGGAATAAATGAAATAGAAGGTGGAGCATCAAGTTTAAAAAATGGAAGTAGCACATTAGTAAGTGGAATTGATAGTATAGGAGAAGGTGTATCAGCTTTAAGTAAAGGAACTAATGAGCTTAATAGTAAAACATCAAATTTACCAGATGAGATAGATGATAAAATAGATGAAATGGTATCAAAATACTCTAATAGTGATTTTAATCCAGTATCTTTTGCAAGTGAAGAAAATATTAATGTAGAATCAGTACAATTTGCTATAAGAACTGATGCAATAAAGGTAAAAGAAGAAGAGAAGGTTGAAGAAGAAAAAGTAGAAGAAAAAAATATGTGGCAACTATTTACAGATTTATTTAAAAAAGGTAAATAGTTAAAATTAACTTTGTTAAAAATTTACAAAACATGGTAAAATATATAAGTAAAATGAAATAAAAGGGCATATCTTAAGTTATTACTTAAGGTAAGCCCTTAAGTAATATAGGGGAGAATTGATATGTCTAAAATATTAATTGTTGATGATGATAAAGAAATAGCATCACTTATAGGTGATAGTTTATATGATGAAGGTTATGAAACTTTATTGGCCTATGACGGAGAGGTTGCACTAGAGAAAGTATCTAACAATTTAGATTTAGAAATGATTATACTTGATATTATGATGCCTAAAGTAGATGGCTTGGAAGTGTGTAGAAAAATAAGAGA